>DCVY01000165.1:4973-12082 GCA_002327945.1 Acidovorax delafieldii | reverse complement strand
TCGCTGGTCCAGGAAGCCACCGGTGTCTACGACCGGCTGAAATCCGGCCAGGTGAACTTTGGCCAGTATCTGCAGCAGATCATTGCCGCCCTGCCCGCCTGGGCCGCCGGCCTGCTGGACCGTTTGAACCTCACGACCCTGGGCGAACTGCAGGGAAAACTGTCGTCATTCGCAGTGCAGGCCAGCCAGTTTGTTGCAACCGAGGCGCTGAACATCGGGCAGAACACCCTGTCGTTCGTGGTGGGCTTTGGCGTCATGCTGTATCTGCTGTTCTTTTTGCTGCGCGACGGCGCGGCGCTGGCGACGCGTATCGGCAACGCCATCCCCCTTGCCCCCGAGCACAAGCACCAGCTGTCAAGCAAGTTCACCACCGTCATCCGGGCCACCGTCAAGGGAAACATCGTGGTGGCGGCATCGCAAGGGGCGCTGGGCGGCCTGATTTTCTGGATTCTGGGCATCCAGGGCCCTGTGCTGTGGGGCGTGGCCATGGCCTTTCTGTCGCTGCTGCCCGCCGTGGGCGCCGGGCTTGTCTGGGGGCCTGTGGCACTCTACTTTCTGGCCACCGGCGCCACATTGCAAGGCGTGGTGCTCACCTTGTATGGCGTTGGCGTGATCGGACTCGTGGACAACGTGCTGCGCCCCATCCTCGTGGGCAAAGACACCAAGATGCCCGACTACGTGGTGCTGATCTCCACGCTGGGCGGCATGGCCCTGTTCGGTCTGACCGGGTTTGTCATCGGCCCCGCCATTGCCGCCTTGTTCATCGCCAGTTGGGACTTGTTCGCACCCCCGCGTGCGCCGGCCAGCCTGCCCGATTCAAAGCGCTGACCCGGGTCTGACGCGCCTTGCAGCGTTGGCATGCGTTGGTGGTGTGGCCGCCCCACCAGCGCGCGCGCCTGGGCCACCTGGTCAACGGCCCCACCGCCGCAGGATGCGCTGTGTGGGCGACAAACTCTTTGGCCTTGGCATCGCTGCAATAGTGGCGCTTGGCGAACTCCCAGGCCGCGAGGTAGCTCCAGCGCGCGCCACCCGAGGTTTTGGGCTTGGGCGTGATCGCGCTGATGCCGGCTCGATCATGTCATCCCTGGGGGTTGGGGTCATACGACACCTTGAGCAGCGTCACAGACTGTGCAAACGACGGCAATGCCGTCAGGGCCAAACTGCCCACCAGGACGGCGGCGAAGGGAAACTTGATAAAGTCGCGGCGAAAGTTCATGGGAGGGCCTCTTTTGTGAATGGGTTGCGGTGCAAATCACCGATGGAACGCATTCTGAAAGCCCTCTTCAAAACTGAAAATACTGATACTTCAGCTCTCTATACCCAAAACACTTGAGCAGCCGCCTCCCTGTGGCTGCCCATGCCCAATCACAAAAGGAAACCCCATGGCACGCACCGTTCAATGCATCAAACTCGGCCAAGAAGCCGAAGGGCTCGACTTCCCCCCTTACCCCGGCGAACTGGGCAAACGCATCTGGGAAAACGTGAGCAAGCAGGCTTGGGCCGACTGGCTCAAGCACCAGACCATGCTGGTCAATGAAAACCGCCTGAACCTGGCCGACGCCCGCGCCCGCCAGTACCTGGCCCGGCAGATGGAAAACCACTTTTTTGGCAGCGGCGCAGACGCTGCGGCGGGCTATGTCCCGCCCAGTGCGTGATGCAATGCAGCACGGTAAAAAGAGGTTTCACCAAAACCACTTTTTTGGCAGCGGCGCAGACGCTGCGGCGGGATATGTCCCGCCCAGCGTCTGAAAGGAAACACCCCCTGAGCGGCTTCGCCGCTTCCCCCCGCTCTCACAGCGCCAAGCGCTGTGGGCAGGGGAACGCAGCCCTCGCTGCGGGGCGGCCCTTGCTTGGCTGCCCTGGCCTGGGCGGCGCCAGTTCCATAGGTCGCGAATGGTGCATGCACCGTAAAAACTGATACTCGATCTCCATGTCCGAGCCCGTTGACTGGCTGCCGGACGGCACCCCCTACAGCCCGCGCTTTGGCGACCGCTGCCACAGCGAAAACGGCGGCCTGAACCAGGCCCGCCGCGTTTTTCTGCAGGGCTGCGGCCTGCCTGCGGCCTGGGCCGGGCTGCCGCAGTGGCGCATTCTGGAAACTGGTTTTGGCTTCGGCCTGAACTTTCTGGTCACCTGGTCGGCTTGGCGGTCCGATCCGCAGCGGCCCACGCTGCTGCACTTTGTCTCGACCGAAGCCTGTCCCGCCAGCGCGGCCGATCTGCTGCGGGCCACCGCCGCCCACCCCGACCTTGCGCCGCTGGCCGAAGAACTGCACCGCCAGTGGTGGGGGCTGCTGCCGGGTGTGCACCGCCTGCGGTTTGACGCGGGCCGGGTGCTGCTCACGCTCTGTGTGGGTGACACGCAGGCCCTGCTGCGCCAGCAGAGCCTGACTGTGGATGCCGTGTACCTTGGCGGTTTCAGCCTCCAGCGCCATCCCGAGGCCTGGGAACTGCACACCCTCAAGGCCGTGGCCCGCTGCTGCCGGCGCGGCACGCGGCTGGCCACCTGGACGATTGCAAGCGGCCTGCGCGAAGCCCTGGCGCAATGCGGGTTCGAGGTGACGCTCGTGCCCGGCGTGCCGCCCGAACGCGACCAGGCCATCTACAACCCGCGCTGGAAACCGCGCACCACACGCCAGCCCGAGACCACCCCAGAGCCCCTTCCCCCCGGTCCCTGCATCGTGATCGGCGGCGGCATTGCCGGGGCCGCCACGGCGGCCAGCCTGGCACGGCGCGGCTGGCAAGTGGTGGTGCTGGACCAGGCCGCCGAGCCTGCAGCGGGTGCGTCGGCCCTGCCCGCCGGGGTGTTTGCCCCCCATGTGTCGCCCGACGACAGCGTGCTGTCGCGCCTGTCGCGCAGCGGCGTGCGCACGACGCTGCAGCAGGCCCGCTGGTTGCTGAACGAAGGCGTGGACTGGGCCCATTGCGGCGTGCTGGAGCACCGCACCGACGGCACACCCGGCCTGGCGCCCCACTGGGCCGACGGGCCGGGTGCCGCCTGGAGCCAGCCCGCGCCGCCCGCAGCCCTGGCCGAGGCCCGGTTGCCGCCCGACGCCCTGGCCTGCTGGCACCACCAGGCCGGCTGGGTACGCCCGGCGCGCTTGGCCAAGGCCTTGCTCGCGCACCCCGGCATCCGCTGGCAAGGGGAAAGCCGGGTGGCGCAATTGCGCCGCGTGGATCACCCCGGCGCTGAAGGCAGCCCCACCGCCTTGACGTGGCAGGCGCTGGACGCCCAAGGCAATTTACTCGCTGAAGCACCCACCCTGGTCATTGCGGCGGGCGCCGGCAGCCTGGCGCTGCTGAACCACCGCTGGCCCCTGCAGCCCGTGCGCGGTCAAGTGTCCTGGGGCATCCATACCGACCCGGCTGCGCCCCTGCTGCCGTTCCCGGCCAATGGCCATGGCAACCTGGTTCCCCGGTTTCCGCTGGAAGACAGCCCCGGCGGCCGCCAAGCCTGGGTGATGGGCTCCACTTTTGAACGTGGCGTGGAAACCCTGCCGCCATCCGCCACCGATGTCCGGGCGGCCCACACCAGCAACTGGGCCAAGCTGCAGGGCCTGCTGCCCCGGACAGCGCAGCAGCTGGCGCCTGCATTCGCCCCGGCGCTCGACACGCCGGGAAAAGGTGCAGACCTTGGGGATGCTTCTTCGGCAGAGCCCGCTTTGCAGTCCTGGGCCGCCGTGCGCTGCACGGCGCCGGATCGCCTGCCCATTGTGGGACCGGTCGATGCAGCCGATTTTCCGGGCCTGTGGGTCTGCACCGCCATGGGTGCACGGGGGCTGACCCTGGCCCTTTTGTGCGGCGAGCTGCTGGCAGCCCGCCTGCAAGGCGAGCCCCTGCCACTGGACGCAAAACTGGCCAGGGCGCTGGGCACCGAGCGCCTGCAATAGGTGGGCATCCGGCCTGCAGCAAACCCCGCCCGCGCCACCCCAACACGCGCAAACCCGCACCAAGACTTGCTTATAAGCAAATAAGCATATAAGAAGCACAAAACAATAGTTTGCATTTATATACCTGCACCCTACAGTCGCAGCCATGCATGATTTCGCGTTCATTTTTGCGGGCTTTGCCGTCGGGTTCATCGTGGGCCTGACCGGCGTGGGTGGCGGCTCGCTGATGACGCCCGTGCTGATTTTCTTCTTTGGTGTCAAGCCCCACCTGGCCATTGGCACCGACCTGCTCTTCGCAGCTTTCACCAAGATGGGCGGCACTGTGAGCATGGCGCGCCAGCGCCTGGTGCCCTGGCGCGTGGTGGGCCTGCTGTGCGCAGGCAGCATCCCGGCGGCACTGGCTGCGCTGTGGCTGCTGCACCGCATGGGACCCGCCACGGCGCAGGCACAAAACCTCATGACCAGCACGCTGGGCATCGCCCTGCTGCTCACCGCCGCTGCCACGGCCTACAAGGTGCTGGCGTTCTCGCCCCAACGCCAGGCCGCCGAACTGACCGCCCGCCGCGCCAGCGCAGCCAATGCAGCCGAGCCGCGCCACTGGAGCCTGCCGGTGTTGCTGGGGGCGATGATCGGCACGCTGGTCACCTTCACCTCGGTGGGCGCGGGCGCCATTGGCGTCACGGTGCTGCTGCTGGTGTTTCCGCACCTGCCGCTGCCGCGTATCATCGCCGCCGACATTGCCTACGCCGTGCCGCTCACGCTGGTGGCTGGCCTGGGCCACGCGTCTCTGGGCTCGGTCGATTGGCCCCTGCTGCTGCAACTGCTGGCCGGCTCGCTGCCCGGCATCTGGCTGGGCTCGCGCCTGGTTTCCCGCACGCCGGAGCGCCTGATCCGCTCGGCCCTTTCACTGCTGCTCGCCTGGGCGGGCGCCAAACTGGTTCTGATCTGAGTTTTTACGATGTACCAATACACAGCCTTCGACAAACAGTTCGTGCACCAGCGCGCGGCGCAGTTCCGTGACCAGCTCACGCGCTGGCAGACCGGCAAGTTGAGCGAGGACGATTTCCGCCCGCTGCGCCTGCAAAACGGCTGGTATGTGCAGCGCTACGCCCCCATGCTGCGCGTGGCCGTGCCCTATGGCGAAATTGCCAGCCGCCAACTGCGCGTGCTGGCCCGGATCGCCCGCGAATACGATGAACCCGAAGCCGCAGTGTTCAAGGCAGCCATGGATGGCCAGGGCCTGCTGGGCACCACCTTCTTGCCCAGGAACTGCGCCCACTTCACCACCCGCACCAATGTGCAGTTCAACTGGATTCCGCTGTCCCAAAGCGCCGATGTGATGGACCTGCTGGCCAGCGTGGACATGCATGGCATCCAGACCAGCGGCAACTGCATCCGCAACACCACCACCGATGCGCTGGCAGGTGTGGCGGTGGATGAAATCGTAGACCCCCGCCCCTACGCAGAAATCCTGCGCCAGTGGACCACGCTGCACCCCGAGTTCGCTTTTTTGCCGCGCAAGTTCAAGATCGCCATCAGCGGCAGCAAGGACGACCGCGCAGCCACCGGCTGGCACGACGTGGGCCTGCACCTGCTCAAAAACGAGGCGGGCGAGATCGGCTTCAAGGTGTTTGTGGGCGGTGGCATGGGCCGCACGCCGGTGATTGGCACGGTGATCCGCGAGTTCCTGCCGTGGAACCAGATCATGAATTACATCGAGGCCATCGTGCGCGTGTACAACGAGCATGGCCGCCGCGACAACAAGTACAAGGCCCGCATCAAGATCCTGGTCAAGGCCGAAGGCCAGCAGTACATCGACGATGTGGAAAAAGAGTATCGGCAGATCCTGGAGATCGACGGTGGCCCGCACACCATTTCGCAGGCCGAGTTGGACCGCGTGGCCGCCTGCTTTGTAGCGCCCCAGCTGACCAAGGTTCCTGACGTGGCGCCCGCAGCGCTCGAAGCCTCGCTCAAGGCCCAGGCCGCCAGGCATGTGGCTTTTGGCCGCTGGCTCCAGCGCAACGTGCACGCGCACCAGAACCCGCAGCTGCGCGCCGTGACGCTGTCGTTCAAGCGCCCCGGCCAGTCGCCCGGCGACGCCACCAGCGACCAGCTCATCGCATTGGCCGACCTGGTGGACAAATACTCCGCCGGCGAAGCCCGCGTGACGCACGACCAGAACGTACTGCTGCCCTGGGTGCATGGCAGCCAGCTGTTCAGCCTGTGGCAGGAAGCCAGGGCCCTGGGCCTGGCCAGCGCCAACGTGCAGTTGCTCACCGACATGATCGCCTGCCCCGGCGGCGACTTTTGCGCGCTGGCCAACGCGCGCTCGCTGCCGATTGCCGAAGCCATCACCCAACGTTATCAAGACCTGGACGAGCTCGATGACATCGGCGAGATCGACCTGCACATCAGCGGCTGCATCAACAGCTGCGGCCACCACCACAGCGGCCACATCGGCATCCTGGGCGTCGACAAGGACGGCAAGGAGTGGTACCAGGTCACGCTGGGCGGCTCCGATGGTTCTGACCTGTCGGGTCCGGCGGTGGCCGGCAAGGTGATTGGCCCCTCGTTCTCGGCCGCCGAAGTGCCAGATGTGATCGAAGCCGTTCTCACCACCTACCGCGACCTGCGCCAACCCGGCGAAACCTTCCAGGCGGCCGTGCGCCGCACGGGCCTGGACCCGTTCAAGGAAGCCGCCAAACAGGCACGCCACAAAGAAGAACTCGCAGCCGCCTGACCCGGCCCAGCGCACCGCCCCATGCCCATGATGTTGAAACTACTCGCCGCCCAAGACCACCAGCCGCCCGCAGAGGGTGACGCCCGCACCGTGGCCCTGCCCAACGATGCCGATGCCATGGCGCTGCCACTGGACAGTGTGGAACGTGTGGACTTGCACTTTCCCAACTTCACCGATGGCCGCGCCTTCAGCCAGGCCTTTTTGCTGCGCCGCCGCCGCGGCTTTGCGGGCGACATCCGCGCCACGGGCGACGTGCTGATCGACCAACTGGTGCAGATGCAGCGCACGGGCTTTTCGTCGGCCGTGCTGCGCGAAGGCGTGGACGCGGCCGATGCGCAGCGCCAGTTCAAGCTGTTCCCGGGCTTTTACCAGGGCGACGCCGTGAACCCCCACCCACCTTTTGCCAGCCGGGCCGCAGCTTGAGCAAAGCCCAGAACCCCAAAACACCCCAGAGCCCCACACCATGAGCCAATTCGATCT
>DCVY01000165.1:0-4893 GCA_002327945.1 Acidovorax delafieldii | reverse complement strand
CACCGCGAAGCGGTAGAAGGCGCAACGCCTGCGCTCGACGACCCACGCCACGCGGCCTTTACCGCAGAAGTCAAGCTCGAACCCTTCGCCCGCGCATTGCGCGAGACCGCCCCCAAGGTGTGGTTCACCGCGCTGCGCGCCACCGACACCGCCGTGCGCGCACAGATGGACCCGGTGAGCATCAACCCCGATGGCCTGATCAAGGTGGCACCGCTGCTGCACTGGTCGTCCAAAGACCTGCATGCATACTGCGTCCAGCACGGCCTGCCCAACAACTTCGACTACGTAGACCCCACGAAGGGCGAAGACAACCGCGAGTGCGGCCTGCACCTGGCGCATTGAAATGAGCCACTCCCTGAGTCGCCTCGCGCCTTCCCCCCTCTCCTGCGGGAGGGGGACGCACCCGGTGGCCGGGCAAAGCCGGCTCCACGGGCGCACAGGCCTCGGGCGCGCCAGTTTCACGCGCTGCGCCCCACTGAACACAACGACTGATTGCCCTGATCATGAACACCCGGACCGATACCGCGCTGCTTGAGAAAACCCCCGACCCCATGCGCTACCACCTGAACAACTCGCACCTCGACGCGCTGGAAGAAGAAACCATTTTCATCCTGCGCGAAGTGGCTGCCGCCTTTGAACGCCCAGCCCTGCTCTTTTCAGGGGGCAAGGATTCGCTGGTCATGCTCAAGTGCGCTGAAAAAGCCTTTGGCACCAAGGCCAGCGGTGGCGGCATCCCCTACCCACTGCTCATGATCGACACGGGCCACAACTTTCCCGAAGTCACGGACTTCCGCGACTTTCGTGCGCAAGAACTGGGTGCCGAGCTCATCGTGCGCAGCGTCGAGGATTCAATGGCGCGCGGCACCGTGCGCCTGGCCCATCCTGGCGAATCGCGCAACGTACACCAGTCGGTCACGCTGCTCGAAGCGATTGAAGAGTTCCGCTTTGACGCGCTGATCGGCGGCGCCCGACGCGACGAGGAAAAGGCCCGCGCCAAGGAGCGCATCTTCAGCCACCGCGACAGCTTTGGCCAATGGCAGCCCAAGGCCCAGCGCCCCGAGCTGTGGACGCTGTTCAACACCCGCCTGCAGCCGAACGAACACTTCCGCGTGTTCCCCATCAGCAACTGGACCGAACTCGACGTGTGGCAGTACATCGACCGCGAAAACATCGCGCTGCCCTCGCTGTACTACACGCACCAGCGCCAGGTGGTCGAACGCAAAGGCCTGCTCGTGCCCGTCACTGAACTCACCCCCCCGCGCGAGGGAGAGGTGGTAGAAACCCGCCAGGTGCGCTTTCGCACCGTGGGCGACATCACCTGCACCTGCCCGGTAGAAAGCCCGGCTGCCACGGCGGCCGACATCGTCATCGAGACCCTGGCCGCCGACGTGAGCGAGCGGGGCGCCACCCGCATGGACGACAAGACCAGCGACGCCTCGATGGAAAAGCGCAAGAAAGACGGGTACTTCTGATGACCACTACCAATTCGATAGCTACCAGCGCTTATCCTTCAAGCGCTAGCGGCCAAAATTTCGCAGAAATTTCGGCAAAGGCCAACTTCGCGAACAGCGAAGTTAAGGACTCATTAGAGTCTGGCCGCAGCAAAAATAACCACATTTCCGCCCTCAAGTTCATCACCTGCGGCTCCGTGGACGATGGCAAAAGCACACTGATTGGCCGCCTGCTGGTGGACAGCAAGGCCGTGCTGCAGGACCACCTGGCAGGCGTACAGCGCCAGGGCGAGACCGACCTGGCGCTGCTAACCGACGGCCTCAGCGCCGAGCGCGAGCAGGGCATCACCATCGACGTAGCCTACCGCTACTTCGCCACCGAAGAGCGCAAGTTCATCATCGGCGACGCGCCCGGCCATGAGCAGTACACGCGCAACATGGTCACGGCCGCCAGCAGCGCCGACGCCGCCGTGGTACTGGTCGATGCCACCAAGCTCGACTGGCAGAACCCCGACCTGGCCCTGCTGCCGCAAACCCGCCGCCACAGCCTGCTGGCCCACCTGCTGCGCGTGCACTCGCTGGTGTTTGCCGTGAACAAGCTCGACGCCGTGGCAGACCCGGTGCTGGCCTTCCAGCACATCCAGGGCGCACTGGCCATGTTTGCCCAGGCCGCAGGCATCGCCGTGCGCGCCACAGTGCCCCTGTCGGCCCTCAAGGGCTGGAACGTGGTGGACGCCCATGCGGGCTGGTGCGGCTATGAAGGCCCCACGCTGCTGCAGGTGCTGGAAGCCCTGCCCAACACGCCCGCCGACACGGCGCTGCCCCTGGCCTTCCCGGTGCAATGGGTCGAAAAATCCTCGTCCTCGTCGTCGGACACCTCCCAGGGCCGCCGCGTGTTCTGGGGCCGTGTGGCATCGGGCAGCGTAGCCCCCGGCACCGCCGTGCAGATATTCCCCAGCGGCCAGCTGGCCACCGTGGCCCAGGTGCTGGACCACGCCCGCCGCCCCGGCGATGTACCCGCCGGCACCAGCGCCGGCATCACCCTCGACCGCGAGGTGGATGTATCGCGCGGCGACTGGATTGTGGCCGCGCCCACAGCGGCCACCACCCCGGCAGATGATGACTTTGGCGACACCGCCGCCGCCACGCCCGCCTGGCCCGCCAGCCGCGATCTGCTTGCCACCGTGGCCTGGATGGACGACGAGCCCCTGGTGGCAGGCCGCGTGTACTGGGCGCTGCACGGCCACCGCTGGGTCAAGGCCAAGGTGAAAGCCGTGGTGCACAAGCTCAACATCAACACGCTGGCCGAAGAGGCCGCCACGCAACTCGACCCCAACGCCATCGGCCATGTTCAGCTCGTGCTGCAGGAGGCCATTCCAGCCGCGGCATTCGGCAAAGCGCGTGTGCTCGGATCGCTGATCCTGGTGGACACCGCCAGCCACAAAACCGCCGGGGCCGTGCTGGTCAACTGACCTGCATCAACCCGCGCAACCCCTGAACCCCCCATTGGCTGCAGGGCCCCTTCAACCCGGTCGGTGAAAGCTTCTAAAATCGAGGGTTTTCACCGCCCCACACAACTCCTGTCATGACCCACGTCGTCTCCGAAAACTGCATCAAGTGCAAGTACACCGATTGTGTGGACGTGTGCCCCGTGGACTGCTTCCGCGAAGGCCCGAACATGCTCGTCATCGACCCCGATGAGTGCATCGACTGCGCCGTCTGCATTCCCGAGTGCCCGGCCAACGCCATCTTTGCCGAAGAAGACCTGCCGGCCGACCAGATCGCCTTCATCAAGCTCAACGCCGAGCTCGCCTTTGCCGACGGCTGGAAAAGCATCACCAAGCGCAAGCCCGCCCTGCCCGATGCCGACGAGTGGAATGGCAAGCCCGGCAAGATCAACGACCTGGTCAAGTGAAATCCCCCCGGAGCCGCTTCGCGCCGTCGCCCCTTCGGGGGGGCGCCACCGGTGGCCTGGCAAAGCCAGTTCCACGGTGGCACTCGCCTGGGGCAGCGCCGGTATCGAGCGTTGCATGAGCGGCCCGAAAATGGTTCAGGATACCGATGCAGTAGTGATCGGCGCAGGCCCTGTGGGCTTGTTCCAGGTTTTCCAGCTGGGGCTGCACGGCATCACAGCCCACCTGATCGATGCCCTGCCCCATGCGGGCGGCCAGTGCGTCGAGCTGTATGGTGACAAGCCCATTTACGACATCCCGGGCATCCCGGTCTGCACCGGTCGTGGGTTGGCGGACTTGCTGCTCCAGCAGATCGCGCCTTTCAAGCCGCACTGGCATCTCCAGTCACTCGTCTCGTCCCTGGCCCTGCAGCCGGACGGCCGCCTGCTGCTGCAGACCAGCGCCGGCGCGCAGCTTCTGGCCCGTTCGGTGTTCATCGCCGCCGGGGTGGGCGCCTTTGTGCCACGCACCCTCAAAATCGAAGGCATAGAGCATTTTGTGGGCACGCAGGTGCACTACCAGACCCTTCCCCCTGGTTTTGATGCAGCCGGACAGACCATCGTCGTGCACGGCGGCGACGAGCCCGCCGTGGCTCGCGCCCTAGAACTTGCCGAGCAGAACCAGACCGCCCGCATCAGCCTCTTGCACCGCCGCGACGTCTTCCAGGCGCCCGATGTGCTGTTGCAGCGCCTGCAGCAGTTGCGCGATGCGGGTCGCATCGTGGTTGAGGCCGCACAGATCACCGGCATGGAGGTCTCTGGCGACCGGCTGACCGCGCTGCAGGTGGTGGATGCCGAGGGCAACACACGCGCCTTGCCGCTTGATGTGCTGGTCGCCGTGCTCGGCATTTCCCCCCGACTCGGGCCGATTGCCGACTGGGGCATCGCCATGGAGCGCAAGCAACTGGTGGTGGACACCGAGACCTTCCGCACCAGCGTGCCCGGCATTTATGCCGTGGGCGACATCAACACCTACCCCGGCAAGCGCAAGCTGATTCTGTGCGGCTTTCACGAAGCCACCCTCGCCGCCTTCGGGGCCGCCGAATGGCTGACGGGGCGCAAGCAGCCGTTGGAATACACAACCAGCAGCGAACGCTTGCAGCGGTTGCTGCGGGTGGCGCCTGCGAGCAGCTGAGGCTCAGGCCAGACGGCACCAGCAGTAGAGAAACTGCTGCTGCGTGCCAAACGGCGTGGCATGCTGTTCGGTGGCACTGCCCAGCAGCCTGAACTGGTCGCCAAATTCACCATGCAGTGACTGTGCGTCGTACCTCACCACATCCAGGCCACTGCATTGCACAGGCCCCTGCGGACCAAAAGTCGCCATGACCACATGGCCTGCGGGTTTCACCACCTGCTGCACAAGCCGCACATAGGCCAAACGGCTGTCCGCATCGGTCAGGAAGTGAAAAACCGCCCGGTCATGCCAGAGGTCGAACTTTCGGTCACCAAAATCCGCACGGGTGATGTCCGCCACATACCAGTGCACGGCAT
>DCVY01000096.1:5811-16297 GCA_002327945.1 Acidovorax delafieldii | reverse complement strand
CCTGGCCCGCCAACAAGAAGGTGATCGACCAGCCGCTGCACAAATACCTGCAGGCGGGGCCGGAAGGCACCGCCGGTGCCGGCGAGCGCCGCGTGCGCGTGACCACCGCCGACGATCCCGAAGGCATGCGCTCCATCACGCTGGTCAAGGTGCGGCAGGTGCTGCCCGCCCGTGCGGCGCAAGGCCTGCCGGCCATGAGCCTGCTGGAGGTGACCATCAAGACCGGCCGCACCCACCAGATCCGTGTGCACCTGGCCAGCCAGGGCCACCCCATCGTGGGCGATGACAAATATGGTGACTTCGACCTCAACAAACGCCTGCAGAAGCAGGGGATGCGGCGCATGTTCCTTCATGCCTGGCGGTTACAGTTCACACACCCGGCCACCGGCGAGCGCGTGCAGCTGAGCGCTGAACTGCCGCCGGAACTTGCCGATTTCGCTCCAACCGCCTGAATGCCCCATGCGCTCCATCTCTCGCCCGCGCCGCTTTGACCTGATCGCCTTTGACTGGGACGGCACCCTGTTCGACTCCACGGCCATCATCGTGCGCAGCATCCAGGAGGCGGTGCGCGACGTGGGCGGCACCGTGCCCACCGACCAGGCCGCGGCCTATGTGATCGGCATGGCACTCACGCCGGCGCTGGCCCATGCGGCGCCCGATGTGCCGCCCGAAAAATACCCCGAGCTGAACAACCGCTACCGTTTCCACTACCTGCAGCACCAGAATGACCTGAGCCTGTTCGCCGGCGTGCTGCCCTTGCTGACCGACCTGCGGGCGCAAGGCCATCTGCTGGCCGTGGCCACCGGCAAGAGCCGCCGGGGCCTGGACGAGGCGCTGCACTCGGTTCATCTCAAGGGCGTGTTCGACAGCTCCCGCACCGCCGACGAAACGGCCGGCAAACCCCATCCCCTGATGCTGCAGGAGCTGATGGCCGAGTTGGACGTGGCGCCCGAGCGCCTGCTCATGATTGGCGACACCACCCACGACCTGCAGATGGCGCTGTCTGCCGGGTGCGCCAGCGTGGGGGTGGGCTATGGCGCCCACGAGCCCGAAGCCTTCGAGGTGCTCAATCCCTTGCATGTGGCCCACTCGGTGCGCGAGTTGCACGACTGGCTGCTGTCCCATGCCTGACCCGCATATGACCATCGCCAACTCCATCGCGATTGCGCTGTGCAACAGCACCGATCTGCGGGAGCGCCATCTGGCCGTACCCTTTGACGTGGTGTATGCCGGGCAGACCTGCCGGGCCTTTGCCATCCGCTTCGAGGGGCGGCCCCATGCCTTTGTGAACCGGTGCACCCATGTGGCCATGGAGATGGACTACCAGCCCGACCGTTTTTTTGACGACACCGGCCAGTGGCTGCTCTGCGCCACCCATGGCGCCGCCTACCGGCCCGACACCGGAGCGTGCGCGGGCGGCCCCTGCCGCGGCGGGCTGGTGAAGATTGCCCTGTCTGAAGTGGACGGGGTGGTGCACTGGCATACTGCCAACAACCTGCAACCTGCTGAGTTCTGACCCATGACCGACCCCACCCGCACCGAACCCGCTGATTTGGGACAAAATTCATCACCGGCCCCTGATCTGTGGGCGCAATCAGCGACAAATTCAGGATCGCCAGTGAGCGAAGCATCGCGTGAACCCGGCTGGGAGCGTGCCACGCTGGAGAAGCTGGCCTTTGCCGCTCTGGACGAGCAGCGCAGTGCGCGGCGCTGGAAGCTCTTTTTTCGCCTGACCTGGATGGTTGTGGCGCTGTTGTTGGCCTGGGCGGCCCTGTACCAGAGCACCAGCGGCCCCAGCAAGTCGGCGCCCCACACAGCGGTGGTGGATATCAAGGGCGAGATCGCCTCGGACACCGAAGCCAGCGCTGAACTGGTGGTGGCAGCCATGCGCAGCGCCCTGGAAGATGAAGGCTCGCAGGCGCTGGTGCTGCTGATCAACTCCCCCGGTGGCAGCCCGGTGCAGGCCGGCATCATCAACGACGAAATCGTGCGCCTGAAGGCCAAGCACAACAAGCCTGTGTATGTGGTGGTGGAAGAGACCTGCGCCTCGGCCGCCTATTACATTGCGGCGGCCGCTGACGAAATCTTTGTGGACAAGGCCAGCATCGTGGGCAGCATTGGCGTGCTGATGGATGGCTTCGGATTCACGGGCACCATGGAAAAGCTGGGCGTGGAGCGCCGCCTGCTCACAGCGGGCGCGAACAAGGGCTTTCTCGACCCCTTCAGCCCGCAAACAGAAAAGCAGCGCGCCTACGCCGAGGCCATGCTCGACCAGATCCACCAGCAGTTCATTGGCGTGGTGAAAGCCGGGCGGGGCGTTCGCCTCAAGCCCACGCCGGAAACCTTCAGCGGCCTGTTCTGGACGGGCCAGCAGGCCATCGAGATGGGCCTGGCCGACAAACTGGGCAGCCTCGACTTTGTGGCGCGCGAAGTGGTCAATGCAGAAGACATCATCGACTACACGCGCCGTGAAAACGTGGCCGAGCGCCTGGCCAAGCGTTTCGCTGCGGCGATGGGCGGGGGTGTGGCCAAAGCCCTGGCAGCCCCTGCCGCTCCGCATTTGCGCTGAATGCGGCGGCCGCTGGATTTGGGGCCGTGGCAGATTCGGCTAAATTTTGAAGAAATTAGCCGGTAGCGCTTATGCAGCAAGCGCTGATAGCTATCAAATAAATAGCTAGCGGCCCAACGCAAACACCACTGGCGTGCGGTTGTCCGTGGGAATCGCCTGCTGGCGCCACTGGCGTACCAGCTGGCTGCGGATCTGCACCTGGGGCAATGTCAGCCCTCCCGCCAATGCCAGCCGCGTGTGGGGCTGCAGCGTCTGCACCAGGGCTTGCCACAGCGCAGCGTTGCGGTAGGGTGTTTCAATGAAGAGCTGGGTTTGCCCCGTCTTGAGCGCCAGGGATTCCAGCGCGCGGATGCGTTGGGTGCGCTCCTGCGCGTCTTGCGGCAGGTAGCCGGTGAAAGCGAAGTTCTGGCCATTGAGGCCGCTCGCGGCCAGCGCCAGCAGCAGCGAGACGGGGCCCACCAGCGGCACCACCGGAATGCCCAGGTCGTGCGCCGCACGCACCACGGACGAGCCCGGGTCTGCCACGGCGGGCATGCCGGCTTCGCTGATCAGGCCCATGTCGTGCCCTAACAGTGCGGCAGCCAGCAGCGGGCGGGCGTCGAACGGGACCGATCCCCTGTCGCCATGGTCCCCTTTCTTGTGGATCTCACGCGACAGCTCGGTGATGGTTTGCTGCTGCAGCGATGCGGCCAGCGGGTGCAGGGGATCGATGCGCTTGAGGTAGGCGCGCGTGCTCTTGGCGTTCTCGCAGATCCAGTGCGACAGGCGGGCGGCCGTTTTCAACGTGCCGTCGGGCAGGGCGTCCTGCAAAGGCACCTGGGTGTCGCAGCCGAAGTCGAGCGGCGCGGGCACCAGGTACAGCGTGCCGTTGGTGGCGGTGTAGCCGGGTGCGTCTGGCGGGGTTGCGGGGCGTGTGCTCATGGCAAGACCATTCCGGCGGCGCGCAGCATACGGCAGGTGCGGATCAGCGGCAGACCGATCAGGGCGGTGGGGTCGTCGCTCAGGATGGCGTCGAGCAGTGCAATGCCCAGGCCTTCGCTTTTGGCGCTGCCGGCACAGTCATAGGGACTTTCGGCGCGCAGGTAGCGCTCGATTTCATCGTCGGACAGCTCGCGGAACTTCACCTCCACAGGGGCCAGGTCCACCCGCTCGAACCCTGTGGCCGCACAGACCACGGCCACCGCCGTCTGGAAGATCACCGTCTGGCCGCGCATCTGGCGCAACTGGGCCACCGCGCGCGCGTGCGTACCGGGCTTGCCCAGCGGCTGGCCGCCCAGGTCGGCCACCTGGTCCGAGCCGATCACCACCGCCTCGGGGTGCTGGCGGGCCACCGCATAGGCCTTGGCCAGGGCCAGGCGCAGGGCCAGTGCGCGGGGCGTTTCTGCAGTCAGCGGGGTTTCGTCAACCTCTGGGGCTGCTACCGCGAAAGGCAGGTTCAGCCGGGACAGCAGTTCGTGGCGGTAACGCGAAGTGGAGCCCAATACCAGAGGGCGTTGTGATGGGGGGGATTGATGCATCGGCCGATTCTCTTACACTGCCGCCATGACCAAGGAATTCTCCCCCGATCGGCTCGACGTGAAGGCTTTTGCGCAGGCAGGCGGGCAGCTGTCCGGACATGATTCGCTGCTGAAATACAAGCGCTTGTCCCAGGAGGCCAAGAGCCTGCATCCTGACTTGCGGGTGGACTGGACGGCCACGGGTGAAATGCGCACTGCGCTGGGTGGAATCGGGCAGGTGTGGCTGCATGTGCAAGTGCAGGCCACCTTTCCGATGGAGTGTCAGCGCTGCCTGACACCGGTGGATGTGCCTTTGGCCGTGGAGCGCTCGTTTCGCTTCGTGGCCGACGAAGCCACGGCCGAGGCGCTGGACGATGACAGCGAGGAAGACCTGCTGGCCCTGAGCCGCGAATTCGATCTGCGCGAGCTGATTGAGGATGAGCTGCTGATGGCCCTGCCCGTGGTGCCACGCCACGATGAATGCCCCACGGCCTTGCCGCTGGTCTCCAGCGACGATGATTTCGAGGCCGCCAGTGCCGAAAAACCCAACCCCTTTGCTGCGTTGGCGGGCCTGCGCAAAGAAGAAAAAGGACAGTAATTGGCGTTTGGGATATAATCAAAGGCTTCACGCGAATCCCCCTCGTGTCTTTAATGGGCTGATCGCGTTTTACCAATCCTATTCAAGACCAGGAGCCATCATGGCCGTTCAGCAAAACAAAAAGTCCCCTTCCAAGCGCGGCATGCACCGTTCGCACAATGCCCTGAACGTGCCGGGCATTGCCGTGGAACCCACCACCGGAGAAACGCATCTGCGCCACCACATCAGCCCCAACGGCTTCTATCGTGGCCGCCAGGTGTTGAAAAACAAGTCTGAAGCCTGAATTTAGCCTTCTTCATAAGGCCCGTTGCTACTTTGAATGTAGCGCGGGCCTTTGTTTTTACCGTTGCATTTATCTTTCGGCCCGCATTGCTGGCCGGACAAGTCGCCCATGATCACACTGGCTGTTGACTGCATGGGGGGCGACCACGGCCCCCGCGTCACGCTCGCGGCGTGCCGTCAGTTCCTCGACAATCATCCCGATGCCCATCTGCTGCTGGTCGGTTTGAAGGACAGTCTGCAATCCTTCTCGCACGCGCGCGCCACCGTGGTGCTGGCCACCGAGGTGGTCGCCATGGATGACCCTGTGGAGATTGCCCTGCGCCGCAAGAAGGACTCGTCCATGCGCGTTGCCATTCAGCAGGTCAAGGACGGCACGGCTGCCGCGGCGGTTTCCGCCGGCAACACGGGCGCCTTGATGGCCATTGCCCGCTACATCCTCAAGACGCTCGATGGCATTGACCGTCCGGCCATTGCCACCCAGATGCCCAATGCCCAGGGAGGTGCCACCACGGTGCTCGATTTGGGGGCCAATGTGGACTGCTCGGCCGAGCATCTTTTGCAGTTTGCCGTCATGGGCTCTGCGCTCGTATCGGTGCTGAAGGGTGTTGAAGAGCCCACCGTGGGCTTGCTCAATATTGGCGAAGAAATCATCAAAGGCAGTGAAGTCATCAAAAAGGCGGGTGAACTGCTGCGATCTGCTGCCAATTCGGGTGATCTGAATTTCTATGGCAATGTAGAAGGCAATGACATCTTCAAAGGCACCGTGGACATCGTGGTGTGTGACGGTTTTGTGGGCAATGTCGCATTGAAGGCCAGCGAAGGCGTGGCGTCCATGGTGGTGGGGGGGCTCAAACAAGAGTTTTCACGCAACATCTTCACCAAGACTGCTGCCATCGTTGCCTATCCGGTTCTCAAAGCACTCATGAATCGCATGGACTACCGGCGTTACAACGGCGCAGCGCTGCTGGGTCTGCGGGGTCTGGTGTTCAAGAGCCACGGTTCGGCCGACATCATGGCTTTCGAGCAGGCATTGAACCGGGCGTATGATGCAGCCCGCAACAACCTGCTCAATCGTGTCCGGACCCGGATTGCGCATGCGGCGCCCCTGCTGGTGACCGCTGCTGCTCAGCCTGTGCCCGGTGCTTCAGCGACAACCAATTGATGAGACGCTATTCCCGCATTACCGGCACCGGCAGTTATCTGCCGCCCCGCCGGGTGACCAACGCCGATCTGGTGGCCGAACTGGCACAGGGCGGTATCGAAACCTCCGACGAATGGATCGTGGAGCGCACCGGAATCCGGGCGCGCCACTTCGCTGCGCCGGATGTGACTTGCAGCGACCTGGGGCTGGAGGCTGCCCGCAAAGCGCTGGAGGCCGCTGGCTGCCAGCCGCAGGACATCGACCTGATCATTGTGGCCACCTCCACGCCGGACATGGTGTTCCCTTCGGCGGCCTGCATATTGCAAAACAAGCTGGGTGCCAATGGTTGTCCCGCTTTTGACGTGCAGGCCGTGTGCAGCGGCTTCGTATACGCCCTCACGGTGGCAGATGCCATGATCCAGACGGGTGCTGCCAAGCGTGCGCTGGTGGTGGGGGCTGAAGTCTTTAGCCGCATTCTGGACTTCAAGGACCGCACCACCTGTGTGTTGTTTGGCGATGGGGCGGGCGCGGTGGTGCTGGAAGCTTCGGACACGCCCGGTATCCTCGCCAGCGACCTGCATGCCGATGGCCGGTATGTCGATATTCTGTGTGTGCCAGGCAACGTCGCGGGTGGCGCGGTGCTGGGTGATCCCGTGCTCAAGATGGATGGCCAGGCTGTGTTCAAGCTGGCGGTGGGTGTGCTTGACAAAGCGGCCCGTGCCACGCTGGCCAAGGCCAACCTGACCGATGCCGACATCGACTGGCTGATTCCGCACCAGGCCAATATCCGCATCATGCTGAGCACGGCCAAGAAGCTGAAACTGTCCATGGACAAAGTGGTGGTTACGGTGGATCAGCATGGCAATACGTCGGCCGCGTCGATTCCGCTGGCGCTGGACCATGCGGTGCGCTCGGGCCAGGTCAAGAAGGGTGAAACCCTGCTGCTTGAAGGCGTGGGGGGTGGTTTTACCTGGGGTGCGGTGCTTCTGAAGTTATAGCCTTTGCGCTTGCAGAACAGGCGCGCGAGCATATTCCATTTAAATATCTGGTGGTATGAAATCCTTTGCATTTGTCTTTCCTGGGCAGGGCTCGCAATCCGTGGGCATGCTGGACGCCTGGGGCGATCACCCGGTCGTGACCCAGACTCTTCAAGAAGCATCCGACGCCCTGGGTGAGAACCTTGCCCGGTTGATCCAGGAAGGTCCCAAGGAAGCGCTGGCCCTGACCACCAACACCCAGCCGGTCATGCTGGTGGCCGGGGTTGCCGCCTGGCGCGTCTGGCGCGCCGAAGGTGGCGCCGTGCCGCAGGCCGTGGCCGGGCATTCGCTGGGCGAGTATTCTGCGCTGGTGGCTGCGGGTGTGCTGACGCTGGCGCAGGCGGCACCGCTGGTGCGTCTGCGCGCCGCCGCCATGCAGGAGGCCGTGCCAGTGGGCACGGGGGCCATGGCGGCCATTCTGGGCATGGATGCCTCGCGGGTCATCGCCGGCTGTGCCGAAGCGGTGGCTTCCTTTGGCGCGGGCTCGGTCGAAGTGGTCGAAGCCGTGAATTTCAACGATCCTGTCCAGACCGTGATCGCCGGCACCAAGGCGGGCGTGGACAAGGCCTGCGAGTTGCTCAAGGCAGCGGGTGCCAAGCGCGCGCTGTCGCTGCCCGTATCCGCGCCGTTCCACTCCAGCCTGATGAAGCCAGCGGCCGAGAAGCTGCGCGTGGCGCTGGCCGATACGGTGCTGGCCGCGCCGCAGATACCGGTGCTCAACAATGTGGACGTGGCCGTGCAGCAGGATGCCGACGCCATCCGGGATGCGCTCTACCGCCAGGCCTTTGGCCCTGTGCGCTGGGTCGAGTGCGTGCAGGCGCTCAAGGCGCGCGGTGTCACCCATCTCATTGAATGTGGCCCCGGCAAGGTGCTGGCGGGCCTGACCCGGCGCATCGACCCCGAACTGGTCGGCGCCGCACTGTTTGATCCGGCCACGCTGGCCGAAACCCGGGAGTTGTTGGCATGACGCAATCCGTATCCGAAGCGCAAGTGGCGCTGGTCACCGGCGCATCGCGCGGTATTGGCGCCGCGATTGCGCTCGAACTTGCCGCGCGTGGCTATCAGGTGGTGGGCACGGCAACCACCGATGAAGGCGCCGAGCGCATCAGCCAGGCCCTGTCGGCCCACCCGGGCTGCCGGGGTGTCAACCTGAACGTCAACGATGGCGCGGCCATCGAGGCGCTCCTCGATTCCATCGTCAAGCAGCAAGGTGGTTTGCATGTGCTCGTGAATAATGCCGGTATCACGCGCGACACGCTGGCCATGCGCATGAAAGACGAAGATTGGGATGCCGTGCTGGACACGAATCTCAAGGCCGTTTTCCGCATGAGCCGTGCGGCGATTCGTCCCATGATGAAGCAGCGCTTTGGGCGCATCATCAGCATCACGAGTGTGGTGGGCGCATCGGGTAATCCGGGGCAGGCCAACTATGCGGCCGCCAAGGCCGGTGTGGCCGGCATGACGCGTGCGCTGGCCCGCGAACTGGGCAGCCGCAGCATCACGGTCAATTGCGTGGCTCCGGGATTCATTGAAACCGACATGACGGCAAACCTGCCCGAAGAGCAGCAAAAGGCACTTCAATCGCAGATCGCTCTTGGCCATCTGGGCAAGCCTGCTGACATTGCCCATGCAGTGGCTTACCTGGCATCGCGTGAGGCAGGCTATGTGACGGGGCAGGAATTGCACGTCAATGGCGGCATGTACATGTAATTGTTGAGAGTTAACGTCGGTTCATCCGTGCGACGGGTTGGCTTGGGGGCTTTCCTCAAGCGGCTAGAATCGCGGATCTATTCACAACCCCCAGAGGGAAACCATGAGCGATATCGAAGCACGCGTCAAAAAAATCATTGCTGAGCAACTCGGCGTTGAAGAGTCCCAGGTCACCAACGAAAAAGCCTTTGTGGCCGACCTCGGCGCTGATTCGCTGGATACCGTTGAACTGGTGATGGCACTCGAAGACGAGTTCGGCATCGAAATTCCTGACGAAGACGCAGAGAAGATCACGACGGTGCAAAACGCCATCGACTACGCCAACACCCATCAGAAAGCCTGAGCGGGCCTGCAGCGCCTGACTTGAGCGATCAGCACAAGGTTTTACGCATGAGCCGTCGTCGCGTTGTCGTGACCGGCCTGGGTTGTGTCAGTCCCGTGGGTAACACGGTGGCAGATTCCTGGGCCAATGTCCTGGCCGGTAAATCCGGCATTGATCTCATTACCAAGTTTGATACGTCGAACTTTTCCTGCAAGATTGCAGGCGAGGTCAAGGGATTTGATCTGGAGTCGTACATCAGCGCCAAGGATGCGCGTGCGATGGACACTTTCATCCATTTCGGCATCGCTGCGGCGGCCCAGGCTGTGCAGGATGCAGGCTTGCCCACAGGGGAAGCGCTGCACGATGAGCTGGCAACGCGCATCGCCTGTGTGATCGGTTCCGGTATTGGCGGCCTGCCGCTGATCGAAAACACCCACGCCGAGTTGACCGCCCGAGGTCCTCGGCGTATCACTCCCTTTTTCGTGCCCGCTTCCATCATCAACATGGTGGCAGGGCATGTTTCCATGCGATTTGGCTTCAAGGGGCCCAATCTTTCAGTGGTGACCGCGTGCACCACGGGCTTGCACTGCATTGGCCAGGCAGGCCGCATGATTGAATACGGCGATGCCGATGTGGCTGTGGCGGGCGGCACCGAGTCCACCGTGTCGCCGCTGGGCGTCGGTGGCTTTGCTGCCATGCGCGCGCTGTCCACGCGCAACGATGACCCCCAGACAGCCTCCCGCCCCTGGGACAAAGACCGCGATGGCTTTGTGCTGGGCGAGGGTGCCGGCGTCATGGTGCTCGAAGAGTACGAACATGCGAAGGCCCGCGGGGCAAAGATTTATGCCGAACTGAGCGGCTTTGGCATGAGTGCCGATGCCGGTCACATGACCGCTCCCGACATGGACGGCCCGCGCCGCGCCATGCTGAGCGCCATGCGCAATGCGGGCATCAACGCCGACCAGGTGGACTATCTCAATGCCCATGGCACGTCCACTCCGCTGGGTGATCTCAACGAGACCAACGCCATCAAGGCGGCCCTGGGTGCGCATGCCTACAAGACCGTGGTGAGCTCCACCAAGTCCATGACGGGTCACCTGCTTGGTGGCGCTGGCGGTATTGAGAGCGTGTTCACCGTGCTGGCATTGCACCACCAGAAGGTGCCGCCAACCACCAATATCTTCAACCAGGATCCCGAGTGCGACCTGGACTATTGCGCCAACACGGCGCGAGACATGCCGATCAACGTAGCCGTCAAAAACAACTTTGGCTTTGGCGGCACCAACGGCACGCTGGTCTTCAAGCGGATCTGATGTGCTTGCTGTCACCAG
>DCVY01000096.1:0-5738 GCA_002327945.1 Acidovorax delafieldii | reverse complement strand
CTAATTGTGCTGTGTGCTGGCGGTGCTGTATTGGTGTCCTGGCTTCTGCAGGGGGGCGGTGACTCGGTGGCGCGACTGTCCGTGGCCCTCTTGGTCTGGTGGGGCGCTGCGTTTGCCGTGTGGCATCTCTGGCGGCACCGGGTCCATGGGTCGCTGCAGTGGGACGGATTGCACTGGCATCTGGAGACTGAGCTGGCTGGCAGGCCAGCGCATCCCCTGGCGGGAACCCTGTGGGTGCGCATGGATCTGCAAAGCCACCTCTGGGTTTGTCTGGAGGGGCCCGATGGACGCTGCACGTGGTTGTGGCTGGAGCGCCATGGCGCTCCTGAGCGATGGGGCGATCTGCGGCGTGCGGTATATTCGCGCCCCAGGCAGGGGGCTTCCCTGGACAGCGAACCCGCTACGGCGCGCCCGCCCGCAGGCGTGAATTCAAAGTGACAATGACCGTAACTCCCCCCGCCGCTCCCTTAGACAGCGACCTTCAACTGGTGGAGCGTACGGTTGCGGGTGACCAGCGCGCCTACGAATTGCTGGTCATCAAATACCAAAGGCGCATCGAGCGCCTGATTGGCCGCATGGTGCGGGATACGGATCTTGTGCCCGACATTGCACAGGAAACCTTTATCCGTGCCTACCGGGCACTGCACCAGTTTCGGGGTGATGCGCAGTTTTATACCTGGCTGTACCGGATTGCCGTAAACACGGCCAAAAAGGCGCTGATGGACATGAAGCGCAATCCCGTCATCTCTGAAAACGCCCTGAGCGGCAGTGACGAGGAAGATGAAACTTCCCGCCTCGGGCATGAACTAACTTCCGGAGAAACGCCCGAGACCATTCTTGCTGCCCGTGAAATTGCCGAGGCCGTGAACGCGGCCATGGCGGCATTGCCGGACGATTTGCGGCAGGCGGTGACCTTGCGTGAGATCGAAGGATTGACTTACGAAGAGATTGCCGCAGCCATGGAATGTCCCATCGGAACAGTGCGGTCACGGATTTTTCGGGCGCGCGAGGCGATATCCGCGCGTGTACGTCCGCTGCTGGAAAACCAGTCGGGCAAGCGGTGGTAGCGCAAATTTCCGGGAGGCCGCTCGTGGGCGCGGCCGTTGCGACAAGACGAGATGGGGCAGGTAACGTTATGAATACAGATTTGATGCAACGTGAACAGTTGTCAGCATTGGCCGACGGACAATTGCAGGGCGACGAATTGGCGCAGGCCTTGGAGTTTGCTGCGCAGGAAAGCGGGCAATCCACCTGGCAGCTTTACCACTTGGTGGGTGATGTACTGCGCTCGCCCGAGTTGGCTCAACACCAGCATGGCACTCGTTCCATGGTGATGCGAGTCCGGGAGCAATTGGCGCAAGAACCCCTGCACGGACGGTTGCAGGAAACTGCACCCGTGGTGGCGCAGATAGCACACCCAGCAACAGCGGTTGCCGCCAATGCCTCGGTGTTTCGCTGGAAGATGGCGGCGGGATTCGCATCATTGGCCGCTGTGGCAGCCATTGGCTGGAGTTCTTTCGCGGGGCTGCAAGGCGCGGGATCTTCCAGTGCTCAACTGGCCGCAGCGTCTGCATCGGTGCCTGCGGCAGCGTCTGTGCCAGCCCAATCCATGGCACCACCCGTGGTTGCCGTTGCGGGCAATGAGGGGCAGCAGGTCATGATTCGCGATCCGCGCCTGGACGAGCTTCTTGCCGCGCACAAGCAATTCGGAAGCACCGCTGCATTGCAGATGCCTGCAGGCTTTCTGCGCAATGCCAATTTCGAGAGGTCTGACCGCTGATGCCCTGACGGGCATTCTGTTTGCAACGATGGATGGTGGGCGGTGCGCGCGAGGCGCTGTGGTTGCCGATTTCGCGCTGGGACCCGCCGGAGCGCTTGCGGTGACTTTGGCCTCAAGGTGCCTGGGTTCGCGCATTGTCTGTGGGTGGCATGGCCCCAAGTCAACGTGAGAAAGAAGAGCGCGCGTGGATCAGGGAACCAAGTTACTCTGGTCTCCTTCACAGTCATGCAACATCTGTTTGTAACCAACACCACAACTCAAAAAGGATCGATGATGCTCGGGATCGATTGGAAAAAACTGCAGTCTTACGCGCTGGCAAGCGCGTTGATGGGGTCGGCAAGTCTGTTGGCCGTGCCTTACGGCGCGGCCCTTGCGCAACCCGCTGTATCGCGGGGGTTGCCGGACTTTACCGAACTGGTGGAGCAGGTGGTGCCCTCGGTGGTGAACATCCGGACCTCCGAGAAGGTGTCGGCCCGCCCCAACACCAACGGCATGGACGAAGAAATGCTCGAGTTTTTCCGGCGTTTTGGCGTGCCTATCCCCAACATGCCCCGGCAGCCAAGGCCTCAGCGGCCGCAGCCCGATGAGGAGCAGCCGCGGGGCGTGGGGTCGGGCTTCATCCTGACCACCGACGGTTATGTGATGACCAATGCGCATGTCGTGGAGGGCGCTGACGAGGTCATCGTCACGCTGACGGACAAGCGCGAGTTCAAGGCCAAGATCGTGGGAGCCGACAAGCGCACCGATGTGGCTGTGGTCAAGATTGAAGCCACAGGGCTTCCTGCAGTGAAGGTGGGTGATGTCGGCCGCCTGAAGGTGGGCGAATGGGTGATGGCCATCGGATCGCCATTTGGACTGGAAAGCACGGTCACTGCCGGGATCGTGAGCGCCAAGCAGCGGGACACGGGCGACTATCTGCCGTTCATCCAGACCGACGTGGCCATCAATCCCGGCAACTCGGGCGGGCCCCTGATCAACATGCGTGGTGAGGTGGTGGGGATCAACAGCCAGATTTATTCGCGCTCTGGCGGGTTCATGGGCATCTCGTTTGCCATTCCGATCGACGAGGCCGTGCGGGTGAGCGAGCAGCTGCGCGCGACCGGCCGTGTGACCCGTGGGCGCATCGGCGTGCAGATTGGCCAAGTCACCAAGGACGTTGCCGAATCCATTGGGCTGGGCAAGGCATCAGGCGCACTGGTGACAGGGGTGGAAGCAGGATCGCCGGCCGACAAGGCGGGCATTGAGGCGGGCGACATCATCACCCGTTTTGATGGCAAGGTGATCGACAAGGTGGCGGATCTTCCACGCCTGGTGGGCAGCACCAAGCCCGGAACAAAAAGCACGATCACGGTGTTTCGCCGTGGCAGCGTCAAGGACCTGGGAATCACCATCGCCGAAATTGAGGGCGACAAACCGGCGAGCAATCCCGCAGAACGGGAAGAAAAGCCCAAGGCTTCCGCTGCCGCCCAGCGGCTCGGTTTGTCGGTGAGTCCGTTGACCAATGCGCAAAAGAAAGAGTTGAAGATTCGCGGCGGCGTGGTGGTGAATGCGGCCACCGACGCAGCTGCCCGTGCCGGGCTGCGCGAAGGCGACATCATCCTTTCCATCGCCAACACCGAGATCAGCGGGGTCAGGGATTTCGAGGCGGTGCTGGCCAAAGTGGACAAGAGCAAGCCCATCAATGTGTTGTTCCGGCGGGGCGAATGGGCCCAATACGCCTTGATTCGCCCTTCCAAATAAGCCGGCACCGAGGTTTTGCTAAAGGGTGCACAGCGAAATCCAGGGGGATTCCCCGGGGTTTTGTGTGCCTCGATAGCCACAGACAGCGAGCAGATTCAAATTTCTTTGGGAAATCAGAGGGCAGCCTTCGCAAACTTGGTGAGTTGCTCATCCATCATTCTGGATAGAATACAGGCCTTTGTTCGACACATATCGACATAACAACCGACGTTGCGGCCGCATTGTGGGATGGGGCGTGGCCTATCCACCGCTGATCCACAGCCAGCGAACAAGTTGTTCATGTTGCTGGGGCGTCGGCTGTGAATAAGCTGTGTGTAAAATGCTTGTTGCACCGCAGCAACGCGCTTTGCTTGCGGGGGGTGTGGCGCATTGGCGCAGGCTTTTTGCCTACAATGATGCTCCAACTTTCGCAGTTGCCAATGATTGTTGGTTCAGGGCGCGTCGCCATTCGACGCGCCCTTTTTTCTTGTCTGCGCCGTTTCAATTCAATTATTTGACGCTTCCCGTTGATGAAACACATCAGAAATTTTTCCATCATTGCGCACATCGACCATGGCAAATCGACGCTGGCCGATCGCTTGATTCAGCGGTGCGGAGGGCTTGCCGATCGTGAGATGCAGGCGCAGGTGCTTGACTCGATGGATATCGAGAAAGAGCGCGGGATAACCATCAAGGCACAGACGGCTGCGCTGCAGTACAAAGCCCAGGATGGGCAGGTGTACAACCTCAATCTGATCGACACGCCCGGGCATGTGGACTTCTCATATGAAGTGAGCCGCTCGTTGTCTGCGTGTGAGGGTGCGCTGCTGGTGGTGGATGCATCGCAAGGCGTGGAAGCACAGACCGTGGCCAACTGCTATACCGCCCTTGACCTTGGTGTGGAAGTGGTGCCTGTGCTCAACAAGATGGATCTGCCCAATGCCGATCCGGACAATGCCAAGGCCGAGATCGAGGATGTGATCGGCATCGATGCGACCGATGCCATTCCCTGCTCGGCCAAGACCGGCATGGGCATCGACGAAATCCTCGAAGCCATCGTGGCGAAGGTGCCTGCGCCCAAGGGCAACCCGGATGGCCCCTTGCGCGCAATGATCATCGACAGCTGGTTTGACAGCTATGTGGGCGTGGTGATGCTGGTGCGCGTGGTCGACGGCCGTCTGCTCAAGGGCGAGCGCATCAAGATGATGGCCTCTGGCGCCGTGTACAACGCCGACAACCTGGGTGTGTTCACGCCCGCCAACGAGCCGCGCAATTCGCTCGATGCCGGCCAGGTGGGCTACATCATTGCCGGCATCAAAGAGCTGCAGGCGGCCAAGGTGGGCGACACCATCACGCTTGAAAAGAAGCTGCCCAACAACGCCGGCCCAGCCACCGAGGCACTGCCTGGCTTCAAGGAAATCCAGCCCCAGGTGTTTGCCGGGCTGTACCCCACCGAGGCCAGCGAATACGACTCGCTGCGCGACGCGCTCGAAAAGCTCAAGCTCAATGACGCATCGCTGCATTACGAGCCCGAAGTCAGCCAGGCGCTGGGTTTTGGCTTTCGCTGCGGCTTCCTTGGCTTGCTGCACATGGAAATCGTGCAGGAGCGGCTGGAGCGCGAGTTCGACCAGGATCTCATCACCACCGCGCCCAGCGTCGTCTACCAAGTGGTCAGGGCCGATGGCGAAGTGATCATGGTCGAGAACCCCTCCAAGATGCCCGACCAGGGTCGGCTCGAAGAAATCCGCGAGCCCATTGTCACGGTGCACCTGTACATGCCCCAGGACTATGTAGGCCCGGTCATGACGCTGGCCAACCAAAAGCGCGGCGTGCAGATGAACATGGCGTACCACGGCCGCCAGGTGATGCTCACCTATGAAATGCCGCTGGGCGAAATCGTGCTCGACTTCTTCGACAAGCTCAAGTCGGTGTCGCGCGGCTATGCCTCCATGGACTATGAGTTCAAGGAATACCGTGCGTCCGACGTGGTGAAGGTCGACATTCTTCTCAACGGCGAAAAGGTGGATGCGCTGTCCATCATCGTGCACCGCTCGCAGTCCCAGTACCGCGGCCGGGCCGTGGTGGCCAAGATGCGCGAAATCATCAGCCGCCAGATGTATGACGTGGCCATTCAGGCGGCCATTGGCGCCAACATCATCGCGCGCGAAACCATCAAGGCGCTGCGCAAAAACGTGCTGGCAAAATGCTACGGCGGCGACGTCAGCCGCAAGCGCAAGCT
>DCVY01000241.1:2236-3362 GCA_002327945.1 Acidovorax delafieldii | reverse complement strand
TACGCCAGCAGCACCCGGGCTCGTTCGACTTCGCGCGCCGGCGCCGTGCGCGAGCCCGCAAGCTCGTCGAGCATCGCCTTGTGCTCCTCGCTCAGCGTCAACGCTGCTCGTCCAGTCCTTCGTGCCATGCCAGTCTCCAAAAGGATTCGCTGGGAAGGCATGTTCGCACATGATTACATATTTGCAAATGTTTTAATGGAACGATGTACTAGGGATGACCTGCACAACCCCAGTGAGCACCCCCAGCCGCCCCATCGCCTATTGGTGTCTGGCCCTGAGCATGGCGCTGTGGGCCAGCTATGCGGCACTGTCCAAACCGCTCGCAGCCGCTTTGCCCATGTTTCTGCTGGCCTGGATGCGTTGTGGTACAGGCGGGCTGGCCAGTGGTGCACTGGGTGAAAAAGTGCGCAGTCAGGCTGTACGCATGTAGCGCACAAAGCTGAATGGCAGCCCGCTGGCACTGGTGTGGTTCTCGCGCGCGGCCTCGATCCATTCGGGGCCCAGCTCTGGTGCATGGGCGTCGCCGTCCGCGTTGTGCGCAATCTCGGTGACTTCGACGCGGTGGGCCAGCGGCAGGGCCTGGGCGTAGATCTGCGCACCGCCTATCACCCAGGCCGTTTCGGAGGGGGCGCAAAACTGCAGCGCCTCGCGCAGGCTGGATGCGCGCTGTACGCCATCTGCATGCCAGTCGGGCTGGCGCGTGATAACGATGTTGGTGCGCCCCGGCAGGGGGCGAAATCGCTCAGGCAGCGAATCCCAGGTCTTGCGCCCCATGATCACAGGGTGCCCCAGCGTGAGCTTTTTGAAGTGCGCCAGGTCTTCCGGCAAATGCCAGGGCATGGTGCCGTCCCGGCCGATGACGCCATTGGCGGCGCGTGCGTAGATCAGTGCCACTTCCATGCGCGCTGCCTCACACCGCCACCGGCGCCTTGATGGCCGGGTGGCACTGGTAATCGAGCACTTCAAAGTCTTCGTACTGGTATTCGAAGATGCTGGTGGGCCGGCGCTTGATATGCAGGGTGGGGTAGGAATAGGGCGCGCGCGCCAGTTGCGTCTGCACCTGCTCTGTGTGGTTGCTGTAGATATGGCAGTCGCCGCCGGTCCAGATAAAGTCGCCCACATCCAG
>DCVY01000241.1:478-2135 GCA_002327945.1 Acidovorax delafieldii | reverse complement strand
CGGCGCGAGTCGGGGTTGGTCTTGAGCGTGTTGATCACCTGGCTGATCTGGTCAATGTGCCCGCCCTCGGGCGTGGGCCAGCTGCGCCACTGCACGCCATAGACCGGGCCCAGGTCGCCGTCGGCGCGGGCCCATTCGTCCCAGATCGTGACGCCGCGTTCTTTTAGCCAGTGGTTGCTGCTGGAGCCCGTGAGAAACCACAGCAGCTCCACGATGATGGACTTGAGGTGCACCTTTTTCGTGGTGACCAGGGGAAACCCCTCGCGCAAATCAAACCGCATCTGGTAACCAAACACGCTTTGGGTGCCGGTGCCCGTGCGGTCAGCCTTAGAGACCCCATGGGTGAACACATGGCGCATGAAATCTTCGTATTGCGAGCGGGCGGGGCGGGCGGTGAGCGGCTGTGGCATGGGGTGATCAGAGAGTCAATGATTTTATGCGGCCCCGGCGTCAGACGGCGGCTTGCTGAGTGATCCGGGCCTTTTTTGTACTATTGATCCGGCCCTTTGATGTAACAACTACCGTTCAGGCTGAGCTTGTCGAAGCCCTTCGACAGGCNNGCTCGGGGCGAACGGTTCAGACATCCAAGGGCCGCATCAATAGCTTCAACCGCCAGGTGATGGGCTGGAGCCTGCAGCCGCACATCCAGGCCAGCCTGCTCAAAGACGCGCTGGCCATGGCGGTGTACCAGCAGCTTTGACGCAAGGCACCGGCCTGACGGCCATGCCATTCAGAGCAACGCGGCTAGCGGGTGCGCGTAAGCAGGCCAGGGGCTGACGAAGAACGGTGCCACCATCTCCGGTGACACGTCTTCAATGCGCGCAGGACTCCACTTTGGCGCGTGGTCCTTGTCCACAGCCAGGGCGCGGATGCCTTCCACCGTTTCGCTCTGACCGGCGCGCAGGAAAAAGCAGTGGCGGACCATGTCGCGCTCCATGCGCAAATCGTCGGCCAGGCCCATGTTGCGGGCGCGGCGCACCTGCTCCAGCACCACATGCAGCATCAGCGGCGAACGCTTGCGCAGCGTGGCCGCTGTGGTGCGGGCCCAGTCGGAATCAGCAGCCTCCAGCTGGCCCATGATCTCGCCAACGGTAGGCAACGAAAAATAGTGGTCAATCGCCCCTCTAGCGCTTGATAGCGTTGCGCCAACAGCTTTTAATTTAGAAGCAACATAGTTCTTTATTGCGGCACCATCGGCAAAGTGCCCGGATCCCAGGGCCTCCCACACCGGCGCCTGCTGATCCACAGGCAGGCAGCCATCGGCCAGGCCGAACGCCACTGCATCGCCGGCACCAATGGTGTCACCCGTCAAAGCCAGCCATTCACCGACGCGGCCCGGGCAGCGGCTCAGAAAATAGCCCCCGCCCACGTCGGGAAACAGGCCGATTGCCGTTTCGGGCATGGCCATCTTGGTGCGCTCCGTCACCACGCGCAGGGCCGCGCCCTGGCTGATGCCCATGCCGCCGCCCATGACGATGCCGTCCATGAACGCGATGTAGGGCTTGCCGTAGTTGTGGATCAGGTGGTTGAGCGCATATTCTTCGGTAAAGAAATCTTCAAGCAGCGGATTGCCCTGGCTGCCCGCCTGGTGCAGAAAGCGGATGTCGCCGCCCGCGCAAAAAGCTCCGAACGGGCCTTCCTTGTTGCTGCCGCGAAT
>DCVY01000241.1:0-361 GCA_002327945.1 Acidovorax delafieldii | reverse complement strand
TACCGGGAACCTCTAAAAACCGACGTTTTGGGCGCCAACCTGGCTGAGGCGGGTTGAAAAATGCAGGCTTGCTGGTTTTTTTGAGCCATTTTGTCCGTTTTGGGGCCGTTTTTCTCCCCATGCCCCATGCACTCGCCCCTTGCAGGGGCACCTCGGTCTTTGATGGCTTGTTCTCGCAGAACGCATCCACCCCGTCATCAAGGAATGTGGCCAAGCGCTTGCGGTTGTAACACGCAGCCATCAGGGGCATGGCCACCGTGGTGTTGGCACGGTCGGTGGGCAGGCAAAAGCGCTGGTAGCTCATGCGGTCAGGCAACTGGTACTCCATCTGCTCACCGCTGAGCTTGTAAAGATTCTTCAG
>DCVY01000141.1:10192-12647 GCA_002327945.1 Acidovorax delafieldii | reverse complement strand
CTCCATCACACCCGCTTCGGCGCCGGATGATCGCTGGCGGCAATCCCATCTGGGCCGCCTCATGGGCACTGCGCTGCGCCGCTTCGACGCCCGGGTGTTGCAGCTCATGGCCCGCAATGTCGAGGTGCCGCTGGCGCTGTCCAACCTGGCGGCGCGCGACCAGGTGACGGCCGCCCATGTGCACATCACGCGGCATCTGGCGCTGCAGGGCGACCGCCTGACCGACCTGGCCCAGCGCGCGGGCATGACCAAGCAGGCCATGGCCAACCTGGTGGACCAGTGCGAGGCCTGGGGCCTGGTTACGCGCGCGGCCGACCCGCTGGATGCGCGTGCGCGGCGCGTGTGCTTCACGCCCACGGGGCTGGCCTGGCTGCAGGCCTTTCGGGAGGCTGTGGCGCAGGCCGAGGCCGAGTTCCGAGAGGAGGTGGGCCCTGACGTGGCCACGGTGGTGGCCATCGGCCTGGAGGCCTATGCGGGCGGTGCGCCGCCATGACCCTGGTGCAGGTGGCAGCACCCTCCTGCCGCCCGCGCAGGGAATGCGCCATGGACGCCAGCCACCAGATTGCGCACACTGGCCACCCATGCCGACTGCGTTACCCTCGAATCCCATGTCCTCCGAAGTCACCTACCTTCCCGGCAGCACCCCACTGGTGCTTGACTCGCCGCACAGCGGCACCCAATACCCCGCCGACTTTGGCGCCGCCCTTGACCTGGCCACGCTGCGCCGTGCCGAAGACACCCACGTCGAAAAGATTTACGCCTTTGCCCCCGCGCTGGGCGTCGCCTGGATCGAAGCCCATTTCCCCCGCATCTACCTGGATGTCAACCGCGACACCACCGAGCTCGATACCACGCTGCTCGATGGCGAATGGACCGACCCCCTTTCCACCGACCCCCAAGTGCTCAACAAGGTGCGCCTGGGCAAGGGCCTGATCTGGAAGTTCACCGACGACGGCGAGCCCATCTACAACCGCCTGCTTTCCGTGGCCGAGGTGCGCGCGCGCATCGAGCGCTGCTGGCACCCCTACCATGCGGCCGTGGCGCAGGCCATTGGCGCCGCCCACGCGCGCCATGGCTACAGCATCCACATCAACTGCCATTCCATGCCCGCCGTGGCCGGGCGCTTTGCCACCGATTTTCCGGGCCTCGTGCATGCCGATTTCGTGGTGGGCGACCGCGATGGCAGCACCGCCAGCCCGGCGCTGTCGGCGTTGATTTGTGAGCACCTGCGTGGCTGCGGCTACAGGGTGGAATACAACCACCCGTACAAGGGGGTGGAGCTCGTGCGCCGTCACGGCAACCCGGCGCAGCAGCGCCACAGCATCCAGGTCGAGATCAACCGCAAGCTCTACATGGACGAGCGCACCCTGGCCCTGCACCCCGCGGGCCTGGCCCGCCTGCAGGCCGACCTGCAGGCGCTGGTGCACAGGCTGCTGGTTACCGACCCGCGCTGATCCCCGCCCCACGCCCGGTTGGCGCGCCTAAAATCGCCGCACAGGCGCGTCGCCAGACCGCAGCCGCCCACCAGGAGACCCCGCATGCGCATCCTCATTGCCGAAGACGACCAGGTGCTGGCCGATGGCCTGCTGCGCACGCTGCGCGCATCGGGTGCCGCGGTGGACCATGTGGCCAGCGGCAGCGAGGCCGATGCCGCGCTGATGACCAACAGCGAGTTCGACCTGCTCATCCTGGACCTGGGCCTGCCCAGAATGCACGGGCTGGAGGTGCTCAAAAAGCTGCGCGGCCGGGGCTCGGCCCTGCCGGTGCTGATCCTCACCGCCGCCGACAGCGTGGACGAGCGCGTGAAGGGCCTGGACTTTGGCGCCGACGACTACATGGCCAAGCCCTTCAGCCTGCAAGAGCTCGAAGCCCGCGTGCGCGCCCTCGCGCGCCGGGGCATGGGCGGCGCCAGCAGCGCCATCACGCATGGCCCGCTGGTGTACGACCAGGCCGGCCGCGTGGCCACCATCGACGGCAAGATGGTCGAGCTCTCGGCGCGCGAGCTGGGCCTGTTGGAAGTGCTGCTGCAGCGCGCCGGCCGGCTGGTCAGCAAGGAGCAGCTGGTGGAGCGCCTGTGCGAATGGGGCGAAGAAGTGAGCAACAACGCCATCGAGGTGTACATCCACCGCCTGCGCAAGAAGATCGAGAAAGGCCCGATCCGCATCGCCACGGTGCGCGGGCTGGGTTACTGCCTGGAGAAGATACCGGGTTGACTATAAAAATAATAGCTACTAACGCTTATCAATAAAGCGCCAGGGGCTATTTTTACTCAAAATCTGACACGGCGGACGCCTTGAAGATCTTCCAGCGCGAGCAGCGCTCCCTGTTCGGCGAAATCCTCGACTGGATGATCACGCCGCTGCTGCTGCTGTGGCCCGTGAGCCTGACACTGACCTGGCTGGTGGCCCAGGGCCTGGCCAACAAGCCGTTTGACCGCGCGCTCGAATACAACGCC
>DCVY01000141.1:7034-10085 GCA_002327945.1 Acidovorax delafieldii | reverse complement strand
CTGGTGCAGGTGGCCGAAACCCGCGAAAAGCGCAGCGTGCTGGCCACCGAAATCATCAAGGGCGTGATGCTGCCGCAGTTTGTCATTCTGCCGCTGGCGGTGCTGCTGGTGTGGCTGGCGCTGGCGCGCGGCATCCAGCCGCTGAACCAGCTGGAGCAGCGCATCCGCGCGCGCAGCCCCGATGACCTCTCGCCGCTGGACGACCGCACCGTGCCGCTGGAGGTGGCGCCGCTGGTGTCGTCGGTGAACGACCTGCTCACGCGCCTGGGCGATTCGCTGGCCACGCAAAAGCGCTTTCTGGCCGATGCGGCGCACCAGCTCAAGACGCCGCTGGCGGGCCTGCGCATGCAGGCCGATCTGGCCCAGCGCGAAGGCACCAGCACCGAGGATCTCAAGCGCTCGCTGCAGCAGATCGGCCGCTCCAGCATCCGCGCCACACACACCGTCAACCAGCTGCTGGCGCTGGCGCGCGCCGAAGGCAGCGGCGTGGGCATTGCCCGCATACCCTGCGACCTGGCCAAACTCACCATCGAGGTGGTGCGCGACTCGGTGCCGCGCGCGCTCGACAAGCAGATCGACCTGGGCTACGACGGCGCGCAGCCGGGCGCCCCCGGTGTGTGGATGGACGGCAACCCCACCTTGCTCAAGGAGCTGGTGCGCAATCTGGTGGACAACGCCATCAACTACACGCCCTCATCGCCCGACAAGCCCGGCGTGGTCACGGCCCGCGTGCTGGCCGACACCTTCGGCCATGTGCTGCTGCTGCAGGTTGAAGACTCTGGCCCTGGCGTGCCCGAGGCCGAGCGCGAGCTGGTCTTTCAGCCCTTTTACCGGGCGCTGGACAGCGAGGCCGACGGCTCGGGCCTGGGGTTGTCCATTGTGATGGAGATTGCGCGCCAGCACGGCGCTGAGGTAACGCTGGAAGATGCCCACCCCGACCAGCAACCGCCGGGCGCGCGGTTCAGCGTACGGTTTGCGGCAAGGGATTCGGCGCAGGATATGGCGCCGGAAGTTGCGCGGGATGTGGCGGCCGACAGTTGAGGCCAGGATGAACCGGCCTGGCGTGCGCCGCGCGGTCTGCGCGGGCTGGCAGGCTCGCGCCGCGAAGGTGGGTCAACCCACCCGGTCGATGGACATCAGCGCCATGTAAAGAAAGCCATCGTCGGTGGGTACGCGATACACCCCCTTGGCAGACAGTACCTTGGCGGCCACCCCCGACAGTTCCCAGCCATCGGTTTCGCCGCCGCGCCACAGGGGCACGGTCAGGTGCAAAAAGCCATTTTTCTCGCCATGGTCCCGAACCGCAGGAATGCGCGACACCACCTGGGCCTCGTTGTGAAAATTGGCCCAGGCCCACAGCCAGGTTCCGCCGGTGGCAGAGACGGAACCGATGAACTCGATATCTGCCACCAGGCGCGCAACGCCGCCGTCCGAGAAGGTCAGCGTTCCTGTCGACTGGTCGTAGTCCCACCGTTCAAAGTGCGAGATGCCGTAGTCGGCTTCCAGCGCACGCTGCTTTTCCACCAGCGCGTGGTAGCCGGCTGTCACGGCCTCTATCCAGGCCTTCTTGTCCTTGCCGCCCAGGGATTCGACGCTGCTTGCCTTGGAGTTTTCGTAGCAGCGATGGCAGATGATCGTGAGATCGAGGCAGTCCGAATTGTCTTCAGTCCACTCGCAGACCTTGAGAAACTCGGCATTGCAGCGGGCACACCAGGAGTCCGGGTAAGGGACATCGGCCGTAGGCGCATCGCCAAACCATCGCTGAACGGGGTGCTTGAACAAATGCCCGCACACGAAAGTGGGCAGCGCTTCGCCGTGTTGATCGCAGTGGATGTGTGAGTGGTCTGGGGTCATGGTCAAGGCGCGGATGGGTGGGGGCATCAGGTTTTGCGGTAGCCGGCCCGACTCAGTCGCAGGCGCGCAGCGGTTTGCCCGCCAAGGCGGGGCGCAGGGCATCGAGCTGGGCGCGCAGCGCGTCGTCCACGGCGGGCAGGCGCAGCGTGAAACCCTCAGCCTCGGCGCGTTCCACCACCACTTTGGCGGTGCGCACGCCCTGGTTGCTCAGCGTGGTCAGTGCCCGCTGGGCGGCTTCTTCGGTGGCAAAGCGGCCCAGCGACAGGCCCGGCTCCAGCGCCGGGTTGTTGGGGCGGTCGTAGGGCACCTTGCGGGTGCGCAGCTCGGCGCGCTTCTTGGCGAGCGCCTCGTCGTCGGCAAAGCGGCCCATGTAAACCATCCAGCGCCCCGGGATGGTGCTCGATTGCAGGCTCCAGCTGCCCTGCGGCAGGGCTGCAGCGGCGGCGCGCACGGCGTCGGCCTGGCGCGCGTCCAGCAGGCCGGCCTGCAGGCACACTGTGGCGGATGTGGGCGCGGATGACGATGGCGGTGCCGATGGCGGTGATGGTTGTGCGGCGGATGTGGGTGCGGAGGCGGACCCGGCGGGGGCCTCGCTGGCAGGCGCTGGCGCTGCCGGAGTGGCATCCTGGACCTGCAGGATGCGCAGCGTCTCGGGGCGGATTTGCTGCTCCAGGCGGTGCGGCTCAGACTGCGCGACCGGCGCCAGCCCCCATGCGCGCAGCCAGCCTTGCGACCATGCGTAATAGCCGGCATTGGCCAGCAGCAGGGCGATGACGGCAAGGCGCAGCATGGGGCAGGTCTTTCAAAGAGAAAGAGGGCGCGCGGCTGCGGGCCGCACGCTGATTTCAGCGCTGGTGATGGCCTGCATGCCGTGCGCGGTGTGCACCAGCAGCGCGCCGTCTTCGGCCACGCCATGGGCCGTGCCGGCCTGCCCGTCGCTCAGCGCCACGGCCCGGCCCTGCAGCACGTCGCGCGTGGCAAAGCGCGGCTGCATGGGGGCAAAGCCATAGGCTTCAAACGATTGCAGCATGGCCACCAGCGGCGCCGCGATGCGCAGCAGGGCCGTGGGCGCGTCCAGGCCGGGCTCCACATCCTGCAGGCTGCCGGGTGGCATGCTCAGGCCTTCGGCACTGCGCGGCAGCACGTTGATGCCAATGCCCACCACCACGTAACGGGTGTTGGAGGCGCTGGAGGCGC
>DCVY01000141.1:4558-7013 GCA_002327945.1 Acidovorax delafieldii | reverse complement strand
TCGGACTTGGAAATCGTCGGCTGCACGGGTTGAAGGCTCTCGGCCACGCTCACGCCCACGGCGAGCGACAGGCCCGACCATTCGGCCGGCGCCAGCGGCAACCCCAGGGACATCATGAGCGATGGCAGGGCCCCCACGCTGGCCGCTTCGCGTGCGGCGCTGCCCACCTCCACACCGCTTTGCCACACGCGCCCCAGCCGCCCGCGCCCGGCGGTCTGCTGCTCGGCCACCAGCAGCGTGGGCTCGCAGCGGCCCGCGCGCGCACGGCGCATGAGTTCGGTGTTGGTCGAGTCGATGCTGGGCAGCACCTCGACCGTGAAGCCGGGCAGCAAGGGCGCCACGGCCTCCCAGATGGCTTCGGCGGGCCAGCGGATGGGTTGCTGCATCACTGCGCGCCGCCGTTGTGGGGCTTGGTGGCTGCCTTGGCTTTTTTGGGCGCAGCGCCCTTTGCCTTGGCCTTGTCTTTGGAAGGCGGCAGCGGCAGGGGCGGCGCCCAGCCGCGCTTGGGCGCCAGCAGCGTGCCCCGGCAGTTTTTGCTGCCACACCAGCAGGGGTACTCGGCCTTGAGCTTTTGGGTGTAGCGCTCTTCGATGACCAGGCCGTAGTCGTAGTTCAGCTCTTCGCCCGCCTTGATGTTGCGCAGCGCGGTGATGAAAATGCGGCCGCCCTGCTCGTCGGCATAGCAGTTGGGGTTGCAGCTGTGGTTGATCCAGCGCGACGAGTTGCCGCCGAACTTTGCGTCGATCACATGGTCTTCATCCACGTGAAAGTAAAACGTGTGGTTGGGGTGCAGGGGGTCGTGCGGGTGGCGGTCCTGCGCTTCCTGCCAGCCGATCACTTCGCCGGTGTATTCCACCAGCACCTCGCCCGCGGCAATGTCCTGCACGGCAAACACGCCCTTGCCATGCACCCCCGAGCGTCGGGTCTGGATGCGGCGGCCCGGGGCAGCGGTGGGGGCGGCAGGCGATGCAAGGCGGGGCATGGCAAAAACTCTGTTAACTTGATGGTGCACACATGTGTGCGTGCGCGTGTATGCGTGTGCATGCGCGTGAGCGACGCATTGTAGAAGCGCCCGGCATCCGGGCAACCAGAATGACTGGCGAGAGCCCCAAAAAATGACCAAGACCCTGGTAATTGCAGAAAAGCCCTCTGTGGCGCAAGACATCGTGCGCGCGCTGACCCCCGTGGCCGGCAAGTTCGACAAGCACGAAGACCACTTTGAGAACGACCGCTATGTGGTCACCAGCGCCGTGGGCCACCTGGTGGAGATCCAGGCGCCCGAAGAGTTTGACGTGAAGCGCGGCAAGTGGAGCTTTGCGCACCTGCCCGTCATTCCGCCGTACTTTGACCTCAAGCCCGTGGACAAGACCAAGAGCCGCCTGAACGCGGTGGTCAAGCAGGCCAAGCGCAAGGACGTGACCGAACTCATCAACGCCTGCGACGCGGGCCGCGAGGGCGAGCTGATCTTTCGCCTGATCGAGCAATATGCCGGTGGCAGCAAGCCGCTGGGCAAACCCGTCAAGCGCCTGTGGCTGCAGTCCATGACACCCCAGGCGATCCGCGATGGCTTTGACGCCCTGCGCACCGAGCAGCAGATGGCGGGCCTGGCCAGCGCCGCGCGCAGCCGCAGCGAGGCCGACTGGCTGGTGGGCATCAACGGCACGCGCGCCATGACGGCGTTCAACTCGCGCGATGGCGGCTTCTTTCTGACCACCGTGGGCCGGGTGCAGACGCCCACCCTGTCGCTGGTGGTGGAGCGCGAAGAAAAAATCCGCAAATTTCTGAGCCGCGACTATTGGGAAATTCACGCCACCTTTGGCGCCGAGGCCGGTGAATACCCCGCCAAGTGGTTCGACCCGAAGTGGAAAAAATCGGATGACGCCGAAGCCCGCGCCGACCGCGTGTGGTCTGCCGCCGAGGCCCAATCCATCGCCAACGCCGTGCGCGGCCAGCAGGCTAGCGTCACCGAAGAGAGCAAGCCCACCACGCAGGCGTCGCCCCTGCTGTTCGACCTGACCAGCCTGCAGCGCGAGGCCAACGGCAAGTTCGGTTTCAGCGCCAAGACCACGCTGGCGCTGGCGCAAAGCCTGTACGAGCGCCACAAGGCCCTGACCTATCCGCGTACCGACTCGCGCGCGCTGCCCGAAGACTATTTGCCGGTGGCCAGGCAGACCTTCGAGATGCTGGCCGATGTCCAGTCGCATGGCATGCGCCACCTGGCGCCGCACGCGCTCACGGCACTCAACAACCATTACGTGCGGCCCACCAAGCGCATTTTCGACAACAGCAAGGTGAGTGATCACTTTGCCATCATCCCCACGCTGCAGGCGCCCAGCGGCCTCTCTGAAGCCGAGCAAAAGCTGTACGACCTGGTTGTGCGCCGCTTCATGGCGGTGTTTTTTCCGAGCGCTGAATACACCGTGACCACGCGCATCAGCCGGGTCGAACAAAACCA
>DCVY01000141.1:0-4480 GCA_002327945.1 Acidovorax delafieldii | reverse complement strand
CGCTGCTCGGCGCCATGGAAAGCGCCGGCAAGCAGATTGATGATGAAGAACTGCGCTCGGCCATGCAGGAAAAAGGCCTGGGCACCCCGGCCACGCGGGCGGCCATCATCGAAGGGCTGCTGACTGAAAAATACATGCTGCGCGAAGGCCGCGAGATCATCCCCACGGCCAAAGCCTTCCAGCTCATGACACTGCTGCGCGGGCTGGAGGTCGAAGAACTCTGTCGCGCCGACCTCACGGGCGAGTGGGAGTTCAAGCTCTCGCAGATGGAAAAGGGCCTGCTCACGCGCGAATCCTTCATGGCCGACATTGCCGCCATGACCGAGCGCATGGTGAAAAAAGCCAAGGAATACGACCGCGAAACCATCCCTGGGGACTACGCCACGCTCGAATCCCCCTGCCCCAACTGCGGCGGCGTGGTCAAAGAAAACTACCGCCGTTTTGCCTGCGTGGGCAAGGCAGGCAGCGAAGGCTGCGGTTTCAGCTTCGGCAAATCGCCCGCAGGCCGCACGTTTGAAACCGCCGAGGCCAATGCCCTGCTGCGTGACAAGAAAATTGGCCCGCTGGAGGGCTTTCGCTCCAAGGCCGGCTGGCCGTTCACCTCCGAGATCGTCATCAAGTACGACGACGAGGCGCACAACTACAAGCTCGAATTCGACTTTGGCGACGACAAGAAGGGCGAAGAATCCGGCGAACTGGTGGAGTTTGCAGACGCCGCCCTCGGCCCCTGCCCCATTTGCGGGTCTGACGTGCACGAGCACGGCAGCAACTACGTGTGCAGCAAGGCCGTGCCCACCGCTGCGCAGCCCACACCGAGCTGCACCTTCAAAAGCGGCAAGATCATCCTGCAGCAGCCCGTGGAGCGCGAGCAGATGCAAAAGCTGCTGGCCACCGGCAAGACCGACCTGCTCGACAAGTTCGTCTCCATGCGCACCCGGCGCCCCTTCAAGGCCATGCTGGCCTGGGATGCCGAGGCTGGCAAGGTCAGCTTCGAATTTGCGCCGTCGAAATTCCCGCCGCGCAAGACCGCAGCCAAGGCGACGGCAAAAGCAGCGGGAACCCCCCCCGCGGCCAAAAAAGCCCCGGCAAAAAAGGCGGCGGCGAAGAAAACGGCCGCCAAGAGCGCCACCCCGAAGACCCCGCGCAAGACCACCCCTGGTTCCGGTCTCAAGCCCAGTGACGCCCTGGCTGCGGTCATTGGCGCCGAGCCCGTCGCCCGCACCGCCGTGATCAAGAAGCTGTGGGACTACATCAAGGCCAACGGCCTGCAGGATGCGACCAACAAACGCGCCATCAATGCCGACGCCAAACTGCTGGCGGTCTTCGGCAAGCCGCAAGTCACCATGTTCGAACTCGCCGGCATCGTGGGCAAGCACCTCGGGTAAAGCGCAGCAGGTGCAATTCAGAACCGAACGGCATAGACTGCGAACGTTTTCAACCAACCACGGAAGACACGCATGAAACGCACGCTATTCACCGCCGCCCTGCTGGGCGCCGCCGCTCTTGCCACCCTGCCGGCCCAGGCCGCGGGCTTCAAGCTCTCCAGCCCTGACATCAAGGCCGGCGGCAAGATTCCCGCCAGCTTCGAGTTCAACGGCTTTGGCTGTTCGGGTGACAACAAATCACCCGCCCTCCAATGGAGCGGTGCGCCCAAGGGCACCAAGAGCTTTGCCGTGACCGTGTACGACCCGGATGCGCCCACCGGTTCGGGCTGGTGGCACTGGATGGTGATCAACATCCCGGCCGATGTGTCCGAACTGCCAGGCAACGCCGGCGCCGCCAACAGCACCACCCTGCCCAAAGGCGCGGTGCAGGCCCGCATCGACTATGGCATCAATGCCTGGGGTGGCGTCTGCCCGCCCAAGGGTGACCAGGCCCACCGCTACATCTTCACGGTGCATGCCTTGAAGACCGAGAAACTTGAGGTGCCGGCTGACGCCACGGCGGCGCTCACTGGCTACATGATCAACGGCAACAGCCTGGGCAAAGCTCACTTCACCGCCACGTACGGGCGGAAAAAATAAGCCGGTTTTGTTCTGCGCAGAAATCCCCGAGAGATCGGGGATTTTTCAATTTAGCCTAAAACCGGCAGTTGACCGCTTTGTATCCCTTCGCAAGCCGCATGAAATCTATCGTTGATGGCTTCGATGGCGTTCAGGGGGTTTCCATTCGCATCACGCACCACGCCGTCGCCTGCATCGGCGGCATCGGCGCCGGCGGCATCTGCTCCCTGGGGCCATTCGTGGCCGCAGTCGGGGCAGATGTAATTCGCTGCGTCAGGGTAGGTGTTCAAGTGTCGCCCCATCACAGCGGCGCGCGTTGCTCCAGCGCAAACGGCGGCAGCCCCTTGAGCAGCCGCTGGCCGTAGCTGGTGCGTGTCAGCCGCTTGTCATAGCAATACACATGGGCCTGGTCTTCTTCGGTGCGGATGGCGCGGCCCACCCATTGCGCCAGGCGGATGGCGGTGGCGGGCACCACCAGTTCACTGAACGGGTCGCGGCCCACGGCGCGCAGCCATTCGGCGCGGGCCTCGCCCACAGGGTCGTCGGGCGGGGCAAAGGGCAGCTTGGTGATGAACACCGATTCGCACAGCCGCCCGGGCAGATCGAGCCCCTCGCCAAACGACTGCATGCCGAAGATGACCGAGGGCTCGCCGCCCTCCACCCGCTCGCGGTGGCGCTTGAGCAGTTGCGTGCGCGGCAGCGCGTTTTGCACCAGCACCACGCTGCGCATGGCGGTGGGCAATGCATCCACGGCCTGGCGCATCTGCTCGCGCGAGGTGAACAGCACCAGCGCGCCATAGTCCACCCGCGCGATGTCGTGCAGCAGCGCATCGACCATCTCGGCGGTGAACTGCGCGGCGTTCCTGGGGTCGGCACGCGTTTCGGCGGCAATCAGCGTGCCCTGCGCGGCGTAGTTGAAGGGGCTGGCCACCTCCAGCGTGGTGGCGGCATCGTCGCCATGCAGGCCGGCCTCGCGCAAAAAGAAATCGAAGTTGCCGCAGCTGGTGAGCGTGGCCGATGTCAGCACCGCGCCGCGCACAGCGCTCCACAGGTGGTTGCGCAGCGTGGTGCCGGGCAAGATGGGACTGGCATGGGCCTTGAGCACGATGAAATCGCCATCCGTCTCCAGCGTAAACCACTTGGCGGCGGGTACAAAGCTGCGGTCGGCGCCCTCGGGGGCATCCTGCAATAGCAATTGCGCGGTGGCGTGCAGCTCTTCCAGGCGCGGCGCCAGCATGCCGATTTGCGCATACAGCGTGGACAGGCGCTTGGCCTCGTCGGGCTTGTCGCGCATCTCGGCACGCAGCGCCTTGCTGATGGCGCGCAGCGCTTCCAGAAAACCGTCGGCACTCGCTGCCAGCAGGCCCAGGGGGGCGATCAGCGGCTCGGGCAGCTCCCCACGCGGCATGCGCACGCGCGCCGGGCCCCAGGTGTCGCGCTGGCTTTTGAGGTGGTCGCCATACACATCCATCACGATGCGCGCCAGGTCTTGCAGCGTCTGCCGCAGCTGGGCTGCGTGGCGCGGGATGTCGGCAATTTCTTCCACCTCCAGCAGCGCGCCAATGCGCAGGCCCCGGCTGGAGAGCCGCTCGATCCAGGTGATGCGCGACAGATCCATGCTGCACGCAAACTGGTCGAGCGCCGTGGCGGGCAGGTGGTGCGCTTCGTCCAGCACCAAGAGGCAGTTGTCCAGCTCGGGCAGCACGCGCGCGCCCAGCGATGACAGCAGCAAATCGTGGTTGGCCACGATCACCTGCGCGCCCACCAGCTCCTTGCGCTTGTCGTAGTAGGTGCACTGGCTGAAGGCCGGGCAGTGCTTGCCGGTGCATGACGCGCCCTCGGCCGCCACGGGGCTCCACACCTCGGGCTCGGGCGGCGTCTCCAGGCTGTCGCGGTCGCCGTCCCACGCGCCCCGGGCCAGCGTCTGCGCCATGGCGCCGTAGAACTGGATGCGCGCCTGGGTCTCCTGGTGCGAGCGTTTGTGGCGGGCGCTGGCGGCCTCTTCGGGGAACAGGTCGTCATCGTCCTCGCCATGCGCCTCGCCCGTGCCCGCCAGCCGGTCGAGCTTGAGCTTGCACACATAGCGCCCACGCCCCTTGGCCAGCGCAAACTTGAACGGCTGCGGCATGCGCGCCGCCAGTGCGGGCAGATCCTTGTGGACCAGCTGCTCCTGCAGCGCCACCGTGGCGGTCGAGATCAGCACCCGCGTGCCGCGTGCCAGCGCCAGCGCAATGGCCGGCGCGCAATACGCCAGCGACTTGCCCACCCCCGTGCCCGCCTGGATGACCGCGATGGAGCGCGTGGGCGCGGCCTCGCCGCCCTCCTCATCCACCTTGCCCAGCGTGGCCGTGCTAAACGTGCGCGCCACCTGCTCGGCCATCAGCCGCTGGCCGGCGCGGCTGCGAAACCCCTCGGTGGCCTGCACCACCGCATCAAACGACTGCAGGGCCGCCTGGGCCCAATCTGTAGAAGACATA
>DCVY01000098.1 GCA_002327945.1 Acidovorax delafieldii | reverse complement strand
CCCCCCCGCAGGCACAGGCGGGGCTTTTTTCATGCATCGGCAGGCGCAGGTAAACAGGGCTTACTGCACCATCACATCCGCCCCTGCTGGCACTTCAAACTTGAAATGGCCCGCAGGCAGGGCGGGCAGCAACTTCAACGGGCCAAAACGAATGACCGAGCGCTGGCCGAAGCTGTCCAGGATGTCGATCGCGGCCAGTTGCTCGCCCGCAAAACCCACGCGCACGCTCTGCAACTGGCCGTCTTTGGCCTTGGGGCGGGCCAGCACCCATTGCAGGCCATCCTGGTCGGGGGTGGCTTCGAGTGTGAAATCCGCCCGCAGGGCGGACAGGTCGGGCGCCGAGGCCAGCAGGGCGGCAGGCGTGCTGCCAAGGGCCTGGGCCTGGGCGCGCCGGGTGACCTGGTTCAAGTCCACGTCGTAAAGCCACAGCATCTGTCCGTCGGCCACAATGGTCTGCTCGAAGGGTTTTTTGTAGATGAACTTGAAACGTCCCGGCCGCTGGAACGCGAAGGTACCGCTGCTGGTTTTGGTGCGCGCGACCTGGCCGTCTTTCGGCGGCGAGGTGACGACCTGGGTGAAGTCGGCGCGGCCCGCCTGGCTGCCTTTCATGAAAGACTCCAGACTTTTTAGCCCATCAGCACTTACCAGCGTTGCACTGGAAGCCATCAAAATAGCAGTGATCAGTTTTTTCAACAGAGACTCCTGTCAGGGTTGGGGGGGGGGCAGCAAGCGTGAAACACTGCATTAGTGCTTACTCGCTGCGCGCCGGCACCAATACTTCACGCTGGCCGCTGGTGGTGAGTCCGCTCACCAAGCCCGCCTTTTCCATGTCTTCCAGCAGGCGTGCCGAACGGTTGTAGCCTATGCGCAGCTTGCGTTGCACATAGGAAATGCTGGCCTTGCGGTCTTTCAGCACCACTTCCACGGCCTGGTCGTACATGGGGTCCTTCTCACCCCCCTCACCACCGCCATCCCCTGACAGATCACCGTCACCATCCACAGTTCCGCCTTCCAGCACACCTTCGATGTAATCAGGGTCACCCTGTGTCTTGAGGTAGCTCACCACGCGGTGCACTTCCTCGTCACTCACAAAGGCGCCATGCACCCGGATCGGCAGGCCGGTGCCGCTGGCCATGTAGAGCATGTCGCCCATGCCCAGCAGGGCCTCGGCGCCCATCTGGTCGAGAATGGTGCGGCTGTCGATCTTGGAGCCCACCGAAAACGCGATGCGGGTGGGAATATTGGCCTTGATCAGGCCGGTGATCACGTCCACGCTGGGGCGCTGCGTGGCCAAAATCAGGTGAATGCCCGCGGCGCGCGCCTTTTGCGCCAGGCGGGCAATCAGCTCCTCGATCTTCTTGCCCACCACCATCATCAGGTCGGCCAGCTCGTCGATGATGACCACGATGTGCGGCAGGCGCTGCAGCGGCTCGGGCTCCTCGGGCGTGAGGCTGAAAGGGTTGTAGATGAACTCCTCGCGCGCCTTGGCTTCGTCGATCTTCTGGTTGTAGCCGGCCAGGTTGCGCACGCCAAGCTTGCTCATGAGCTTGTAGCGGCGCTCCATCTCGGCCACGCACCAGTTCAGGCCGTTGGCGGCCTGCTTCATGTCGGTGACCACCGGTGCCAGCAGGTGCGGAATGCCCTCATAGACCGACATTTCCAGCATCTTGGGGTCGATCATCAACAGGCGCACATCGCGCGCCTCGGCCTTGTAGAGCAGCGAAAGGATCATGGCGTTGATCCCCACCGACTTGCCCGAGCCCGTGGTACCGGCCACCAGCACATGGGGCATCCTGGCCAGGTCGGCCACCACCGGGTTGCCCACAATGTCCTTGCCCAGGCCCATGGTGAGCATGCTCTTGGCCTCGTGATAGACGTGCGAGCCGAGAATTTCAGACAGCCGGATCGACTGGCGCTTGGCGTTGGGCAGCTCCAGCGCCATGAAGTTCTTGCCCGGAATGGTCTCCACCACGCGGATGGACACCAGGCTCAGCGAACGCGCCAGGTCCTTGGCCAGGCCCACGATCTGCGCGCCCTTCACGCCCGTGGCGGGCTCGATCTCGTAGCGCGTGATCACCGGGCCGGGCATGGCCGCCATCACGCGCACTTCCACACCAAAATCCTTGAGCTTTTTCTCGATGAGGCGGCTGGTCATCTCCAGCGTCTCGGGCGCCACGGTTTCCTGGCGCTGCAGCGGGCCGTCGAGCAGATCTACCATCGGCAGCTTGCTGTCGGGCATTTCGGTGAACAGGGGCTTTTGCCGCTCCTTCACCACGCGGGCGCTTTGCGACACATCGGCCAGCACCGGTTCGATGATCTGCACCGGCTGGGGATGGTGCTCTTCACTCTCGGTGCGCTCTTCGAGCACTACCTCAGCGCGCTCACGCGCTGCCTTGCGGCCAACTGCCACGTCCTTGGCCACTTCGCGCTGCGCTCGGCGCGACTGCACGAGGGCATCAATCCGCGCCCCCAGCAACTCGGCCACATGCCCCCAGGAAAAACGGAACACCAGGGCGGCCCCCAGCACCAGCGCCACGATACCCAGCAAGCCAGAGCCGGTAAAGCCCAGCCATTTCACGCTGGCGGGCCCCACCATGAAACCCAGCACACCACCCGCGTGGCCCGGCAGCAGCACCTCCAACCGGTAAAGGCGCGACCACTCCAGTGCCGTGCTGGCGCACATCAGCACCACCAGCCCACCCCAGAACAACCCACGGCGCGCAAAGGGGCTTGAGGCACCCACCACAGGTTCGCCGCCACGCATCCACCGCGCCAGCGAAGCGATCCAGGCACGCCCCCCTGCCGCCACACACCACCACACTGAAAACCCCAGCATGAAATAGCTGCCATCGGCCAGCCAGGCCCCCAAACGCCCCCCCCAGTTGGCCACCAGCGGGTCGCCGCGCGTGCCGGAGGTGGACCAGGCGGCGTCCTGTGCGGAATAGCTCACCAGCGCCAGCAGCCAGAAAACCAGCGCCAGAAGGCCAACGACAAGGCCTATTTCG
>DCVY01000234.1:3149-3971 GCA_002327945.1 Acidovorax delafieldii | reverse complement strand
GGCCGATTTGCAGCCGACGATTTCCAAGTCTGACAGCCTCCTGGGCATTCCCCATGCCGACTGGCTGCAGCCACAGTGGCCCGGGCCGGCCGGTGTGCACGCCCTGTGCACCACGCGGGCTGGCGGTGTCAGCACCGGTCCCTATGCCAGCCTGAACCTGGGTGGCCATGTGGGCGATGCGCCATCGGCCGTGCAGGCCAATCGGCAGCTGCTGCAGACGGCGGTGCAGTGCGCCACCCCGGGCGCCCGGCCGGTGTTTTTGAATCAGGTGCATGGCACGGTGGTTGCCGATATCAACCGTGCCACGCCCGATGGCCCCGAGGCCGATGCCTGCGTGGCCACGCAGCCAGGCGCAGTCTGCACCATCATGGCGGCCGATTGCCTGCCCGTGCTGCTGGCCCATGGCTCGGGCGCCATGGTGGGCGCAGCCCATGCGGGCTGGCGCGGGCTGGCGGGGGCGCAGGGGGTGGGGGTTCTCGAAGCAGTTTTTGAACGATTCAGCGCCCTGGCGTCTGCAGACAAAGCGCCATCAGCTATCAAAAATCAATCAAGTGACGCGCTGACCGCCCACACGATGGCATGGCTGGGGCCTTGCATTGGCCCCACTGCCTTTGAGGTGGGTGCAGAAGTGCGCGAAGCGTTTTGTCGGCACCAACCGGCGGCGCAGGCCTGCTTTGTTCCGCAAGGCCAAGGCAAGTTTCTGGCCGATCTCGCGGGGCTGGCACGGCTGCGGTTGCGTGCCCTGGGTGTCACGCAGATCTATGGCAACGACAGCAGTGCGCAGTGGTGCACGGTGGGCAATGCCTCACGGTTCTTTTCGTA
>DCVY01000234.1:2153-3135 GCA_002327945.1 Acidovorax delafieldii | reverse complement strand
GCCTGCTCGCGCGCCCTGATGGTCCGCTTGCGCCCTGGCGTGCCCAGGATGTAGGCCACGATGCCCATCGGCAGCAGCCCATACAGCCCAAACGTGACGAATGCGCCCAGCAGGCTGCCGGTACTGCTGGTGGCCTCGGCGACGGCCATCATGAGGGTGACATACAGCCAGGTGATGATTACGAGGTACATGGGCAATAGAGAGAAAAGCGGTGGTGAACGTTGCCTTGCCGCACCAGGTGGGCAACAATGGGCGCAAGTCTCGTGTGACCGCCCTACCATTGAAAATACAACATGAATTTTGAAGCACTCTGGGCTCAAGGAGCCCAACAATTCCAGCAGATTTTCGGTGACGGCTGGACAAAGGCGTTGCAGTCTTTGCCGACCGCTGATGTGGCGGGCCATGCGCATGGCGCCCCTCCCTTGCAGTTTTCTTCCGCCAAAGTGCAGGCGCTACAACAGCTGTATCTACAGGATGCCAAGAAGCTGTGGGCCCAGGGCCTGCAGGCCGCCCCCGAGATCAACGACAGGCGTTTCACGGGTGAGGGCTGGGTCGCCAACCCGGTGGCCGCTTTTTCGGCGGCCGCTTATCTGCTCAATGCACGCACCTTGATGGGCCTGGCAGATGCTGTAGAGGCAGACGCAAAAACCCGTGCCCGCATCCGCTTTGCCGTAGAGCAGTGGATGGCCGCCATGGCACCCAGCAATTTTCTGGCCTTCAACGCAGAGGCGCAGAAGAAGGCCATTGAAACCAAGGGCGAGAGCATTGCCAAAGGCATGCAGAACTTGATGCATGACATCACGCAAGGCCATGTGTCGATGACCGATGAAAGCCTGTTCGAGGTGGGCGTCAACGTGGCCACCACCGAGGGCGCCGTGGTGTTCGAAAACGAGCTGTTCCAGCTGCTCGAATACAAGCCGCTCACAGCCAAGGTGTACGAGCGGCCCTTTCTGCTGGTGCCACCCTGCATCAACAAGTTCTA
>DCVY01000234.1:0-2112 GCA_002327945.1 Acidovorax delafieldii | reverse complement strand
AACGCCCTGGGTTTTTGCGTGGGCGGCACCATCCTGAGCAATGCGCTGGCTGTGCTGGCGGCGCGTGGCGATGAGTCGGTGGCCAGTGCCACCTTCTTGACCACCCTGATCGATTTCACCGACACCGGCATCCTGGATGTATTCATTGACGAGACCTCCGTCAAGATCCGCGAAGTGCAAATGGGCAAGGGCGGTCTGCTCAAAGGCCAGGAGCTGGCATCCACCTTCAGCTTTTTGCGCCCCAACGACCTGGTGTGGAACTACGTGGTGGGCAACTACCTCAAGGGCGAAACACCACCACCGTTCGATCTGCTTTTCTGGAACAGCGACAGCACCAATCTGCCCGGGCCGTTCTATGCCTGGTACTTGCGCAACTTCTACCTCGAAAACAACCTGGTCAAGCCCGGCAAGCTCACCGTGTGCGGCGAGAAGATGGACCTCGCCAACCTCACGCTGCCGGTCTATATCTATGGTTCGCGCGAAGACCACATCGTGCCCATCAACGCCGCCTATGCCTCCACCCAGGTGCTGCCCGGTAAAAAGCGCTTTGTGATGGGCGCCGCAGGCCACATCGCTGGCGTCATCAACCCACCCGCCAAAGGCAAGCGCAGCCATTGGATTCGCGCTGACGGCAAGCTGCCCCCCACACTCGACCAATGGCTTGAAGGCGCCACCGAACACCCCGGCAGCTGGTGGACTGACTGGTCTGGCTGGCTCAAGGACCAGGCAGGCAAGCAGATTGCAGCCCCCAAGGGCTACGGCAAAGGTACCCGGTTCAAGGCCATCGAGCCGGCACCGGGCCGATATGTCAAGCAAAAAGCCTGAATTCCAAGGCTGCGAGAATCGCAGGGCAACACAGCCGGGGCGCAAGCTTGGTACCGCACTTATCCACCTCGAAAGGACTTTTCATGGAAGACATCGTCATCGTCTCAGCAGCCCGCACCGCCGTGGGTAAATTTGGTGGCGCACTGGCCAAGACGTCTGCCGCTGAACTGGGTTCGATCGTGATCCGCGAGGCCATCGCCCGCGCGGGTCTGGCGTCCGATCAGATCGGTGAGGTCATCATGGGCCAGGTGCTGGCTTCCGGCGTGGGCCAGAACCCTGCGCGCCAGGCCATGATGAAGGCCGGTGTGGCCAAGGAAACGCCCGCCATGACGATCAACGCCGTCTGCGGCTCTGGCCTCAAGTCGGTCATGCTGGCAGCACAGGCCATCGCCTGGGGTGACAGCGAGATCGTGGTGGCGGGTGGACAGGAAAACATGAGCCTGGCGCCCCATGTGCTCAACGGCTCGCGCGACGGCCAGCGCATGGGCGACTGGAAGCTGACCGACTCCATGATCGTCGATGGCTTGTGGGACGTTTACAACCAGTACCACATGGGCATCACCGCCGAAAACGTGGCCAAGGCCTACGGCATCACCCGCGACATGCAGGACGCGCTGGCTCTGGGCAGCCAGCAAAAGGCCGCCGCCGCGCAGGATGCAGGCAAGTTTGCCGATGAAATCGTGGGGGTGAGCCTGCCGCAGAAGAAGGGCGACCCGATTCTGTTCAACGTGGACGAATACCTGAACCGCAAGTCCACAGCCGAGACGCTGGCCGGCCTGCGCCCGGCTTTCGACAAGGCCGGCACCGTGACGGCGGGCAATGCCTCGGGCATCAATGATGGCGCAGCTGCCGTGGTGGTGATGGGTGCCAAGAAGGCGGCGGCCCTGGGCCTCAAGCCCCTGGCACGCATTGCTGCGTTTGGCACCAGCGGTCTCGACCCGGCCACCATGGGCATGGGCCCCGTGCCTGCTTCGCGCAAGGCGCTGCAACGTGCTGGCTGGAGCGCCGCCGATGTGGACCTGTTCGAGCTGAACGAAGCCTTTGCCGCCCAGGCATGCGCCGTCAACAACGAACTGGCCATCGACCCCGCCAAGGTCAACGTGAATGGCGGCGCCATTGCCATCGGCCACCCCATCGGCGCCTCCGGCTGCCGTATCCTCGTCACGTTGCTGCACGAAATGCAGCGCCGCGATGCCAAAAAGGGCCTGGCTGCTCTGTGCATTGGTGGTGGTATGGGTGTGTCGCTGGCACTGGAGCGTTAAAGACCTCCAGGGTTCCCAGCACTGC
>DCVY01000020.1:10919-18013 GCA_002327945.1 Acidovorax delafieldii | reverse complement strand
CTCGACGACCGCATCACCCTCCTGCGCGAAACCAACGCCACCCTCGAAGCCATCGCCCAGGCGCTGTTCAAGTCGTGGTTCGTCGATTTCGACCCCGTGCGCGCCAAGATGGCAGGCCGTGCCCCCGAAGGCATGGACGAGGCCACGGCCGCGCTGTTTCCTGATGCGTTGGAAGAGACGGAGTTGGGGGTGGTGCCGAAGGGATGGGCTGTGCAGCCGCTGGACGAGATCGCCAACTATCTCAACGGCTTGGCTCTGCAGAAGTTCCCTCCTACTGGCGTTGATGATCTGCCAGTGATCAAGATCGCACAACTCCGCAAGGGCGACACGGTCGGTGCTGACAAGGCCGCACGCACCATCAAGCCCGAATACATCATTCAGAACGGCGATGTGTTGTTCTCTTGGTCGGGCAGTCTTGAGGTTGACATCTGGTGTGGTGGTGAAGGTGCCTTGAACCAACATCTGTTCAAGGTCACCTCGCAGCGATATCCCAAGTGGTTCTACTACCTGTGGACCAAGCATCATCTGGAACACTTCCGGCAAGTCGCCGCCAGCAAGGCAACCACCATGGGTCATATCCANNCACCTTTCCGCTGCGAAGGCCTTTGTTCCATCGCCCGATGTGTTGAGTTCCGCAGATCAGCTTTTGAGTCCAATACTGGACAACATCATTGCGGGAGCTTTACAAGCCTCAGCTCTTTCCGAGTTACGAGATACCCTGCTCCCCCGCCTCATCTCCGGGCAACTCCGCCTGCCCGACGCCCGCGCCCAACTGGAGGCCGCCGCATGAGCATCCCCACGCGAGACGACATCCTGACCTTGCTCGACCAACTCGAAGGCCACATCGCTGACGAGCTCGAGAGCGAGCACCTGGACTTCAAACCCTCGCATGGCCCCAAGGAAGACCTGAAAGTGGCCTGTGAATACGCCGTCTGCTTTGCGAACGCAGGTGGGGGTGTCGTCGTGTTCGGTGTGGCCGACAAGAACAAAGGCCGTGCCCAGGCCATTCAAGGGACGCAGGGGCACGATGTGGATGTGTTCAAGCGCGGCATTTACGACGGCACACGCCCGGGCATCGAGGCCGAGGTGTTCGAGTTGATGGTGCCCGAGGGCACAGGCAAGTTGCTGGTGATGCGGGTGCCCGAAGGCTCGCAGAAGCCGTATGGCACGGCGGCAGGCCTGTTCAAGCAGAGGGTGGGCAAGAACTGCATGCCGCTGGACCGCGTCGTGTTCCAGCGCGCCCAAGTGGCCAGCGCGGCACTGGACTGGAGTGGTGAGCCAGTCCAAGGTGCCACCCTGAGTGACTTGGATCCGCTTCAAATCGAGCGCGCCCGCCAGGTGCTGCGCAGCAAGGCCCCTTCGTCTGGTCTGCTGGATCTGCCAGATGTGGAGTTCCTGCAAGGGCTGGAGGCGGTGCGCGACGGCCGGGTCACCCACACCGGCCTGCTCTTGTTTGCCCGCCGGGAGGTGTTGGCGCGTTGCTGCCCGCAGGCCCAGTTTCACTACGTGCTTCACGACAGCGAGACCACGGTGGCGCGCAACGACATCGATCGCTTGCCTTTGCTTGAAGCCGTGGAACGCATGGAGCAAGTCTTTGTGGGGCCGCTGAACCCCGAGAAGGAAATTGAGTTGGGTTTGTTCAAGATGCGCATCCCGCAGTACCCCATCGAAGGGGTGCGCGAAGCTGTGCTGAACGCCCTGACTCATCGGGACTATCTCAACCCGGGCGAGATCCTGGTGCGGCATTCGGCACAGGAGCTGGTGGTGACCAGCCCTGGCGGCTTCGTGGCGGGCATCACCCCCGACAACATCCTTCGGCATGAAGCCGTGCCCCGCAACCGCACGCTGGCCAATGCGCTGGTCAAGCTGCGTCTGGTGGAGTCCTCTGGCATTGGGCGGCGGCGCATCTTCAGGTCTGCGCTGGTGTTCGGTAAGCGGCGGCCCCAATACCAGACGGACAGCTACTCGGTCACCTTGAGGTTGTTCAACCGGGCCACCCACGATGCCGTGGCTCAGGTGGTGGCCCGCCTGGATGCCGAAGGTGCGGAAGTGTCCCTGGATCACCTGTTGGTGCTGGATGCCCTGATGGGGCAGCCGTTCATCGACTCGGCAGAGGTTGCCCAGGTGCTTCAGTTGCCGCGTGACGAGGCCCGGCTGGTGCTTGAGGTCATGTGCATGCCCCCTTTGAACTTGCTGGAGCGCAAGGGGCATACACCTGCGGCGACCTTTCACCTGGCCAAGGGCGTGGCCACGGCCCTGAAAGGCAAGGTGGCCTACACACGGACTCGCGGCTTGAACCCTGTGCGCTATGCTGAAATGGTGCGGGAGTACCTGCGAGACCACCAGCGCATAGAGAACGCGCAAATGCGAGAACTGCTGGGACTTGGCGATTCGCCTTCAGCCCAGGTGGAGGCGTCCAGGCTTTTGACCAAATGGAGCCAAGAGGATGGTTTTTTGCTGAAACACAAGCAGAGGGGCAAGCCGTTTTACACCTTGCGTTGATGGCGTAGGGCGTTTAGCAATCGTTTAGCAAACTGCTAAACGCCGGGGCATTCGTCAAATGAATCAATGACTTACGCATTTAGCATGCTAAGCGTACCGCGCAGATTGACGTGCCTCAGAAAGCGAAAAGCCCCGATGACCCCACCGAGGCTGTAGCGCCAACCAGGAACCCCCAGTCCACTTAGACGTTCAGTTTAACGGATCAAGAAAACACCAACCAAGCAGGGCAGGCAGTGACATGACCGAAGACCAACTCGAACAAGAAGCCCTGGCTTGGCTGCTTGAAGTCGGCTACACCCACCTGAGCGGCTACGACATTGCACCCGATGGCCCCTCGCCTGAGCGCGACAACTTCCGCCAGGTGCTGCTGCTCCAACGCCTGCGCGATGCCATTGCCCGCCTGAACCCGCACATCCCGCTGGCAGCCCGAGAAGACGCCTTCAAACAGGTGCAAGACCTGGGCACCCCGGTGCTGCTGTCGGCCAACCGGCATTTCCACCGCCTGCTGGTGGGTGGCGTGCCTGTGCAATATCAGAAGGACGGCGAAACCCGTGGCGACTTCGTGCGCCTGGTGGACTGGGGCAATGCTGCTGCGAATGGTTCTGGCAATGAATGGCTGGCCGTCAACCAGTTCTCGCTCAAGGGCCCGCACCACACCCGTCGCCCCGACATCATCCTGTTCCTCAACGGCCTGCCCGTGGTGCTGCTGGAGCTGAAGAACCCGGCCGACGAGAACGCCAACATCTGGAAGGCCTACGACCAGATCCAGACCTACAAGGCGCAGATTCCGGACGTGTTCCAGTACAACGAGGTGCTGGTGGTCTCAGACGGCTCCGAGGCCCTGATGGGATCGCTGTCGAGCAACGCCGAGCGCTTCATGGCCTGGCGCACCATCGATGGCCTGGCGCTCGACCCGCTGGGCCAGTTCAACGCGCTGGAGACCCTGGTGCGTGGCGCGCTGGCCCCAGCCTACTTGCTGGACTACCTGCGCTACTTCGTGCTGTTCGAGGACGATGGCGGCCTGATCAAGAAGGTTGCGGGCTACCACCAGTTCCACGCGGTGCGCGCGGCCATCGAGCATGTGGTGGTGGCATCTCGCCCAGGTGGCTCGCCTTCAACAAGAGGGAAGGGCGGCGTGGTGTGGCACACCCAGGGCAGCGGCAAGAGCATCACCATGACCTGCTTTGCCGCGCGGGTGATGCAAGAGCCGGCCATGGCCAACCCGACCATCGTGGTCATCACCGACCGCAATGACCTGGACGGCCAGCTTTTCGGCGTGTTCAGCTTGGGCGCTGACCTGCTGCGCGAGCAGCCCGTGCAGGTGGAGTCTCGGCAAGACCTGCGCGCCAAGCTGGCCAACCGGCCCTCGGGCGGCATCGTGTTCGCCACCATCCAGAAGTTCATGCCGGGTGAAGACGAAGACAGCTTCCCGATGCTCTCAGACCGCAGCAACATCGTCGTGATCGCTGACGAAGCACACCGCACGCAGTACGGCTTCGAGGCCAAGCTCAAGACCATCAAGCGCAAGGCTGCCAGGGCTGGTGAGGGGGATGCGGCAGCGTCTGCGTTGACGACGGGTGATGAGGTCAGCTCCGCGCTGCCCGCCAACTTTGCGCCGCCCGCGTATGAGGTGGAACACAAGTACCAGGCTGGCTACGCCCAGCACCTGCGCGACGCCTTGCCCAACGCTACCTTCGTGGCCTTCACCGGCACACCCGTTTCCAGCGAAGACCGCGACACCCGCGCCGTGTTCGGTGACTACATCCATGTCTACGACATGCAGCAGGCCAAGGAAGATGGCGCCACCGTGGCCATCTACTACGAGAGCCGCCTGGCCAAGCTCAGCCTGAAGGAGGACGATCTGCCCCACCTCGACGAGGAAGTGGACGAACTCGCCGAAGACGAAGAGGAAAGCACCCAGGCCAGGCTCAAGAGCCGCTGGGCAGCTCTGGAAAAGGTGGTGGGCGCCGAGCCCCGCGTGGCGGCTGTGGCAGCCGACCTGGTCAAGCACTTTGAAGAGCGCAACAAGGCGAATGAATTTGCAAATGTCGGCGGCAAGGCCATGGTCGTGGCCATGAGCCGCGACATCTGCGTGCACCTTTATGACGAGATCACCAAGCTGCGCCCCGACTGGCACGACGCAGACCCGGAGAAGGGCGTCGTCAAGATCGTGATGACGGGCTCGGCCAGCGACAAGGCGCTGCTGCGCCCGCACATCTACAGCGGCCAGGTCAAGAAGCGGCTGGAGAAGCGCTTCAAAGACCCGACCGACCCGCTGCGCCTCGTCATCGTGCGCGACATGTGGCTGACCGGCTTTGACGCACCTTGTGTGCACACCCTCTACGTGGACAAGCCCATGAAGGGCCACAACCTCATGCAGGCCATNNAAGGCCGCCATGAAGGAGTACACGGCCAGCAAGGGCCGTGGCAAGCCCACGGTGGACGCCCACGAGGCCTACGCCGTGCTGGAAGAAAAGCTCGACGTGCTGCGCGCCATGCTGCATGGCTTTGACTACAGCAACTTCCAAACAGGCGGGCACAAGGTGCTGGCCGGTGCGGCCAACCATGTGCTGGGCTTGAAGAGCGAAGGCCAGCGCGACGGCAAGAAGCGTTTTGCCGACACAGCCCTGGCGATGAGCAAGGCCTTCACGCTGTGCTGCACGCTGGACGAAGCCAAGGCCGTGCGCGAAGAGGTAGCCTTCATGCAGGCCGTGAAGGTGATCCTGACCAAGAAGGACATCACCCAGCAGNNGACATTTTCGACGCCGTGGGTCTGGACAAGCCCAACATCGGCCTGCTGGACGACGAGTTCCTGGCGCAGGTGAAGAGCCTGCCCGAGCGCAACTTGGCCGTGGAGCTGCTGGAGCGCCTGCTGGAAGGCGAGATCAAGAGCCGCTTTGCCACCAACGTGGTGCAGGAGCGCAAGTTCTCCGAGCTGCTGGGCAACGTCATCAAACGCTACCAGAACCGGTCTATTGAGACCGCCCAGGTGATGGAAGAGCTGGTGGAGATGGCCAGGAAGTTCCGCGAAGCGGCCTCACGCGGCGAGAGCCTGGGCCTGAGCGACGACGAGGTGAAGTTCTACGATGCGCTGATCGTCAACGAATCGGCGGTGCGCGAACTGAGCGACGAGACGCTCAAGAAGATCGCCCATGAGCTGACAGAGAGCCTGCGCCAGAACATCAGCGTGGACTGGGCGCAGCGCGAGAGCGTGCGGGCCAAGCTGCGGCTGATGGTCAAGCGCATCCTGCGCAAGTACAAGTACCCGCCCGACTTGGCCGATGCGGCGGTGGAGCTGGTGCTGGAGCAGGCCGAGACGATTGGGGATGAGTGGGTCCAGTGACTGGGTGACTGGTTTTTCGCTGGGCTGGGTGTGAGGACGCCAATACCAAACACTGCACTGGGCAAAGGTAAATCTTAAAAAGGAATGTCGTCATCCATGTCGTCAAAACCCGAAGGCGCGCGTGGAGCTTGCGCCACAGGGGTGGGCGCGGGCCGGGGGGCGGGTGCCGCGGGGCGTTGTTGCATGGGTGCCGGCGCGGCGCGGCGCGGGGCCTGGTCGTAGCCGCCGGCGTCCCCGCCATAGCCGCCGTCGTCCTGGCCGCCACCTTGGCCACCCATGCCCTGGCGGCCGCCCAGCATCTGCATTTGGTCGGCGCGGATCTCGGTGCTGTATTTCTCCACGCCGGCCTGGTCGGTCCACTTGCGGGTGCGCAGGCTCCCTTCCACATACACCTGCGAGCCCTTGCGCAGGTATTGGCCCACGATCTCGGCCAGGCGGCCGTTGAAGACCACGCGGTGCCACTCGGTGGCTTCCTTCATTTCGCCGGTCTGCTTGTCTTTCCACTTGTCGGTGGTGGCAATCGTCACATTGGCCACCTGGTCGCCACTGGGGAAAGTGCGCATTTCAGGGTCGCGGCCCAGGTTGCCGACGATGATGACTTTGTTGATGGATGCCATGGTGGTGTCTTTGCCTTCAAGGGATAAAAAGCGCCGGATGTGAGGGAATTCCAGGCGCCAAAGGGTGCATTGTGCCGCAAGCGGGGGGCTGCGTTCACCGCCTGCGGCAGTGTCGAATTTCAGTGCCCGCCGCCGACGCTGCGGCCCACGGGCCGCAGGGGCCAGGTCAGCACCAGCCACAGGGCGGTCAGGGCGGCGGTGGTGGCAAACAGCCCGGGGGCGCCGGCCCATTTCACCAGCGCTCCGCCCAGTGCGCCGCCAGCAAACAGCCCCAGCGACTGCAGCGTGTTGTAGCTGCCCAGCGCCGCGCCGCGCACTGGCGCCGGCGCCATGCGCGACACCAGGCTGGGCTGGCTGGCTTCGAGTGCGTTGAAGCCGCAAAAGAACAAAAACATCAGCGGCCCCAGCACCCACAGCGTGGGCGTGGCGCCGCTGGCCGCCAGGGCACCCAGGCCCACCTGCACCAGCAGCACCAGGGCAATGGCGCCCAGCAGGGCGCCGCGCAGGCGACCGCGCCGCTCCAGCGCAAAAAGGCCGCCCATGGCCACGAATGACAGCACCACGGCTGGCAGGTACACCTGCCAATGGTGGTCCTTGGCCAGCCCGGCCTGCACCAGCATGGCAGGCACGGC
>DCVY01000020.1:3043-10833 GCA_002327945.1 Acidovorax delafieldii | reverse complement strand
ACGGGCGCGGCCACCAGCGCCACGGCAAACATCAGGCCGATGCTGCCGCCCACCAGCGCCATGGCCTTGGTGCGCACGGCGTCGCGCGTCTGGTCGGCCAGCAGGGCCGTCACGGCGGCTGACACGGCGCCGGCGCCCTGCAGCGCGCGGCCCACCAGCAGCCCGGTCAGCGATTCGGCCAGCGCCGCCAGCAGGCTGCCCGTGGCAAACACCAGCAGGCCCAGCACGATGACGCGTTTGCGCCCGAAGCGGTCGGATGCCATGCCCAAGGGCAGTTGCAACACAGCCTGGGTGAGGCCATAGATGCCCATGGCCAGGCCCACCAGCGCGGGGTCGTCCCCGCCGGGGTATTTGCGCGCTTCGAGGGCAAACACCGGCAGCACGAGGAACAGGCCCAGCATGCGCAGCGCAAAGATCAGCGCCAGGCTGATGCTGGAGCGGCGCTCCAGCGGCGTCATGGCCGTGGAAGGGGTGGGGGGCGTCGAAGGGTTCGGGGGGGTCACGATGGTGTCTGACACGCGCAAAAGGGGCTGTTTGGCCCAGGGGGCCGAGGCAGCACAAGCGATAAAGCGTTGGATTGTCCGTGATCCGCGCAAGGGGTGCTCGGGCCGCGCCCCACGGAATGCCCCGCGTCACTATCATGGTGGGTTTTTCTGCTTTTCTGGCGTGCGCCCCACTGTGAACCATTCCCTCCCCCAACGTCCTGCTGACGATCAGCCTTCTGGCCCCTCGGGCTTGTACCTGGGCCATGCCCTGGCGCAGGCGCGCATCAGCATCCGGGGGGCGCGCACGCACAACCTCAAGAACATCGACCTCGACATTCCGCGCAACCAGCTGGTGGTGATTACCGGGCTGTCGGGCTCGGGCAAATCCAGCCTCGCGTTCGACACGCTGTATGCCGAGGGGCAGCGGCGCTATGTGGAGAGCCTGTCGGCCTATGCGCGGCAGTTTCTGGGGCGGCTGGACAAGCCCGATGTGGACCTGATCGAGGGCCTGTCGCCCGCCATCAGCATTGAGCAGAAGGCCACCAGCCACAACCCGCGCTCCACCGTGGGCACGGTGACCGAGATCCACGACTACCTGCGCCTTTTGTACGCCCGCGCGGGCACGCCGTTTTGCCCCGACCATGGCCTGCCGCTGGCGGCGCAGACCGTGAGCCAGATGGTGGATGCCGTGCTGGCCTTGCCCGCAGAAACCAGGCTCATGGTGCTGGCGCCCGTGGCGCGCGAAAAAAAGGGCGAGTTCACCGAGCTGTTTGCGCAGATGCAGGCACTGGGCTACATCCGCTTTCGTGTGGACGGCCAGATCTATGAGCACGAGAGCCTGCCCGCGCTCAAGAAGACCGAGAAGCACAACATCGACGTGGTGATTGACCGCGTGAAGGTGCGCGCCGAAGCAAAGACCCCCCCGGGGGCTTCGTCCCCGACCCCCGAGGGGGCGCCAGGCAGCCTTGGGAACGACCCGGTGGCTGCCTTGAAGCAGCGCCTGGCCGAGAGCATCGAAGCCGCTTTGCGGGTGGGTGGGCACGAGGGCCATGGCCGCGTGCTGGCGCTGGAGATGGACACGGGCCACGAACACCTGTTCAGCGCCAAGTTTGCCTGCCCGGTGTGCAGCTATTCGCTGGCCGAGCTGGAGCCGCGCCTGTTCTCCTTCAACTCGCCCATGGGCGCTTGCCCGGCGTGCGATGGCATCGGCCAGCGCGAGGTGTTTGATGCGGCGCGCGTGGTGGCTTTCCCCGGCTTGAGCCTGGCCAGCGGCGCGATCAAGGGCTGGGATCGGCGCAACGGCTACTACTTTGCCATGCTGGAGAGCCTGGCCAAACACTACGCGTTCGACATCGAGGCACCGTTCGAGTCGCTGCCGGCGCCGGTGCAGCATGCCATCCTGCATGGCTCGGGCGAAGAAGAAATCGCCTTCAGTTACATCATGGACAGCGGCACCTCCAAGGGCAAAACTGTCATCAAAAAGCATGTGTTCGAGGGCATCCTGCCCAACATGGCGCGCCGCTACCGCGAGACCGATTCGGTGGTGGTGCGCGAAGACCTGGCCCGTTACCGCAGCACCCAGCCCTGCCCCGAATGCCAAGGCGTGCGCCTGCGCCGCGAGGCCCGCCATGTGAAGCTGGGCGAGGGCGAGCAGGCCCGCGCCATCTATGAGGTGAGCCACGCCACGCTCAGTGCTGCGCATGCCTGGTTCAACGGCCTGAAGCTCACCGGCGCCAAGGCCGAGATTGCCGACAAGGTGGTGCGTGAGATCGCCACGCGCCTGCAGTTCCTCAACGACGTGGGCCTGAGCTACCTGAGCCTGGACCGCAGCGCCGAAACGCTCAGCGGTGGCGAGGCGCAGCGCATTCGACTGGCGTCGCAGATCGGCTCGGGCCTCACCGGCGTGATGTATGTGCTGGACGAGCCCAGCATCGGCCTGCACCAGCGCGACAATGACCGGCTGATTGCCACGCTGCAGCACCTGCGCGACATCGGCAACAGCGTGATCGTGGTCGAGCACGACGAAGACATGATGCGCGCCGCCGACCAGGTGATCGACATGGGCCCCGGTGCGGGCGTGCACGGCGGGCGCGTGATGGCGCAGGGCACGTACGACGAGGTGCGCGCCAATGCGCAGTCACTCACGGGCCAGTACCTTTCGGGCGCGCTGTCGATTGCAGTGCCCCGGCGCCGCACCCCCTGGCTGCCGGTGCTGGAGCAGGCCGCGCCGGTGGCCGAGGTCAAAGCCAGGTCACGCTTTCCGCAAACCGAGGCCAGCAAGCGCCGCGCCGAGCGCATGGCCGAGCACCAGGCGCGCCAGGGCGCCGTGCAGGCGCTGCGCGTGACGGGCGCCACAGGCAACAACCTCAAGAATGTGACGGTGGACTTCCCCGTCGGGCTGCTTACCTGCGTGACGGGCGTGTCGGGCTCGGGCAAGAGCACCCTGGTCAACGACACGCTGTACAAAGCCGTGGCGCGCCAGCTGTACCGCGCGCACGACGAGCCTGCGCCGCATGAAGAGATCGTGGGCATCGAGTATTTCGACAAGGTCATCAATGTGGACCAGAGCCCCATTGGCCGCACGCCGCGCAGCAACCCCGCCACCTACACGGGCCTGTTCACGCCGATTCGCGAGCTGATGGCCGAGGTCAGCACCGCCAAGGAGCGCGGCTACGGCCCCGGGCGCTTCAGCTTCAACGTGGCGGGCGGGCGCTGCGAGGCCTGCCAGGGCGACGGCGTGGTGAAGGTGGAGATGCACTTTCTGCCCGACGTGTACGTGCCCTGCGACATCTGCCACGGCCAGCGCTACAACCGTGAAACGCTCCAAGTGCTGTGGAAAGGCAAGAACATCGCGCAGATCCTGGAGCTGACGGTGGAAGACGCAGCCGTCTACTTCAAGGACGTGCCTTCAATAGCGCGCAAGCTGCAGACGCTGCTGGATGTGGGCCTGTCGTACATTCGCCTGGGCCAGAGCGCCACCACGCTCTCGGGCGGCGAGGCGCAGCGCGTGAAGCTGGCGCAGGAGCTGAGCAAACGCGACACCGGCCGCACGCTCTACATTCTGGACGAGCCCACCACCGGTCTGCACTTTGCCGACATCGACCTGCTGCTCAAGGTGCTGCACCAGCTGCGCGACGCGGGCAACACCATCGTGATCATCGAGCACAACCTCGACGTCATCAAAACCGCCGACTGGCTGATTGACATGGGGCCGGAGGGTGGTGCGGGCGGCGGCAGCGTGGTGGGCGTGGGCACGCCCGAAGAATTGGCGGCCAACCCGGCCAGCCACACGGGGCGGTATCTGGCGCCCTATCTGCGGTCAAAATTGCAATAAGAAAGCCGTTTGCGCTCAATGGGTATGACTTTTAAGCTATCAAAATAATAGCAATTGCGCCACCCCTCACGGCAGGCGCCGCGCCACCTCGGCGTCCAGCGAGCCCATGAAGGCCTCCACGGCCCGGGTGTAGCCGCTCTCCAGGCCCAGCTGGGCGTTGATTTCGCCGTGGCCCAGATCCTGCGGCAGCACCTCGGCGCGGCCGCCCAGGCTGTGCACATGGCGGGCCAGGGCCTCGGCCTGGTGGCAGGGCTGGTCGGCGCGCTCGGTGGAGCACACCATCTGCACCGCAGGGGCGCCCGCCGTCCACTGGTGCAAGGGCGACAGCGCCCGCCAGTAGGCCGGGTCGGCGCCAAACGCGTCGTCGTACAGCGGCATGTGGGGCGCGCGCATATAGGCCGGCACATTCATCACCGCGCTGTCGAGCACCACTGTGCCCAGCCAGGGCCAGGCACCTTCGCGCAGGGCCTGCGGCGCGCGGGCGTTGAGCAGTGCCGCCAGGTGGGCCCCGGCCGAGTGGCCCATGAGGATGAAGCGGCTGGGGTCTGCACCCCAGGTGGTGGCGCGCTGCTGCGCAGCCATCAGCGCGGCCTGCACGTCGCGCTCTTGCTGGTCCACGGGGGTTTCGGGCAAGAGCCGGTAGTTCACCGAGATCAGCACAAAACCCCGGGGCACCCAGCGCGCCACCTTCTCCTGCACCACGCGGCCCATGGCCTTGTCGCCATGCCGCCAGCCGCCGCCATGCACCATGAAGATGACCGGCGCGCGCACGGCACTGGCTACCAGGCGGTTGGTTCCCGTGGCGGGGCTGGTGGGCACATACACGTCCATGCGCTGCGCCGGATCCACGCCGTAGGGCACATCGGCAATGCGCTGTACGCCCCCAGGCAAGGCGGCCTCGGTAACGGCGGCCTGCTTTTGCGCGATGAGGGTGCGCAGGCGGCCACTGCTCTGCGCGGAGGTTTGGGCCTTTGCGCTGGAAGTGGCCAGCGTGAGCGCGGCGAGGGTGGTCAGGGTGAGGATGCGGCGCAGGGACATGGCAAGACTCCTGGAGTAGAAAGGGAGGGAATCAAAGGGGGTATGGAGTGGGTCGGTATTTTTGAAACCGGACCGTTCACGCTGAGCCTGCCGAACCGCCACGCAAGGCTTGCATAGCCTCTCAGCCCGCACGAATACTTCGAATTCAAGGAGGCCAGGTCCCGACGACGACTTCAGGGCCGGGTGGGGCAGGCCATGGCCGTGCCGCTCGCGTCGTAGCAGGTGGCGCTGCGGCTCAAGCCGCTGTCTTTGCTGTAGCTGCTTTGCGCCTGCACGCTGTTGCCCGTGGCGGCGCTGGTGGCGGTGGTGCTGCGGGCCTGCGTCACGGTGCCATCGGCGTTGCGGGTGGCACTGCCGCTGCTTTGCAGGTGGCCCTGGGCGTTCTGGGCCGACACGGTGCCGCTGTGGCTGGCGCTGCCGTCGGCGCTGCGCGTGGTGCGGCCCTGGCGCACGGCTGTGCCGCCCTGCGCGCCCACTGCCGCACGGCGGCTCGTCACGCTGCCATTGCCCTGCCCATCGGTGGTGGTGGTGCGGCCACGCAGCACCGTGCCGTTGGGGCCGCGGCGGGCCACGCCAGTGCGGGCGGTGGTGCTGCCATCGGCGTTGTGTTCCACGCTGCGGCGGGTGCGGGCCTGCGCTTCGGTGGGGGCGGCCAGCGCCAACACGGCGCTCAGGCCCAAGGCCGTGAGGGCAGAGAACACAAAGACACCCGTTGCCAGCGCGGGGCGTTGCAGCAGATTGTTGTCAGCGGGGTGGGTCAGCAAAGGCATGGCGGTCAACTCCTCGGGGTTTGGAATGGCTCTACTGTGGCTCCCAGGTGTGAGCCATTGATGGCAGAAAGCTGCCGATGTATGACAAACCATGACAAACGTCCGCGGCCCCGTCATGCCTCGTCATGCCTGGAAGGTGCATGGCCTGCCGTACCGTCCACGCAGCGCCTACCATTGCAACCACACTGCCCCCTTGTGACGTTGCCCCAGCCCATGACCGCCACCCTCGCCAAGATACTGGTCGCCGACGACGAACCCGAGCTGCGCGCGCTGCTGCAGCGCTACCTCAGCGACCAGGGTTACACCGTGCGCACGGTGGATGGCGCAGGCCCGCTCGATGGGCTGCTGCAGCGTGAGCGCTTTGATGTGTTGGTGCTCGACGTGATGATGCCGGGCGAGGACGGGCTGTCCATCTGCCGCCGCCTGCGTGCGCAGGGCGAGACCATTCCCATCCTCATGCTCACCGCGCGCGGCGACCCGGTGGACCGCATCGTGGGCCTGGAGATGGGGGCCGACGACTACCTGCCCAAGCCCTTCAACCCGCGCGAGCTGCTGGCGCGCATCCAGGCCATGGTGCGGCGACAGCGTGTGCTGGGCGCCCACACCGGGCCGCAGGGCACGCACGAGCGCCTGGCGTTTGGCGACTTTGTGCTGCTGCCTGCCGAGCGGCGACTCGAACGGGCGGGCCAGAAAGCGGGTGAGGATGTGCCCCTCACCACCGGCGAATTCGCCCTGCTGCAGGCACTGGCGCAAAACCCCCGGCGCCCGCTGGGCCGCGACCGGCTCATGGCCCTGGCCTATGGCCCCGACCACACGGCGACCGACCGCAGCATTGACGTGCAGATCATGCGGCTGCGCAAACTGATCGAAGCCGACCCGGCCCAGCCGCGCCACATCCGCACCGTGTGGGGCGTGGGCTATGTGTTTGTGCCTGACGGCACTGCGCCCGGCAGCGAAGGCAAGCCATGAGCACACCCGCTTCGGTCACCAAACCGCGCGGTCTGTGGCCCCGCAGCCTGCTGGGCCGTAACCTGCTGCTCATGGCCGTGCTCATCGTGCTGGGCCAGCTGTGCGCGGCGGTGCTGGTGTGGCACATGATCCTCAAGCCCCGCGTGGCACAGGTGGCCGATGGTGTGGCGCGCAACGTGGCCGCCATCCGCGCCGGGCTGCAGGCGCTGCCGCCCAGGCAGCGGCAAGCGTTTGTGCAGGCCTTCAACGCCGAGGCTGCGCAGACGCAGGCCCGCGCCTTGGCGGCCGCACCGGGCACCTGGCGCGCCGTGCTCTCGCCCATGGAGCGGCAGTTTGTGCGCGCCGTGACGCAGCGGCTGGACCATGCACAGGGCCCCCGCCCATCGGCCGAGCCGGTGTGGCGGCGTGACAGCAGCGGCGTGCTGTCGCTGCGCGTGGTGCATGAGGGCGCTGAATACTGGCTCAACCTGCCCAGCGTCTTCCCCACGCGCGAGTTCACGGGCGCATGGCTCATGGCCACGCTGGCCAGCATGGTGCTGGCCCTGGTGGGCGCGTGGTGGCTGCAGCGCCACCTCAACCAGCCGCTGCAGCGCGTGGTGCTGGCGGCACAGCGCCTGGCACGGGGCCAGCCGCCCGAGCCCTTGCCCGAAGATGGCCCCACCGAGATCGCCACGGTGGCCCACAGCTTCAACCACATGGCCCACAGCCTGGCCGCCGCCGACCAAGAGCGCGCGCTGATGCTGGCAGGCGTGTCGCACGACCTGCGCACCCCGCTGACCAAGCTGCGCCTGGGTGTGGAGATTGCCAGCGCGCAGGTGGATGCACCGCTGGCGGCCAGCATGGCGCGCAGCATCGACGAGATGGATGGCATCGTGGGCCAGTTCCTCCAGTTCGCGCGCAGCGGCGCGGCCGAGGCCCCCACCCGCGCATCGCTCAACGACCTGGCCCAGGCCGTGGCCGAAGCGCAGGCCGACCATGGCCGCGCCCTGGAACTGGAGCTGGGGATGGCGGCCCTGCCCGACGCACCCGTGCGCCCCCAGGCCCTGCGCCGCGCGCTGGACAACCTGGTGGAAAACGCCTGGCGCCACGGCACGCCGCCCGTGGTGCTGCGCACAGGGGCCGATGCGCACAGCGTGTGGCTGGAGGTGCAGGACCAGGGCCCCGGCATCACCGCCGATGACATCGACCGGATGC
>DCVY01000020.1:0-3003 GCA_002327945.1 Acidovorax delafieldii | reverse complement strand
CACGCCCGCCCAGCTTGCGGTACAGCGTCTGGCGGCTGATGCCCAGCTGGCGCGCCGCCTGCGACATGTTGCCGCGCGCGGCCTGCAGGGCCTGGTCGATGGCGGTGCGGGAGAGTTGCTGCAGGTTCAGCGGGGCCGGGTTGGCAGGGGGTTCGTTCTGCGCGGGCGCCGGGGCGGGGGCGGCCATCAGTGCCTGCACCAGATCGTCGGGCATGTGCTCCCAGCCCAGGGTGTCTTCCCCCTCGGCCAGCATGGCGCAGGCGGTGCGCAGCACGTTGGCCAGCTGGCGCAGGTTGCCGGGCCAGGCATAGGTGGCCAGGCGGGCGAGCAGGTCGGGGGCCAGCTGCACCTCGCAATCCAGGCCCTGCTCGGTGGCCAGGTCGACCAAAAGCCGCTGCAGCAGCGCCAGGAAGTCGCTGCGCTCACGCAGCGCAGGCAGCTGCACCGTGAGGCCGTTGATGCGGTAGTAGAGGTCTTGCCGAAAGCGCCCCTGCTCTGCCGCCTGCAGCAGCTGGCAGTGCGTGGCGCTGATGAGGAAAAAGTCCACCGGCACCGCCTTGCTGGCGCCCACGGGCGTCACGCTGCGCTCCTGCAGCACGCGCAGCAGGCGGGTCTGCAGGGCCAGCGGCATGTCGCCGATTTCATCCAGAAACAGCGTGCCGCCATGGGCCTGGCGCAGGCGGCCGAGGTGGCCCTCCTTGCGCGCGCCGGTGAAGGCACCGGCCACATGGCCAAACAGTTCAGATTCGATGAGGTGCTCGGGAATGGCGGCGCAGTTGATGGCCACAAACGGCGCGTCGCGGCGCGGACCGCTGGCGTGCAATGCGCGTGCAAAAACCTCCTTGCCCACGCCTGATTCGCCCTGCACCAGCACCGCAATGGGCTTGGCCACCACGCGGCGGGCCTTGTCGGCCGCAGCGCGCCAGCGGGCATCGCCGGTGTCCAGCAGCGCCAGTGCGTCCTGCAGCGGTGCAGCGCGGGCCGCTGTGTTGAACTGCGACGGGGTCACCCAGGCGGCGGCATCCATCTGCACCTGGGCAAACAGCAGCCCATTGATGGCGTGCAGGCCCAGCACGCGCAAAGCCTGTGGCTGCTGCGGGCGGCGCTTGTGGTGCGAGAGCAGGTCATCAAGCCGCACGTCCAGCACACGCTCCAGCAAGGTGGCGCCCACGTCGCCCGCGTGCAGGCCCAGCTGCGCCAGGCCCACGCGGTTGGCGCCCACGATCCAGCCATCGGCAGACACCGCCACGATGCCCTCGGCCACACTGCCAATGCCCTCGGGCGTGCTGTGCAGGTGCAGGCGGATGTTGCGTTGGCAGGTGGCGGCCAGCAGGCGGTTTTCGATCATGCACGCTGCGGTGCTGACCAGGCCCAGCGTGTGGGCGTGGCTGCTGCGGTAGTCGCCCGAGATGTCGAGGATGCCCAGCAGCTCGCCGGTGGCCGACAGGATGGGCGAGGCCGCGCAGGTCAGAAAGCTGTTGCGCTCCAGAAAATGCTCGCCGCCGTGCACCTCGACGGCGCTGCATTCGGCCAACGCGGTGCCGATGGCGTTGGTGCCCCGGTGGGCTTCATGCCACGAGGCACCGCTGGTCAGCGCCACGCGCTCGGCCTTGTCCATAAAGCAGGGGTCGCCCAGCGTGTGCATGAGCATGCCGCGCCGGTCGGCCAGCACCACCACGCTCTGGCTGTGCCGCACCTGCTCGAACAGGTATTCCATGACGGGGCGCGAATGCGCGATCAGCTCGGGGTTGTTGGCCAGCACATGGCGCAGTGTGCCGGTGCTCGGATGGTCGATGGCCTGGGGCCGCCCGGTGGGCACCAGGCCCGCTGCCATGCTGCGCGACCAGGAGCGGGCCAGGCGCTCGTCCACCAGGCCGCTGGGGCACTGGCCAGAGTTCCGCAGGTGCTGGCGGGCCTGTCGCAGGGCGGCGGGGGAAGTGTTAGGGCGCATGCTTTGTCTCCGTGCAGGCTCATGACGGCCCGCTGGTGGGTATGGGACGAGTATGGCGGGCGGCAGCGCCGGGGGCAAGGGCGTGGGCGCAAGGCCTGCGTAACTGTCCCATTTCGTGACAGGTGTCACGGCACGGCACAACGCCGTGCTGTCCGCCGCAACAGGTGTATGTCCTGGGCGGCGGAAAAAACCCAATGCAATCAAGGCGTATTGCGCCGGTGCATGCTGGCATGCGTCTTGAATGGAGAGGGTGGATGTCGGAAAGGCCCAGAGGGTCGGCCCGATGCACACAACCACCGCAGGAGACAACACCATGACCGTTTACGCAGCCCCCGGCGCCGCTGGCGCCAAGATCGCCTACAAGGCCCAATACAACAACTTCATCGGCGGCCAGTTTGTGCCCCCGGTCAAGGGCCAATACTTTGATGTGATCTCGCCCATCAACGGCAAGGTCTACACCCAGGCCGCCCGCTCCACCGCCGAAGACATCGAGCTGGCGCTCGATGCCGCCCACGCCGCGGCCGACGCCTGGGGCAAGACCGACGCCGCCACACGCAGCAACATCCTGCTGAAGATTGCCGACCGCATCGAGCAGAACCTGGAACTGCTGGCCTACGCCGAAACCGTGGACAACGGCAAGGCCATCCGCGAAACGCTGAACGCCGACATTCCGCTCACGGTGGACCATTTCCGCTACTTTGCGGGCTGCGTGCGGGCGCAGGAAGGTGCCCTGAGCAACATCGACGAGAACACCGTGGCGTACCACATCCAGGAGCCGCTGGGCGTGGTGGGCCAGATCATTCCGTGGAACTTCCCCATCTTGATGGCGGCATGGAAACTGGCCCCCGCGCTGGGCGCCGGCAACTGCGTGGTGCTCAAGCCCGCAGAGTCCACCCCCATCTCCATCCTCATCCTGGCCGAGCTGATTGCCGACCTGCTGCCGCCCGGCGTGCTCAACATCGTCAACGGCTACGGCCGCGAGGCGGGCATGCCACTGGCGACCAGCAAGCGCATTGCCAAGATCGCTTTCACCGGCTCGACCAGCACCGGCC
>DCVY01000254.1 GCA_002327945.1 Acidovorax delafieldii | reverse complement strand
AAGCTGCACCATGAACGTTAGGTGGAATCCAGCTACGGTGCAATGCCCCGCCGCGCTGGTCAGCCTTGGCGGAAATGCCCACGAATGGCGTTTTCAATCCCGGCGGTGTCCAGCCCCTGCAGCGCCAGCAGTTTCGCCGGATCACCATGCTCGATGAACGCATCGGGCAGCCCCAGCTGCAGCACGGGCAGCACCACCTTGGCGGCGGCCAGCGCCTCCAGCACGGCGCTGCCAGCTCCGCCCATGATGGCACCTTCTTCCAGCGTCACCAGGGCATCGTGGCGCGCCGCCACATCAAGCAGCAGCGCAATGTCGAGCGGCTTGGCCCAGCGCATGTTGACCACGGTGGCATCAAGTGCCTCGGCCGCCTGCAGCGCGGGATACAGCAAGGTGCCAAAGGCCAGAATGGCAATGCGCGAGGCGTCCGTGCCCTCATCCTTGCGCTCGCGGCGGATTTCTCCCTTGCCAAATGGCAGGCCCTCCAGCCCACGCAGCGGCGCCACGCCAGCGCCGCTGCCGCGCGGGTAGCGCACGGCAACGGGATGGGCTTGTTCAAACGCGGTGCTCAGCAGTTGGCGGCATTCGCGCTCGTCGGCCGGGCAGGCCATGCTCATATTGGGAATGCAGCGCACAAACGGGATGTCGTAGGCGCCCGCATGGGTGGCGCCGTCGGCCCCCACCAGGCCGGCCCGGTCCAGCGCAAACACCACGGGCAGGTTCTGCAGCGCCACGTCGTGGATCATCTGGTCGTAGCCGCGCTGCAAAAAAGTGGAGTAGATCGCCACCACGGGCTTCACCCCCTCGCAGGCCATGCCCGCGGCAAAGGTGATGGCATGCTGCTCGGCAATGCCCACGTCGTAATAACGGTCGGGAAAACGCTTGTGAAACTCGACCATGCCCGAACCTTCGCGCATGGCCGGGGTGATGCCCACCAGCCGGTTGTCTTGCGCCGCCATGTCGCACAGCCATTCGCCAAACACCTGCGTGAAGGTCTGCTTGGGCGCGGCCGTGCTTTTGACCAGGCCCACGGCCGGATCGAACTTGCCCGGGCCGTGGTAGGCCACGGGATCGGCCTCGGCCAGCTTATAGCCCTGGCCTTTTTTGGTGACCACATGCAGGAACTGAGGGCCTTTCAGCTCCTTGATGTTTTCCAGCGTGGGGATGAGCGAATCGAGGTCGTGCCCGTCGATGGGCCCGATGTAGTTAAAACCGAATTTCTCGAACAGGGTGGCGGGCACCACCATGCCCTTGGCCTGCTGCTCCAGGCGCTTGGCCAGCTCCAGCAGCGGCGGCGCGTTCTTGAGCACGCTCTTGCCCACGTTCTTGGCGGCCGCGTAGAAGTGCCCGCTCATGAGCTGGGCCAGGTAACGGTTGAGCGCGCCCACCGGCGGGCTGATGCTCATGTCGTTGTCGTTCAGGATGACGAGCAGGTTGGCATCAGCCACTCCGGCGTTGTTCAAGGCCTCGAAGGCCATGCCGGCCGTCATGGCACCGTCGCCGATGATGGCCACGGCATGCCGGTCTTCGCCCTTGCGCTGCGCGGCCAGCGCCATGCCCAGCGCGGCCGAGATGCTGGTGCTCGAATGCGCCGTGCCAAAGGTGTCATACACGCTTTCAGCGCGCTGCGGAAAGCCCGAGATGCCGCCCAGCTGGCGCAGCGTGTGCATGCGGTCGCGCCGGCCGGTCAGGATCTTGTGCGGGTAGGTCTGGTGACCTACATCCCAGACCAGCCGGTCCTCGGGCGTATTGAACACATGGTGCAGCGCCACGGTGAGCTCCACGGTGCCCAGGTTGGAGCTGAGGTGTCCTCCCGTCTGGGACACGCTCTGGAGCACGAACGCGCGCAGTTCGGTGGCCAATTGCTTGAGGTCGGCGCGCGACAGGCGGCGCAGGTCAGCAGGGTCGTTGATGGTCTGCAGCAGGGGGAAGGATGTCGTGGACATTTACTATTTTTTTGACAGCTTGCAGCGCTTTATAAAGAAGCGCCATAGGCCAGTTTTACATTCAATGCAGTGGTGTCCAAGCAAGGCGCGACTTCAATACGATCGGTTCACCACCATGTCGGCCAGCGCCGCCAGTGCGCGCGTGTCGGCCAGCCCCGAGGTCGCCAGCGCGGCATGCGCCTGTGCCAGCAGCGCCTGCGCATGGGCCTGCGCAGGCGCCAATCCGAGCAGCGAGACATAGGTGGGCTTGTCGCTCACGGCATCCTTGCCGGCGGTCTTGCCCAGCGTGGCTGAGTCGGCAACGACATCCAGGATGTCGTCCACCACCTGGAACGCCAGTCCGAGCACCGCGCCGTAATCTGCCAGCGCCTTGTGCGCGGTGACGCTGGCCGCGCCACAGGCTGCGCCCATCATCACGCTGGCCTGCAGCAGCGCCCCGGTCTTGAGGCGGTGCATCTGGCGCAACTGCTCCTGCGTTAGCGCCAGCCCCACGCTGGCCAGGTCTATCGCTTGGCCACCCGCCATGCCCGCCGAGCCGGCGGCCCGCGCCAACTGGCGGCACAGCGTGGCTTGCACGGCCGCGGGAATGCGATCCTTGTCTGGCGTGAGCAATTCAAAAGCAAACGCCTGCAGAGCGTCGCCGGCCAGCAGAGCCAGTGCCTCGCCAAACTGCACATGCACCGTGGGCTTGCCCCGGCGCAGCACATCGTTGTCCATGCAGGGCATGTCGTCGTGCACCAGCGAATAGGCATGGATTAGCTCGACGGCACACGCGGCGCGCAGGGCCGCCTCATTCATCCCGNNCGCGCAGGCCCGCCTCACTGCCATCATCGCCAGCGCCGCAGTGCACAGCCTCAAAGGCTGCCATCACCAGCAGAGGTCGCAGACGCTTGCCGCCGTCGAGCACCGCGTAGCGCATGGCCTCGCCCAGGCCGGCGGGTGCACCCTCGCCCACCCACTGGCCCAGAGCCTGCTCGACCTGATCGAGGTATTGGCGGCTCCAGCCGGCCAGATCAAACACAGAGGGGGCGCGCTGCACGGCCATCATTCCTGTGTCCATGGCTGCAGCGTGCCTTCATCAAGCACCTTGATCTGGTCCTGCACCGCATCGAGCCGGTGACGGCAAAAGGCCAGCAGGGCGGCCCCGCGCTGGTAGCCGGCCAGCATCTGATCCAGCGGCAGCTGGCCCGACTCGATACGGCCCACGAGCTGCTCCAGCTCTTCCAGCGCCGCTTCATAGCTGGCAGGTTCGGCGGGCGGGGCGTTGGAGGCAGAGGCCTTGGGCATGGGCAGGACGGCAGAAGTTGCGCGGGTAAAACGAGCGATTTTAGGCGCACCGCCTGGCGCGGCGAAGCCACCCGACCGCAGGAGGCCTTTGCACGCAGGTTGCGACGCAAACATCTGCGGCATCCGCCCCCCCAAGCCAGGGATGGCCTGCATAACTCCCTGCGATCTGTGGCAGCGCGGCCTCGGGCGGTCTGCTGCCTTGCTTTTCTTGCCAATAGCCCGGCTATTGGCTTATTGGCTGCAAAAAGACGCCTTGCGGCCCATCCCGATCCGCACCACCACAGACGCGCGCGGGCCATGCGGGCCATGCGGGTCATTCCCCAGGCGGCGGCCGTTTTTCCTGCCTTGACCGGCAATACACGCAAGGGGGGTGCGGAAATAACCCCACCGGCTATAATCCCATCCCCGTCGAGCCGGCTACCCATCCTAGCCGGCTTCTTTTTTTCCAGATGCGCCCCGGCGCACCTCCCTGTGGGGAGTCTTTAGGTCAGGTCACCCATGTCTGATTTAAGTCTTCGACTGCAGCAGGCCGCAAGCCAACTACCAGTTTCAAGCTACTTTGACGAAGCGCTGTTCCAGCGCGAATTGGAAACCATCTTCCAGCGCGGGCCCCGCTATGTGGGGCACCAGCTTTCCGTGCCCAATCCGGGCGACTACCATGCCCTGCCCCAGGAGGGCGAGGGGCGCACACTGGTACGCAACGCCCAGGGCGGCGTGGAGCTGATCTCCAACGTCTGCCGCCACCGCCAGGCAGTCATGCTCAAGGGCCGTGGCTCGCTGAACACCCAGCAAAAGGGCAGCGCGGGTGGCAACATTGTGTGCCCCCTGCACCGCTGGACCTACAAGGCCAGCGGCGAGTTGCTGGGCGCGCCACATTTCGCGCACGACCCGTGCCTGAACCTCAACAACTACAAGCTGCGCGAGTGGAACGGCTTGCTGTTTGAAGACAACGGCTATGACGTGGCCGCCGACCTGGCCCAGATGGGCCCGCGCTCCGACCTCGACTTCGATGGCTATGTGCTGGACCACATCGAGCTGCATGAGTGCAACTACAACTGGAAGACCTTCATCGAGGTCTATCTGGAGGACTACCACGTCGGCCCCTTCCACCCCGGCCTGGGCAGCTTCGTCACCTGTGACGACTTGCGCTGGGAGCTGGGCAAGAACTACTCGGTGCAGACCGTGGGCGTGGCCAACCGCCTGGGCAAGGCGGGCAGCCCCGTGTACGAACGCTGGCACGAGGCGCTGCTGGCCTACCGGGGTGGCAAGCCGCCCAGGCACGGCGCCATCTGGCTCACGCTGTATCCGCACATCATGGTCGAGTGGTACCCGCATGTGCTCACCGTGTCCACGCTGCACCCGATCAGCCCCACCAAGACGCTGAACATGGTGGAGTTTTACTACCCCGAGGAAATCGCGGCCTTCGAGCGCGAATTTGTCGAGGCGCAAAAGGCCGCCTACATGGAAACCTGCATCGAGGACGATGAGATTGGCGAGCGCATGGACGCCGGCCGCAAGGCCCTGCTGGCGCGTGGTGACAACGAAGTGGGCCCTTACCAGAGCCCCATGGAAGACGGCATGCAGCACTTTCATGAATGGTACCGCGCGACCATGGGCACGGCAGCGCCAAAGGCCTGAATACGGCGCCCAAACGCATCCAATACACCCGACAGCGCGCAGGCGCTCCCATTGCAATAGCTGGCGAAACACGCTCATCAAGGTATAGAGGCCACCCACCAACAACTGCTTGAAGTTCGCTGCGGACACGGCATATTCGCTCCCCATTGAATAGCTCGCAGTGCTCACGGGCAGAGCGCCAGCGGCCGAAAGCATCCAAAATGGCCAGGCGTGCTCCGTCTGTGTGGGTGGGCCGGTAAAATCATTGCATCCCGCCTCCAGTCAACCTGACGGCATCCTTTGGGGATGCCGTTTTCATTTGCGATTCCGCCATGAGCGACACCACTGCACAACCCGGCCTCGACAGCCTCTCCAAGTCCTTCGAACCCGCCGCCCTGGAAGCCCACTGGGGCACCGAGTGGGAGCGCCGCGGCTATGGCGCGGGCGGCTTTCGAGGCACGGGCGCGCCCCAGGCAGGCCAGCCCGCGTTCTGCATCCAGCTGCCGCCGCCCAATGTGACCGGCACGCTGCACATGGGCCATGCGTTCAACCAGACCATCATGGACAGCCTCACGCGCTACCACCGCATGCGCGGTCACAACACGGTCTGGGTGCCCGGCACCGACCACGCGGGCATTGCCACGCAGATCGTGGTGGAGCGCCAGCTGCAAGAGCAAGGCATCAGCCGCCACGACATGGGCCCCACACCCCCCGAGGCGCGCAAGAACTTCGTCGCCAAGGTGTGGGAGTGGAAGGAAAAATCGGGCAACACCATCACCACGCAGATGCGCCGCATGGGCGACAGCGTGGACTGGAGCCGTGAATACTTCACCATGGACGACAAGCTCAGCAAGGTGGTGACCGAGACCTTTGTGCGCCTGTACGAGCAGGGCCTGATCTACCGTGGCAAGCGCCTGGTGAACTGGGACCCGAAGCTGCAGTCCGCCGTGTCGGACCTGGAAGTCGAGAACGAAGAAAAAGACGGCTCGCTGTGGCACATCGCCTACCCATTGGCCGATGGTTCGGGCCAGCTGGTGGTGGCCACCACCCGCCCCGAAACCATGCTGGGCGACGTGGCCGTGATGGTGCACCCCGAGGACGAGCGCTACAGGCACCTGATTGGCCAGATGGTGAATCTGCCGCTGTGCGATCGCCAGATTCCGGTGATTGCCGACGACTACGTGGACAAGGAATTCGGCACCGGCGTGGTCAAGGTCACGCCCGCGCACGACCAAAACGACTACCAAGTCGGCCAGCGCCACCAGTTGCCCATGATCTGCGTGCTGACGCTGCAGGCCACCGTCAACGAGAACGCACCCGCCAAATACCAGGGCATGGACCGCTTCGTGGCGCGCAAGGCCGTCGTAGCCGACCTCGAAGCCCTGGGCCTGTTGATCGAGACCAAGAAGCACAAGCTCATGGTGCCCATTTGCACCCGTACCGGCCAGGTGGTCGAGCCCATGCTCACCGACCAGTGGTTTGTGGCCATGAGCAAGGTGAGCAACCAGGACCCCACAGGCAAGAGCATCGCGCAAAAGGCCATCGACGCAGTGCAAAGCGGCGAAGTGAGCTTTGTGCCCGAGAACTGGGTCAACACCTACAACCAGTGGATGAACAACATCCAGGACTGGTGCATCAGCCGCCAGCTCTGGTGGGGCCACCAGATTCCGGCCTGGTACGACGAAGACGGCAACGTGATCGTGGCGCGCAACGAGGCCGAGGCCCGGGCCAAGGCGCCAAGCAAGCAGCTGCGCCGCGACGAAGACGTGCTCGACACCTGGTACTCGTCCGCGCTGGTTCCCTTCTCTACCATGGGCTGGCCCGAACAGGGCACGGCCGAGACCGACGACTACAACCTCTACCTGCCCAGCAGCGTGCTGGTGACGGGCTACGACATCATCTTCTTCTGGGTCGCCCGGATGATCATGATGACCACGCATTTCACGGGCCGGGTGCCGTTCAAGCACGTTTACATCCACGGGCTGGTGCGCGATGCGCAGGGCAAGAAGATGAGCAAGAGCGAAGGCAACGTGCTCGACCCGGTGGACCTGATCGACGGCATTGCGCTGGAGCCCCTGCTTGACAAGCGCACCACCGGCCTGCGCAAGCCCGAGACCGCGCCCCAAGTGCGCAAGAACACGCAAAAAGAATTCCCTGAGGGCATTCCGGCCTATGGTGCCGATGCATTGCGCTTCACCTTTGCTGCGCTGGCATCCCTGGGCCGCAGCATCAACTTTGACAGCAAGCGATGCGAGGGCTACCGCAACTTCTGCAACAAGCTCTGGAACGCCAGCCGCTTTGTGCTGATGAACTGCGAAGGCCAGGATTGCGGCCTGCAAGAACACACCCAGGCCGAGTGCCAACCTGGCGGCGCGTTCGAGGGCTATCTGGACTTCAGCCAGTGCGACCGCTGGATCAGCTCGCAGCTGCAAAAAGTCGAGACCGAAGTGGCCAAGGGCTTTGCCGAATACCGCCTCGACAACGTGGCCAACACCATTTACGACTTCGTCTGGAACGAGTTCTGCGACTGGTACCTGGAGATCGCCAAGGTGCAGATCCAGACCGGCATGACCATGCAAGACCAGCAAGCCGGTCGGGCCCAAACCCGCGCCACGCGCCGCACGCTGATCCGCACGCTCGAAGCCATCCTGCGCCTGGCCCACCCGATCATTCCGTTCATCACCGAAGAACTGTGGCAAAAAGTGGCACCCGTGGCGGGGTTGAAGGGTGAGTCGGTCAGCATTGCCCGCTACCCCGAAGCCCAGCCCGAGAAAATCGACGAAGAATCCATCGCCCACATGGGCCGCGTCAAGGCCCTGGTGGACGCCTGCCGCACGCTGCGCGGCGAAATGAATGTGTCGCCCGCCACGCGCCTGCCGCTGTTCACCGTGGGCGACACCGCCTTCATGCACAACGTGGCCCCGGTGCTGCAGGCCCTGGCCAAGCTGAGCGAAGTGAAAGTGTTCGACGACGAAGCCGCATGGGCCGCCGCCGCCCAGGCCGCGCCCGTGGCGATAGTGGGCGAGGCCCGCCTGTGCCTGCACATGGAAATTGACGTGGCCGCCGAAAAGGCCCGCCTGTCCAAGGAAATCGTCCGCATCGACGGCGAAATCACCAAGGCCAACGCCAAGCTCGGCAATGAAGCCTTCGTGGCCAAGGCACCCGCCGCCGTGATCGACCAGGAGAAAAAACGCGTGGCCGACTTTGGCACCACCCTCACCCGCCTGCGCGACCAGCTGGCCCGCCTGGGATAAGCCGGTTTTCATCACCCACTTCACAAACGTACCATGATTCAACCCAGCAACACTCCCGTTCGCAAAGCCGTGTTTCCTGTGGCGGGCCTGGGCACGCGCTTTCTGCCTGCCACCAAGGCCAGCCCCAAGGAAATGCTGCCCGTGGTGGACAAGCCACTGATCCAGTATGCAGTGGAAGAAGCCTACGCTGCCGGCATTCGCCACATGATCTTTGTGACCGGTCGCAGCAAGCGCGCCATCGAAGACCATTTCGACACCGCCTACGAGCTGGAGGCCGAACTGGAAGCAGCCGGCAAAAAGGAACTGCTGGAGCTGGTGCACTCCATCCAGCCCGACGACATGGACTGCGCCTTCGTGCGCCAGCCACGCTCTTTGGGGCTGGGCCATGCCGTGCTGTGCGCCGAGGCGCTGGTGAGCAACGAACCCTTTGCCGTGCTGCTGGCCGACGACCTGATGGTGGGCCCGCCCGGCGGCGAACCCGTGCTGGCGCAGATGGCCGCCGCGTTTCGCCAGCAGGGGCGCTCGGTGATTGCCGTGCAGGAGGTGCCGCTCGATCAGGTGCACCGCTACGGCATCGTGGCCGGCGAGCCCGCCGGCGGGCCGCTGATCCGCATTGAACGCATCGTCGAAAAGCCCAAGGCCGATGTGGCGCCCTCGCGCATGGGCGTGGCCGG
>DCVY01000075.1:13725-18559 GCA_002327945.1 Acidovorax delafieldii | reverse complement strand
GCGCGGTGCTGGCGGGTGCATAGCGCTCTCACCCCAAAGGTGAACGCCATCGAAGCCATCAACGATTGATTTCATGCGGCTTGCGAAGGGATACAAAGCGGTCAACTGCCGGTGTGAGGTTCAATGATTCGCTGGACTGGCGTTGGACTTAAAAACGCGAACAACTGTCAAAAATGAAGCAAAACGGGGCCGCAATGACCCCGTTTTTCATGGCCAGCAGTTGCCAGCAGTTGGCTGTTCAAGCAAACAAGCCCTTGTACTGCTCGCGCAGCAGGTTCTTTTGTACCTTGCCCATGGTGTTGCGCGGCAGCTCGGTCGCCACAAAACAACGCTTGGGAATCTTGAAATTGGCCAACTGCGACTTGAGTTGCGCCAGGATGGCCTCGCCATCGAGCTTTACGCCCGGTTTGGCGATGAGCACAGCCACGCCTACCTCACCAAAATCGGGGTGAGGTACGCCCACCACCGCGCTTTCGTCCACACCCGGCAGTTCGTTGATGGTGCTTTCGATTTCTGCGGGATAGACGTTGTAGCCACCACTGATGATGAGATCCTTGCTGCGCCCCACGATGCTCACGTAGCCACGCTCGTCCACCTTGCCCACGTCGCCAGTCTTGAACCAGCCATCCTGGGTGAACTCTTCGGCCGTCTTCTCAGGCATGCGCCAGTAGCCCTTGAACACGTTGGGGCCCTGCACTTGGATGTTGCCGATCTCGCCCACCGGCACGGCCTTGCCGGCATCATCGACCACGCGCACGCCGACACCCGGCAGCGGGAAGCCCACCGTGCTGCCGCGCCGCTCGCTCTGACCGCCGTGGCGTGCGTCGGCACCATAGGGGTTGGACGTGAGCATGATGGTCTCGCTCATGCCATAGCGCTCCAAAATGGTGTGGCCGGTGCGCTCACGCCACGCATTGAAGGTCTCGATCAGCAACGGCGCCGAGCCTGCGATGAACAGGCGCATGTTCTTCGTTGCGTCCTTGTTCAGCCCCGGCTCGGCCAGCAGGCGCACATACAGCGTGGGCACGCCCATGAACACGGTGGCGCGCGGCATGGCCGCCAGCACGGCCCCGGGGTCGAACTTCGCCATCCAGATCATCTTGCTGCCATTGAGCAGCGCGGCGTGGATGGCCACAAACAGGCCATGCACATGAAAGATGGGCAGCGCGTGGATGAGCACATCGCCAGGCTGAAAGCCCCAGTAGTCTTTCAGCGTCAACGCATTGCTCAGCAGGTTGCCGTGCGTCAGCATGGCTCCCTTGCTGCGGCCCGTGGTGCCACTGGTGTAGAGGATGGCAGCGAGGTCATCCATCTCCCTGTCAACAGGCTGGTGATCGCCGGCATGGTGCGCGGCGCGCTCAAGCAGGCTGCCCGTGCGGTCATCGCCCAGCGTGAACACATGCTGCGTGCCGGCCTTGAAGGCAATCTTGGACACCCAGCCAAAGTTGCCCGGCGTGCACACCACCACGGCGGGCTCGGCATTGCCCACAAAGTATTCGATCTCGCCGCTCTGGTAGGCGGTGTTGAGCGGCAAGAAAACGCAGCCCGCACGCAGCGTGGCCAGATACAGCAGCATGGCCTCGACCGATTTCTCCACCTGCACTGCCACACGGCTGCCGCCTGGCAGCTTCAGCGACGCCAGCAGATTGGCGATGCGCGCACTGGCGTGATCCAGGTCGCGCCAGGTGTAGAACAGCGGTTCGCCCTGGGGCGAGATGGTTTCAACGGCGGTCTGGTCGAGATCGCTGGGAAAAGCAGCGCGCAGGGCGCAAAACAGGTTGGCCTTGTTGTTTGTTTTTTTCATGGCAAATCAGAAAACAGGGGGGCGTTTGGCCAGAAAGGCGGTGATGCCTTCGCGGTGCTCGGCACTGTCGGCATAGGCATAAGGGTCGGGCGTGGAATTGACCCGGTCTTCAACAACGGCCTGCGCCTCACCACCGGCCGCAACAGGCACTTTCAATGCCCGAAGAGTCTGCTTGTTCATGCGTGCGGCCTCAGGCGCCAAGGCGGCCACGCGGCAGGCGGTGCCCAGCGCATCGGCAGCCAGCAGGCTGGGATCGGTCACGCGGCTCAGAAATCCACGCGCCAGCATGTCGGCCGCAGAAAAGGTGGCTGCCTCCAGCAGCATCTGGCGTGCAGTGGCATCGCCCACCGCGCCCGCCACCAGTTGGGCTTCACGCGGCGCCATGGGAAAGCCCAGCCGGGCGATGGGGGCGCCAAAACGTGCGCTGCTGCCGGCAATGCGGATATCGCAGCAGCTGGCAATCTCCACGCCAGCGCCCATGCAGGCACCGGCGATGTGCGCCACGATGGGCACGTCACACCGGAGCATGGCCCGCAGACCGCCCCAGACATCGTTTTCGTGAAAGTCGCGCAGCGCGGCAGCATCGAACCGGAACGCCGGGTATTCCGAAATGTCACCCCCAGCGCAGAAGGCGCCATCTGCCCCTTCTATCAGCACGCAGCGCACATCCGGATTGCGCTGAATGCTCTCAAAAACAGAGCGCAGCTGGCGCCACATGGCGCGTGACATTGCGTTGAGCCGTCCGGTGTGGCGCAGCGTGACCTGCACCACACCCGCATCGCCGGCCGCTCCTGCGGCCCGTGCCGCGACAACTTCCCCTGTCATGCAATTCCTTTCTTCAATCCAGCTGGGCGCCGGCGACCTTCATCACCTGCGCCCAGCACCTCACCTCGGCACAGACGAAGCGGGCAAACTGTGCCTGCGTCATGCCACCATAGTCAGCGCCGTTGCTGGCCCAGATGGCCTTGATTTCATCCCCAGTGCCAATGTGGAGAATCTCTTCGATGATATGCGCGCTGACACATCGGCCGGCGTGCCCTTGGGCACCCACAGGCCATGCCAGGTGGTCACGGTGTAGTCGGTCAGGCCCACCCGGCGGCGCAAGGCACATCGGAAAAGTCCGGGGTGCGCTGGCTACCCGACACCATCAGCGCCTTGATGCGGCCGCTCTTGGTGTGGGTGGCCGATGAACCCAGACCGTTAAGGATGACCTGCATCACCCTCGCGTGTCTGTGGCAGTGCGATTCGGGGTGGGCCGCAAGGCGTCAATCGGTGGTGAGTTATTCAGACCGTCCTTAGGTTCAAGTTCTGGCGTGTTCCTGGAGCCAGGCCTCGAAGGTTTCCCGCGCCACATTGCGCAAGGCCGGGCGAAATATAGCGCTGTGACTGAGATACAGGCAATGGCGGATCACGGTGTAGGGGTTGAAGCTGCCCTGCGGGTTCTGCTCCTCAAAATGCAGCTTGTAGCGCTTGACAACGGCAATGGTTTCGCGCAGCAGCGCATTGAAGCGGGCGCGTGTCATGCCGGGCGACCAGCTCTGGATGTCGTCCACAAAGCTGTCCACCTTGTAGGGCTCGAATTCAAAATCCTTGAAAAAATGGTTGGCAATCTTGAGGAAGGTGAAGGCATTGAGCTCACTACCCGCGGTCGGCGTCTTTTCGGCCACCGGCATACCAGTTTCTGGCGGGGTCTCCGCGGTTTCGTCGGGGGCCTGCAGCAACTCGGCCTCGGTGGCATCCCGGATCTGGCGGAATTCGCGGTCGGCCAGCTCAAACAAGGCCGACAGCACATTGATGCGGCGCTTGAGCTGGCCGGGAATGGACTTTTTGTATTTGATCTTGTGGTCCAGCACGCTCCACGAATCCTGGATGATGGTGCGCACCTGCAGCTCGAACGACTGGCCTGCGCACGCGGCATGCGCGGGCAATGCCTGCTGGGTGGCGTTGAGCCGCAGGTCCAGGTGCAGGCCCTTGTAGCCAAATGAGGCTTCGGTGCTCTCCACGGCGGCCACTTTGTCGGTGACTTCCATCACATCGAAGTGCGAACGCACCAGGTGGGCCACTTTGTCGAGCTCGTCTTCGTACAGGCACACCACGCGCACCCCGATCAGGTCAGTGATGTAGGGGGCAATTTCGTAGGGCTGGTTGGCCTCCTCCAGCGCCGGCCGGTATTTGCGGGTGAACTTGCGGATGGACTCTTCCTTGTCCTTCACGCGCCCCTCCACCTTGGACACATCCACCTGCCCCGAAGGGGTCAGCAATGCCGTGAGGAGGGTGACATAGGCCGCACAGGCCTCCTGCAGGCGATGCAGGTTCTGGTCATGGAAAGCATTGAAGCGAGCTTCTTCCCGTTCGAAGTCAAGCGATGGCATAGGAGGTTCTTGAATGCATCTGTGGATGGGATCGTAAGGCCTGCTTCGCCACGCCCCGCTGCCCGCCAGCAGGCGTGCGCCACTATTTGTCCACCCCGGGGCCGGTGGTAGCATGCAGCCAGACCAGAGATGCGCGCCGGGAAGGGCGCAGAAAAACACTTACGGCGGGAGTCCGGTGGCTTGCCCATAATGGCGCCAGGCAGGCGGGGCGCTCTTGCGTCGTCCTGTTTTCGTGACTGTGCCATTCATATACTGCAACCATCCAGTCTATTGAACACATGAGACAAGCCTGCCAGCATGAGGATCTGCCCGCCACGGAAAGCCATTGGCGTGCGCTCGCTCTGTCAGGGCCGGTGCTGACTATGTTGCTGCTGGGGCTGACCTTGCTTTACTGGCAGGCTGCAGAGCGCGAAGCAGGTGCCAAAAGGCGCCAGGAATTCAACACTGCGGTGGATCGCATCGTTTACAGTCTCAAGGACCGGATGGCCAGCTACGAGTTGGTGCTGCGGGGCGTGAAGGGGTATTACGACGGCTCTGTCAGTATTGATCGGGATGAGTTTCATGCTTACGTGGAGACATTGCGCTTGCCTGAAACCCGTCCCGGCTTGCAGGGCGTGGCGTATGCGCTGGACCTGCCGGCCAACCGGTTGAATGACCA
>DCVY01000075.1:934-13652 GCA_002327945.1 Acidovorax delafieldii | reverse complement strand
GGGCTGGTCATGTACCTGCCCATTTATCAAAAGGATGCCGACTTGGACTCGGTTGAAGGTCGCCGGCGCGGCATTGTGGGCTGGGTGTCGGCACCTTTTCGCATGCCCGACCTGCTCAAGGGGATGGCCCAGCGCGACTCCGACATCAACCTGGCCATCTATGACGGCAACCCGGAATCGGGGGGCAGCCTGCTGCATGGCGCCACCCAGCTTCCCGCCGCCCCGGAAGGTGCGCTGCAAGGTTTGCGCACCACGCAGCAGATGGACCTGGGCGGCCGCACCTGGACGTTGGTGATGCAGCCGTTGCCGCCTTTTGAGCAGCGGTTTGATGACTCCGATAACGACCTGTTTGCTGCCATGGGCGCTGCCCTGAGCCTGCTGGTGGGCGGGCTGGTCTGGGTGCTGGCCACGGGCCGTGAGCGCGCCATGGGGCTGGCCCACCGCATGTTGCAAGCGCTGCGCAGCACCCGGGACGATCTGGAAAGCACCCTCAATGCCATTCCCGACCTGTTGTTCGAGGTGGATCTGGACGGGCGCATCCACCATTACCGTTCTGCGCGTTCGGTGCTGCTGGCCGCACCGCCCGAGATGTTCCTGGGCCGGACGATGGAGGAGTTTGTGCCGCCAGAGGCTGTCGTCGGACTGCGTGCTGCGCTGCAAGCGGCCCACGACACGGGCTATTCGATCGGCCACCAGTACCACCTCGAACTGGAGCAGCAGACGCACTGGTTCGAACTGTCCATCGCCCGCAAGGAAAGCGCCACGCCCGGGCAGGAGCCCCGTTTCATCGCCTTGTCCCGGGACATCACCGAACGCAAGCTGGCCGAGGCCCGCACCCACCAGCTGGCCTACTTTGACGCGCTGACCGGCCTGCCCAACCGCCGCATGCTGCTGGACCGGCTGGACCATGCCCTGGCGTCGGCGCGCAAGTCGGGGCAGGTGGGGGCTTTGTTGTTCATCGATCTGGACAATTTCAAGCAGATCAACGACGCCCGCGGGCACTCGCTGGGGGATATGCTGCTCAAGCAGGTAGCGCAGCGCCTTGCGCAGTTGCAGCGCCCCGGCGACACCGTCGCGCGCATTGGGGGTGACGAATTCGTGTTGCTTTTCGACAACATTGCCGCCGACATGGAATCGGCCGCGCGCAGTGCTTTGCTGTCGGCCGAAGCCGTGCGCGTGGCCCTGGAGATGCCGTACACCATCGACACCCACCTTTACAGCAGCACCGGCAGCATCGGCATCACCCTTTTCCCCAAGCGCAGCGAAGAAGTCGAGGACCTGCTGCGCGAGGCCGATACCGCCATGTACCGCGCCAAGGAACTGGGGCGCAACCGCATCCTTTTCTATGAAGCCGACATGCAAGCCGACGTGCAGGAGCGCCTGGCGCTGGAGCAAGACCTGAAAAAAGCCAGCGCAGAGGGCCAGCTGGCTGCGTTTGTGCAGTCGCAGGTCGATGCGTCCGGCACCGTGATCGGCGGTGAGCTGCTCATGCGCTGGAACCACCCGGTGCGCGGCAACGTGCCGCCCAGCCGATTCATTCCGGTGGCGGAATCCGCAGGCCTGATCCTGCGCATGGGCGACTGGATGATTCTGCAGGCCTGCGAGACGCTGGCCCGCCTGCACGCGGCGGGGCAGGATCTGTCGATCTCGGTCAATGTGAGCGCGCGCCAGTTTCGCCAGGACGATTTTGTCGAACGCGTGCGCGGCATGCTCGCGCAGACCGGTGCTCCGGCAGTCCAACTCATCCTCGAGGTCACCGAAAGCCTGCTGATCGAAAACCTTGACGGCACCATCGCCCGCATGACCGAACTGGGACGGCTCGGTGTGCGCTTTTCCATCGACGATTTTGGCACCGGCTATTCCAGCCTGGCCTACCTCAAGCGGCTGCCCCTGTACGAGCTGAAAATCGACAAAAGCTTTGTGCAGGACACGCCCGACGACCCCAGCGACACCGCCATCGTGCAGTCCATCATTTCGGTGGCACGGCACCTCAAGCTGCGCGTGGTGGCCGAGGGGGTGGAAACACGCGCCCAGGCCGACTTTCTGGTCACCAGCCAGTGCGACTGCCTGCAGGGCTATCTTTTTTCCAGACCCGAACCCCTGCAAGGGTGGCTGGCGCGACAGCTGGGCGAGGGGTGATGGCGCAGTGTGCCCGCACTGTCGCCCCGGGTGATGGACTACCCCAACACCGCCTGGACCGAGCTTGGCAAAGCCCTTTCTCCTTGCAGCGAAACAACGCAGGGATCGCGCTGATGGCGCCTCCGGATCAAGCCTCGACCGGGCTGGCGTGCGCCAGGGCCATCACGTCCTGGGGCGGCAGGCCCTTGAGGCGGTGGTCGCTCCACACCTGGCGCCAGCGGCGTGAGCCCGCCAGTCCATGGCGCAGGCCCAGCATGTGCCGCGCAATACTGGCCCACGGGGTGCCATGCGCAGCGGCTTGGCGCGCCATGTAGTCCACCATGGCTGCTTCCACCTCTTCGCGGGTGAGCGTGCTTTCAGGGGCGCCGTAGTACAGCGCATCCCAGCGCGCCAGCCACCAGGGGTTGTGATAGGCCTCACGGCCCACCATCACGCCGTCGAGCCCGGTCAGCTGCTCTTGCACGGCGGCATCGGTGTTCAGGCCACCATTGATGGCAAAAGTCAGGTGCGGAAAATCGGCCTTGAGCTGGCGCACCACGCCGTAGCGCAACGGCGGCACTTCGCGGTTTTCTTTGGGCGACAGGCCCTTGAGCCAGGCATTGCGCGCATGCACGATAAACACCGTGCAACCCGCATCGGCCACGGCGCCCACAAAATCGCGCACGAAGGCGTAGCTTTCGTCCTTGTCAATCCCGATGCGGTGCTTCACCGTGACAGGCACCTGCACCACGTCCACCATGGCCTTCACGCAGTCGGCCACCAGCTGAGGCTCGTTCATCAGGCAGGCACCAAAGGCACCGCGCTGCACCCGCTCGCTGGGGCAACCGCAATTGAGGTTGATCTCGTCATACCCCCATTGCTCTCCCAGCCGCGCGCAGTGCGCCAGATCGGCCGGCTCGCTGCCGCCCAGTTGCAGGGCCAAAGGGTGCTCTTCGGCATTGAAGCGCAAATGGCGCTGCACATCGCCATGCACCAGCGCGCCCGTGGTCACCATTTCGGTGTACAGCAAAGTATGCCGGCTCAGCAGCCGGTGCAGGTAGCGGCAATGGCGGTCAGTCCAGTCCATCATCGGCGCAACGGACATGCGCCACGGGCTAAGCTGTTGATTTGCAATGATATTTTTCAAATGAAAAACCTGTTTGAGGGCCTTGAGTGCAAAAAACGCACACGAAGTGCAGAAAAAGTGCACCAACTACTGCACACGATTGCACACGCATGGCCGCATTTTCTCAGTTGCACGGTCATCCAGCCCGAGGACGTGCACAACGCCATCCATCAACCGGATATGCTGCGGGCAAAAACAAAAGAATGAGATGCGATAGCGCGCCACAGGTTCACAGGGGATGTGAATGTGCTCAAAAATCGAGCATCAAAAAACTTCCACTGTGCCTCCGGTTGGAATTCTGCAAGTTCCTCTTGAGTTCCATCAAGAACAGGACACTGCACCAGGTTAAACACCGCCACCGGCGAGGCATTGGGCATGACTGCCGCGCGCCACACCAGCGAACAGTTCGTCGTCTTCCTGGGGGATGTCGTGGCCGGCCAGCCTCAGCGCCACACCGGACCGCGAAGTGATCTGGTAAAACCGGCCGACCAAGGGCTGCTTGCACCCGCTGCCTGGGCGCGGCAGGCAGCCCCAGCCACGTGATAATGTGGCACCGCATTTGCCACGGTTGTCGCGCGCAACGGAGTCACTGAAACTATGAGCTTGGCCTGGTTCCAGGAAGGTGCCACCACGGGGGGTGATGCCCTGTTCGTGCCCTTGGAAAACCTGCCCGCCCACATCGGGCGGGATGATGCCTGCAAACTCCGGCTGATTTCCAAGGACGCCTCCCGCGTTCATGCCCGCATTGACAGAACGGGGTGTGGCAACCTGTGCCTGACAGATTTGGGAAGCACCAACGGCACCTATGTCAACCGCCAGCGCTTGAGCGCGCACGCCGCATTGCCGCTGACGGCCGACGACATCCTGCACTTTGGCAAATCGGAGTTTCGGCTCAAGGTAAAGTCCAATCAGGCCAACCCGACGACGGTGGCGACCGATCTCATGAACATGGCGGTCATCTCCGACATGTCGGCCTCGCTCCCCGAACACTTTGCGCCGCAAGAACGCGAGTTTTGGGAAATGCTACGCCAAGGCTGGGTGACAGCGGCCTACCAACCGATTGTGGATTTTCACGACCGCAGTCTCATGGCCTACGAGTCGTTGGGCCGCGGCCAACACCCCTCGCTGCCGCAGGCCCCCATTCGGTTGCTGGAACTGGCCAGCTTGCTGGGCAAAACGGTGGAACTGAGCATGGCCGGCGCGCACGCAGCGGCGCTGATACCCGGGTCTGTTCAGTTGTTCGTGAACACGCACCCCAACGAGATGTTCACCGAGGCCCTGTACGACTCGCTTGAGGCCATTCAGGACGTGGCTCCGAACATGGATCTTGTGATTGAAGTGAATGAAACCGCGGTGGCCGAAGTGGCCAAAATGGCCCTGATGGCCCATCCGCTGAGCGACATGGGCATCAAGTTTGCCTACGACGATTTTGGCGCTGGGCAATCACGCCTGAACGAACTGGCCGAAGTGCCTCCCAACTTTGTGAAGTTCGACATTTCCCTGATCCGCAACATCGATCAGGCCTCCACCACCAACCAGAACATGCTCGCCAGGCTGGTGCACATGGTCAAAGACCTGGGGGCAGTCACCGTGGCTGAAGGTGTAGAAACCGAGGGGGAAGCGGTGCTGTGCCAACACCTGGGCTTTCAACTGTGCCAAGGCTACCTCACGGGGCGCCCCGTCCTGGTCTGGACCCTTTATGCCCCACGCCGACACCCCCCAACGCCTGCGGGCGGCCGAGCAACGCCTGGAGCAGCTGGAAATCAAAGCCAGCTACAGCGACGACCTGCTGGACACCCTGAATGCCCTGGTGGCAGAACAGCAGCAGCACATCGACTGGCTGCTGCGCGAGGTGGCGCAGCAGCGCAAACAAGCCGCGGACAGCGGGCCAGGCACCTTGCGCAGCCTGCGCGACGAGGCTCCACCCCACTACTGAACGCGCAGCCAGCCGTTGTCCAGCCCGGTGCGCATCCACTGGGCCAGTTCGGATGGTTTGCCCTCAGGCCCGCTGCCGTGGGTGGCGGCGCAGGCCAGGGCGTCGCATGCACCCGCCATGCTGTGGCCCTTGGCCAGGGCCTCCCAAAACCCCAACGCCGATGCCCCCAGTGTTTGAAAGTGCGGCTGCAACCCTTTGCGCCACACCACCAGGCCACCGGACTCTGGCAGGCGTTGCGGTGCGGGCACCGGCTCGTCGTCAGCCAGGGCATGCCACAAAGCCACCGCGTTGGTGGTGATGCGGCGCACCACCACGCTGGGGTGCAGGGGCGACGGTGTTTGCAACCATTGGCCCTGGGAGCGTTCGGCGGCGAGGGCGTCCAACGCGGGGGCGTCGGGCCCGTCAAAACACGCACGCAAATCCCATTCAAGCTGGGCCAACTCGTGCAACTCGGGGTTCAATGGGTGGACTTTGGCCAGCCACTGCACCCAGCCAGCGCCGTAGGCACCCAGGTTGCGCTGCGTTGGCGGGTGTGCCACGGCGAAGCCAGAGGCCACCGCCTCGAAAGTGTCGTCACCCAAATAGCGGCGGGTGTGGGGGTATGAGTCGGCCAGCACTTCGCTCAAGCGCGCACGGTAGGCGTGGTGGTAAACCCCCATGCGCTGTGCGGCCGAAAAATCCCTGCTCCCTGCCACCCAGTGCGGCACGCCGGGGCTGCGGTCCAACACATGGTCGGCCCACTCGCGCTGCACCGTTAGCAACGCAGGGGCACCGGGCGGCGCGGTGGGGGCACTGAAGACCACAGGGTTGGGGGCAGCAGCCGCTGCCCCCACCGCATTCGCGGGATCGTTTGCCACCGCCCTTGCCACGGCCACCTCGGCCAGCAACTCGGTCAGCGGGGGGATGTGGGCGTCACGTTCCACCATGGTGGCCACGGCGCCAAACAGGCGGCAGGCCTCGGCGTACAGCGCCCACACCGCCGGGCACACCGGCTGGTCGTGGGTGTCCACCGCGTGGCGACCGTGGTGGCTGTGGCCAGCCAGGTGAATTTGCTGCACGCGGTGGGCGGGCAGCGCACGCAAATACGTGAGGGGGTCATAACCGTGGTTCACGCTGCTGACGTACACGTTGTTCACGTCCAGCAGCAGCAGGCAATCGGCGGCCTCGGCGATGTGGGCCAGAAACTGCCATTCGCTGGCCGTGTCGTGCGTGAAGGCCGTGTAGCTCGACACGTTTTCCAGCACCAGACGGCGGCCCAGCACATCCTGCGCCTGGCGGATGTGGGTCGCCACGTGCCGCGCGGCTTCGTCGGTGTAGGGCAAAGGGCACAGGTCGTGCAACTGCTCGGGGCCATGCCCAATCCAGCACAGGTGGTCAGACACCCACAGCGGCTCGATGCGTTGGGTCAGCGCCTTGACTTGCTGCAAATACGCCAAGTCCAAACCCCCAGGGGCTCCGATGGACATGGCCACACCGTGCAAGGCCATGGGGTAGTCGCGGCGGAAGGTGTCCAGCATCACCAACGGTTTGCCGCCCTGCACCAGGAAGTTGTCGGTGATGATTTCCAGCCAGTCCAGCGGTTGTTGGCCCGCCAGAAAGTCGGGGTAATGCGGCGTGCGCAAACCCAGCCCAAAGCCGGTGCCGCGGGTGGCCAGGGGCGTGGGAGGCGCACGCATGGGCGGGTCAGCCCTTCAGGTCGCCAATGACGCCGTTGCCCTTCAGGCAGGCATCGGCTTTCATGGCTTTGAAGCCATGGCCTTTGCACGCGTTCTGGCCTTTGCAGCTGTGCTCGGTGGTTTTGCAGTCGCTGTTGCCCTTGCAGTCGTGCACGTTGTAGCAATGCACGGTGTCGTTGGCGGCAACGGCTTTGCCCATGGAGCCCTTGGGCGCATCCGCAGCAAAAGCGGTGGACGACAGAGCCAGCAAAGCGGCGGTCAGGGCAAACGAGGAAACGGTTTTGGCTTGGGGTGATGTCATTTGAAAACTCCAGAAGTGCAGGTTGAAAACGAAGAAAGGATGGGAAACGCAGACCGCTTTTTGCTCAAAACACCGGCGAAGAGCTTTCAGTGCGGTCTAAATGTTAATTCGCAACCGGTTCGGGTTTGGTTACCGTGGCATGTAAAAAATTAAAAATTTTTCCCCGCGCACAGCCTACGATNNNNCGCAATTTCACTGAGGGAGACCACCGCCACCGCGTTCACCACAAACAAGCCCAACGCAGCAAACCGCCCCCAGCCCAACAGCGAGCAAAACGGGCAACACCTACTCCCCGCCCGTGCCCATGACGGCAGCCGCCACCGGGGGCAGCAACGGCACCTTGTATTCATCGGTGAAAAAAACATGGTGGTTTCCCAGTCGTGCAGTTTGGTCAGGCCTGACAGCCAAAACACCTGCGCCACATACAAACGTGCCACCAGCGCAGTCAGCGGTTGAAGTGGGTCAAGGCACGCGCCAAGTGACACCAGTTGGCGCAATGCCTGAACCGCTTGTTAGGCGAGAGAGGGGGAGACAGTTTTCATAAAAGGGCCTTGAAGGCAATGCCCAGGCCTACCAGTTGTTCCTGAAAGGCCTGGGCGCGCACTTGAGGACATTTTTGCGCCGCAGGCTTTCGACTTTGCCCCACGACACAGAGGACCTTGTGCAAGCCATTTTGTTGGCGGTTCACAACCAGCGTCGTCACCCACCTCTTGCTTGAGCGCTTGAACTTGGTCCTGGGCGTCTTGCAGCAGTTGCTCCAAGGTCTCGCTGCGCCTGAAGCTGGCCGCGCCCGCATGGGCACGCACGCGCATGCCGTCGTGGGCCATCCGGTTCATGCTGACCAGGCCCTGCGACAGCAGCCCCGCCACGCTGCGGGTGAGTTGAGCGTCCAGCCATTGCGCATGTTCGACCCGCAGGTCGCCCAGCGTGTGATGGTTCACGCCCACCGCGCCGCACAGCCAGCAGCAGGCATCGTCGCTGTCGCACAGCCGGTCGAGTTCGCGCGCCGAGCCCACGCCGTCCAGCGTCGCATACAGCCACAGGCTCACCAAAATCGCCGGGTCGATGGGCGCGCGCCCGACGCTGCCTTCGACTGCACGGATACGCGCGTACAGGGCTTGAAGATCAATGGACTGCACGAACGCCCACACGGCCGTGCTTGGTGGTCGGCGGGCAACGTCGTGTCCAGGTCACAGGCGCGCAGTTCGACTTGTTTGCGCACCGCGCTTTGTACCCGCGGCGCGCCTTTGGGCGTGCCCCTCTTGAGCACAGTGGCGCTATCCGCAGGCACAGCCAAGCCCTCGAACAGTGCGCCGATGTTCCCATTCATTCCCGCTTCGGTCTTGATGCTTGTCATGTCAAAAGACATGCAACATCCGTACCGCTAAATGTTCACAGACTCTGAGTTCAAACCACATAGTCGTAGGCCTCGGGGCGGGCGGTCCAATCGATAGGGTCTTGCTGAAGCACCATGTCGATGTCCAAGCCCAGCATCAACCCCACCTCGCCGGGGAAAGACACGGCCATTTCCTTTTCACCCATTTCGGCCTCGCGGGCACGGGCGCGCCACGATGCCAAATGGATCACCCCGGCCAGTGGCTCATAGGCATTGTTGTCCAGGGGCGCGCTCTGGTGCTGCAGCGCATCCACCACCACTTCAGGAAACTGCCAGCGCTGCGCCAGCTCGGCGCTCACGTTGCCGTAGCAATAACCCAGAATGCGGTGCTCGATCTTGGCTCGCCGCAAATCAAGCGGTGATACCAGATCGTTGATCGAAAAAATGATGTCCGGTGCGGCCAGGTGCATCAGCAACTCGCCCACCGCGTGCACCAACCCCGCGGTGTAGGCGGCAATCTGGTTGTGGTGACCGATGCCCGCCAGGGAACGGGCCAGCTTGGCGGTATTGAGGCTGTAGCGCCAGAACTGCTGCATGTTGATGCCGGGCACCGAGCGCGAGGTGGTGCCCAGCGGCGCGGTGCTCACCAAAGACCGCAACTGCGCCACGCCCAGCAGCGCCAGCGCCTCTGGGATACCGACAATCTGGCGCTGCATCTGGAACGCCGGCGCATTGGCCATCTCCAGCAGCCGGGCGGCCAGTGCCGGATCGGTGCCCATGAGCTGGTTGACCCGCCGCAGGCTGGGCTCGTCATGGCCCAACTCGGTCATCAGCAACGCCACGGCGCGCGGAAGACTGGGCAAAGCCACAGGGTGGGCTAGCAGTGCATTCAGCTCCATGGGATACAGCGCCTCCGGTTGAGATGCTGGCGATTATGTACCCGGTTGTTACCGATTTTTCGACTGCTGCAGCTTGGCAAAAGCCGAGGCCATGGCCGATTGCTGCGAGGACTCGGGCGCGCGGCGCTGCGGCTGCGCTTGCTGGTAGCCGCGCCCTGCCCCTTCAAAACGGTTGTCGCGTGGCGTACCCCGGTCGCCACCCTGGCGCGGTGGTGCATCGCCGAGTTTCATCGACAGGCCGATGCGCTTGCGCTCCACATCCACCTCCATGACCTTGACCTTGACGATGTCGCCGGTCTTGACCACTTCACGCGCATCACTCACGAACTTGTGCGCCAGCTGGCTCACATGCACCAGGCCGTCCTGGTGCACGCCCAGGTCGATGAAGGCGCCGAACTGTGCCACGTTGCTCACGGTGCCTTCCAAAATCATGCCCTCCTTCAAATCTTTGATGTCTTCCACACCATCGTTGAAGCGGGCCACCTTGAAGTCGGGGCGCGGGTCGCGGCCGGGTTTTTCCAGCTCGGCCAGGATGTCCTGGACGGTGATGACGCCAAATTTTTCGCTGGCAAACAACTCGGGCTTGAGGGTCTTGAGCATGTCGGTGCGGCCCATGAGCTCGGCCACGGGCTTGCCGGTCTTTTCCATGATCTGCTCGACCACAGGGTAGGTCTCGGGGTGCACGCCCGTCATGTCCAGCGGGTTCTCGCCACCGCGAATGCGCAAGAAACCCGCGCTCTGCTCGAAGGTCTTGGCGCCCAGGCCCGCCACGTCCATCAGCTGTTTGCGGCTCTTGAATGCGCCGTTGGCCTCGCGCCAGCGCACCACCGCCTTGGCCACGCTGCCCGACAGGCCCGACACGCGGCTGAGCAGCGGCACACTGGCCGTGTTCAGGTCCACGCCCACCGAGTTCACGCAGTCTTCCACCACCGTGCCCAGGGTGCGGGCCAGCTCGCTCTGGTTCACATCGTGCTGGTACTGGCCCACNNCCACCTTGGCTGCCAGCTTGATCAGGTCGGCCGCCAGCTTGTCGGTTTCGCGGCTGGCCGTGCCGTTGCCAATCGCAATCAGGTTCACGCCGTGTTTTTCGGCCAGCTTGGCCAGGGTGTGCAGCGAGCCTTCCCAGTCGCGGCGTGGCTCGTGCGGGTACACGGTGGCGGTCTCCACCAGCTTGCCCGTTGCATCCACCACAGCCACCTTCACGCCGGTGCGGATGCCGGGGTCCAGCCCCATCACAACACGCGGGCCGGCCGGTGCGGCCAGCAGCAGGTCGCGCAGGTTGTCGGCAAACACCTTGATGGCGACCCTCTCGGCATCTTCGCGCAGACGGGCGAACAGGTCGCGCTCAGTAGACAGGCTCAGTTTCACACGCCAGGTCCAGGCCACACACTTGCGGATCAGGTCGTCGGCCTTGCGGCCCTGGTGGCTCCATCCAAGGTGCAGGGCAATCTTGCCTTCGGCGATGCTGGGCTGGCGCGGGTCCGGCTGAGACGCGGAATTCGCCTGCGGCTCCGGCACTACCAACTTCGCTTCCAGAGTCTCCAGCCCTCGCCCCCGGAACACGGCCAGCGCGCGGTGCGAAGGCACGCGTCCGATGGGCTCGTCGTATTCGAAATAGTCGCGGAATTTCGACACTTCAGGGTCGTTCTCGTTCTTGCCTTCCACCTTCTTGCTGCGCAACAGACCCTCAGCCCACAGCCATTCACGCAAGGATTGCACCAGCACGGCATCCTCGGCCCAGCGCTCGGAGAGGATGTCGCGCACGCCGTCGAGCACGGCAGGCACGCTGGAGAAATCGGCGCCCGTCTTGCCATCGTCGAGCACTTCGGGCGGCCTGATAAAGGCTGCGGCCTCGACGGCAGGGTCCAGCGTGGGGTCGGCGAACAGTTTGTCGGCCAGGGGCTCGATGCCGAATTCGCGCGCTATCTGGCCCTTGGTACGGCGCTTTTGTTTGAAGGGTAGGTAGATGTCTTCCAGCTCTTGCTTGGTGGGCGCGGCGGCAATCGCCACGCGCAATGCATCGGTCAGCTTGCCCTGCTCGTCAATGCTTTTGAGCACGGCGGCGCGGCGGTCTTCCAGCTCACGCAGGTAGGACAGTCGCGCTTCCAGCTCACGCAGCTGGATATCGTCGAGCCCGTTGGTCACTTCCTTGCGGTAGCGCGCGATGAAGGGCACGGTGGCGCCGCCATCCAGCAACTCGACGGCGGCCTTGACCTGTTGCGCTGTGATCCGGATTTCTTCGGCAATCTGCCGGACGATCTTTTGCATTGCGTTCTATCCTGCGGGCACGTAGACGGGAAAAGCGGGCGAGTGTGCCACATGCTGCGGGCCAGACCGGACCTCAGCTGCCAGGGGACTGGCTACTGGCAACTACTCTTTTGAGAGCTGCCAATGCTTTTTTGCAAACTGGTTGATGCCATTTTGGCGGCAAACTGCGCCAGACCCCGCAGCACAGAGATGCGCATGGCGCATCCCATGACGGCCAAACGACCGAGACTATGGTCGGCCAGCCACGGGGGGCGACTGCCCGGGCACGCCCTGGTCTGGCACCACCACGCGAATGCAGGTGCCGCCCTCCCCGGGCCGGATCAGCTCCAAAGCACCACCCATCTGCAGCGCGCGGCTGCGCATGCCATCCAGGCCAAAGCCAGACGGCTTGGCGTGCAAGGCGGGTGACGCTTCGGGCAGACCGCACCCGTTGTCGCAGATCTCCAGCCGCCAAGCGCCCTGCTCCCCATCATGGAAAAAGCGCACCATCACCTGCGTGGCCTGGGCGTGTTGCAGCACGTTGCTCAAGGCTTCCTGCACGATGGAGACCATGTGCTGGGCGTGCCCTGCACACGGCGCGCGCGCGTCATCAATGATCTGGACATGCCACTCCAGCTGGATGCCACGCCGATCCAGCACTGGCTGGATGCGGTGGCGCAGGCGCGCCAGGCGATGGGTCAGCGAATCGGTTGCGCTGTCCATCGAATCCACCACCAAGCGCAGATCCAGCAGGCACTGCTCCAACGCGCGCAGCGCCTGCGAATGATCGGGCAACTTGGGGTCCAGCAACCCCATCGTGTTGATCAACTGCGATCCGACGTTGTCGTGCAGCTCCCGCGCTATGCGCTGGCGCTCGGCCTGCAACTCGGCACTGGGACGGGGATTGCGCCGCGGGCGCCACTGCAGGGCGCGCGGAAGCTGTATCAGGATGAGCAAACCCAGCACGGTCTGGGTGACGATCTGAGTGCCTGCAAGCCACTGCATGGCAGGTGAACTCAAGGCCCAAAAATGTCGAACCAGCACAAGGCTCAAGAATAATTGCACCACACAGAGTGCGA
>DCVY01000075.1:0-845 GCA_002327945.1 Acidovorax delafieldii | reverse complement strand
AGTGTACCCGCCAGCCACCATGCGAAGGACCTCCTTCTCACGGTCGGACAACCGGTCGGCCTCGGCAGGCTCCTGGCGCTTGGGCAGTTCGGCGTGGGTTTTGTCAAAACGCTGAAGCAGACGACGAGCCAGGTTCGGCGTAATGGAAGCACCGCCGTTGACCACTTGGAGCACGGCCTGCGGATAGTTGCCAAACCACGAGTTCTTGCTGAGATATCCGGTGGCGCCCAACTCAAAGGCGCGCAGCACCTCATCATCATTTTCCATCACGGAAATCACCACGGCCTCGGCCGACGGGCGCACGGTCTTCAGGTATTCGAGTAGCTCGAACCCCTCGCCATCGCCCAGATGCAAATCCACCAGCATCACATCGAACGCATGCTGCTTGATGGCCTTTCGCCCCTCGCGCACACTCGAGGCCTGCGCCACCACCAGGGTGCGGGGATCAGCCATCAGCTCTTGCGCAATGACGAGGCGGATGTGCGGGTCGTCGTCCACCAGCAACACCCGCACCGGACGATCCGTTTGACCGATCATGAAATCAGGCCAGATGGAAGCGGGGGTGCTCTGCCCGCCAAGGTTTCCCTCACCGGCACCACTGTCCGTCGATCTGAAAGAAAGTCCTGCCGTGCGGGGCTCAGCGGAAGACATGGCCATAAAACCTCCAAGGAAGCGCAGTCGCCTCAAAAGGAGGCGCTGTTGCGCGCAGTTTCCATTTCTGTCTGACAGAACTCGACACTAAAAGAAACAGCAACAAACATCTACACCCATAAATGGCAATTTACATACGTTGCACAAGTTACATATCAAAACCCTCTCGTTCCAAGAGAGTTTTTCGACCTAAC
>DCVY01000138.1 GCA_002327945.1 Acidovorax delafieldii | reverse complement strand
CGCTCGTCCTGGTCGGTATAGCCGGCAAAATTCTCCGCAATGTGCTCGGCATTGCGGCATTCGCCGGCGAAATCGAGTTCGCGACGCAGCGACTGGGCGAACTGGCGTACCATTTCCTGCGGGCGAAGGGCGCGCAGTTCCGGGCTTTCCTTGTCCGCCAGCTCCGCCAGCCTGCCGAGCCAGCGCAAGTCAGCCTCGATGACCGGCCGGATGCCGGGCCGGCGTACCTTGACCACCACCTCACTGCCGTCTTCGAGACGGGCGCGGTGTACCTGTGCGATGGAGGCCGCAGCCAGCGGCTCGGGATCGAAGGCGGCGAATACCTCCTCGGGCGGCGTGCCCAGGTCTTCGCAAAGTTGCTGACGGATGTCGGCCCAGGGCGCAGCGGGCGTGCTGTCCTGCAGCTTGCCAAATTCGGTGATCCACTCCGGATCGAACAGATCAATGCGGGTGGCAAGCACCTGGCCGAGCTTGCCGAAAGTGGGTCCCAATTCTTCCAGCGCCCGGCGCACCCGCGCGGGCGGTTCAAGATGCGCCAGTTCCTGCGCTTCGTTCCAGTGCAGCGCCCGCCCGGTCCGCTCCAGCATGTTGGCCAGCCCCATCCGGCGCACCATGTCGCCGAAGCCGTAGCGGATCAGGATCGAGGCGATGTTGTGCAAACGGGCCAGGTCGCGCGCAGCGGTCAGAGCCTGCCACAGCATCAGGCGCCCTTGCCTTGGGGATGCGCTGCGGCGTTGCACATTTCGGCTTCGAGCAGGGCGGTATCGTTATCGCCACCCGTAGGATTGCCGGTTTCGTTTTGCATGATGGTGCTTCTCTTGAAGGGGTGAATTGAACAACCGGATTTCATCACTGACAAATTGCCCACCGCAGACGCGGCTGCGCCAGTGCATTGTTCGATGCTTGGCGGCACCAATCAAAGCGATGCGTTTGGACGCAGGGCAAGGGGCGCCAACCGCAGCGATAGCTACCGCTATCGCGAGGGTTGGCAACGCCGACAAGCGCCAAAAGGGGCGGTTTCATGTGCCGCATAGCGTCGAACATTGCAATGGATACGGATTGCGCTGCAGCGCCAGTGCGCGATTGCATCAATACGGCTTGTGACTACCATGGCCGTTCGCCAGTGGCAATTCGATGCAGTGGCCTTTGGCCTTGCACGCCATCGCTGCCATCGCGCCCAGAGACCATGCTGGCTGTCTCCCGGGTGACCAGGGCCGCGCTTACCGGGCCGCGAACTTGCTCGTCAACGCAGCAAGACCCGTCGTGCCACCGCAGCGATGGGACGCTCTGCCCAGCGCTGCAGCCTTGCGTTCAATTGCAAAGGCTTGAGCGCCATGCGCACAACCATATCCATGGGGTATTGTGCCCCCATCAGTTCGTACACCTGCTTTTGGATGGCGGCGTACGCCGGTGCTTGACGGCACCCCCGAAAGCGCCAGGCTGCGGCATGTCGCAGCGCGATATCGGCGTCGCCCTTGCGCAGTTCCGCCGCGCGACGCCAAAGTGTGGCGATTACATGCGGCCGACGCAGATTTTCCTGCTGCTGGTACTTGAGAAAATAGCTGTAGAAATGCTTGTAATGTTGCACCTCGTCGGCGCGGATTCGCCAGGTGATATCCCGCAGCACGGGCTCATCGAGCACGGCATTGAGCGTCTGATAATAAGTGGTCGTGCCCATTTCGACGATGCAGCGCGCCACCAATTCCTGAGCCCTTGTCGGTTCCAGTTCGTCGCAGGTGCACAGTTTGGCGTATTCGGCGAAAAAGTCGGCATAAGCGCTGTCCCAGTCGAACTCGGGCCAGACATGCTGCACATAGGTTTTCAGCGCGCGGCCATGCTGCAGCTCCTCGACTTTCCAGCGTTCGCTCAGCCATTCTCCGACCTCTGTATCGCCCGTGAAATAGTCCACCAGGTTATGAGCGTAGGTTTCTGCGCCGCTTTCGACGAACGAGGCGCTACACACCAGAAGAAAGATGTCGTCGCGCACGCGCATGCGTGCAGTGTCGGTGGAAGAAAAATCGATATCTTCCAGATGCCAGCGCAAATGTGCTGCGCACTGATCGTTGTGCATTGCCACTTTTCCCCTCATGGAAGAGATTGGGAGCTTGTAGGACTTACGCAAGCAAGGATGCCACAACGGTACATGCCTTTGTGGCGGATAGTTTGCCTGGGCCTGCTTTGTGTAAATCATGGCTCAGTGAGTCATGGCTCAATAAGTTCTGGCGATGGGCTGCGCTTTGCATCGGCGACGGGGTGCAAGGCGCAAACCACAGCCATAACCCAAGCCATGGCGAGGATTTGCAACGCCGCAGACCGCCGATGCGGGAATGCAGCACGCGCTGGGGACTTGTTCAGCGTGGCCCGAAGCTACTTGTTGATGGCGTCTTTGGCCTTCCGGGCCATTTCCGTTATTGCATCCAAAGCCTTGTTGGCAGCATCCCTGGCCACTTCTGCTGCATGCTGGGCCGCTTCTTTACCGGACTCGGTCGCATTTTTGACCGATTCCTCGGCCTTCTGCGCCGCATCGCTGGCGGCATCAGCTGCTTGATTGGCAGCGTTCGAGATTTTTTGCAGCGCATCCCGGGTGGCTTGCGTGGTTTTGTCGACCAGCGTCGTTTCAGCCTCGGCCAACCGGCTGCGGGCCGTCTTTAGGTTGTCCTGCAGGCGGGTGCGCAAGCCGGCGATCTTCTCGCCGGTCTGGTCGGTGGTGGCCTGCAAAAGCGCATCGGCATCGGCAACAATCTGCTTCATGTCGGCTATCAGTTTGTCTTTGGTTATAGAACCGGCCTTGTTGGATTCAGACATGGGAAACCTCCATCGGTGATTAAGAAAAAATATCGGCGCAACAATTTTTCAGGTTGGTGAGCACGCTCACGGCCGCCTAGCAAGTTGTCGAATTTGGAAATCGTCGGCTGCAAATCGGCCGCAGCGGTTCATTTTTTACCGTCTTTTTGCCCCATAGCCGGGCTATGGGGCTGCAAATCCGGCAAAAACTGTCCTCGCTGGGGCCGATTGTGGTGAAAACTTCGATTTTTGCTATCGACGCTCCAAGTCCGACGGCCTACTGGCCCGTTCGACGCAGTCCGCCTGCCAATGGTCACTTCGTCACGGCATCTTTGACGTCTTTGACGGTTTCCTTGGTTACCTCAAGCGCTTTGTCGGCAGCCTCTCGGGTGGCTTGCGTGGCTTTCTGTGCGGCATCTCTGGCGGTTTCGGCCGCTTTCTGTGCAGCCTCTTTGCCCGATCTGGCCGCCTTTTTCGCCGCTTCCCCGGCCTTCCGGGCGGCTTCCTTGGTCGCTACGGCGGCGTTTTTAGCGGCTTCCTCGGCCTGCTGTGCGGCCGCCTTGGTCGCTGTGGTCGCTTTCCGGGTGGCTTGTGCCGTCTTGCGAACTGCCAATTTGGCAGCTTCATCAGCATCTCGCGCGGCCTGATGGGCTGCTTCGGCGGTTTTCTGCGAGGCTTCACTGACGGCTTGTTCAGCCCTCTCTGCAGCCCGCTTGGCGGCCTCAGCGGCCTTGTGCGTCGATTCCCTGGCTTCCTCGGCCGCTTGCTTCGCGCCTGCCTCCGCTTTCTGCAACATGGATACCTTGGCCGTCTCGCCCGTCTTTGCCGCGGGTTCTTCCACAGCCTGCGCACTTGCGCCCACCACCAATGCCGACAGGATCAACCATGTTTTCAATTTCATCATTTTCTCCTTCGAGTCATGAAGCAATGAAGCAGGGACGTCTGCTTCACACGTTGGCCCTGGGCCGGGCTTTCGTGTGATTTTCCCATCTAAAACGCTGCCTTTGGGCAGTTTTTTTGGCTGCGCCAGGCACGGGCGCGCACCTGGTGCTTCACCCCAGCAAATCCATCACGTCCAGCATGCGCTGGGCCACATCGGCCAGCTTCAGGCCCTTGTCCATGGCGGTTTTGCGCAGTTTTTCGTAGGCGGCCTGCTCGCTCAGACCCTGGCGCTGCATCAGCAGGCCCTTGGCGCGGTCGATGGTTTTGCGGTCTTTGAGCTCGGTGCGGGCGTCGGCCAGTTGCGCACGCAGCGCCTGCTCGTGCTGAAAGCGCGCCATGGCCACATCCAGGATGGGGCGGATGCGCTGGGGCGCCAGGCCCGCCACGATGTAGGCAGACACGCCGGCAGCCACGGCGTCCTTCACATGCGAGGTGTCTTCATCGTTGGTGAACATGACGATGGGGCGGCGTGCGTCGCGCGTGGCCATCACCACATGTTCCAGCGCGTCGCGGGCCTCGCTTTCAGCGTCCACGATGATCAGGTCGGGCTGCAGCTGGGCCAGCCGCTCGCCCAGAAACACATCGGCCGGCAGCGTGGCAATGAGATTGAAGTTGTTTTCCAGCAGGCCAATGCGCAGCGCTCGCGAGCGCTCGGCCTGGGCAGCGGCGTGTTCGTCATCGGGGTCGGCAATGGCCAGGTCGGGGGCCACCACCACAATGCGCAGGGCGTCGGTCATGCCATGCAACATGCAAGATTTGCGCCACATGGAGCTGCGCCGACATGGTGCGCGCAGCGGGTGCTGGCGGCGCGCAGGCCCCGGGTTTTACACTCGGGGCATGAGCTTGCTGATCCTGGGTATTGAATCTTCGTGCGATGAAACTGGCGTGGCGCTGGTTCGCTCTACGGGCGGGGTGGCTGTGCCCACCTTGCTGGCGCATGCATTGCACAGCCAGATCGAGATGCACCAGGCCTATGGCGGCGTGGTACCCGAACTGGCCAGCCGCGACCATATCCGGCGGGTGCTGCCCCTGACCGAGGCCGTCATGGCCGAAGCGGGCCAGCGCCTTGCGGATGTGGATGTGGTGGCCTACACCCGGGGGCCCGGCCTGGCGGGTGCGCTGCTGGTGGGTGCGGGTGTGGCTTGCGCGCTGGGTGCGGCACTGGGCAAGCCCGTGCTGGGTGTGCACCACCTTGAAGGGCATTTGTTGTCGCCATTTTTAAGTGCCGACCCGCCCGAGTTTCCCTTTGTCGCGCTGCTGGTGTCGGGCGGCCACACCCAGCTGATGCGGGTGGACGGCGTGGGCCGTTACGAACTGCTGGGTGAGACCATCGACGATGCGGCGGGCGAGGCGTTTGACAAGTCGGCCAAGCTGATGGGCCTGGGCTACCCGGGCGGCCCGGCGCTGTCGCGTCTGGCAGAGCAGGGCAGCGCCACGGCCTTCAAGCTGCCGCGCCCGCTGCTGCACAGCGGCAACCTCGATTTTTCGTTTGCTGGTCTCAAGACCGCGGTGCTCACGCAAGCCAAAAAGCTGGGAGATGGGTTGGAGGCGCGCAAAGCCGATCTGGCTGCGAGCACCGAGGCCGCGATTGTGGAGGTGCTGGTCAAGAAAACCCTGGCCGCGCTCAGGCAGACGGGCCTCCAGCGCGTGGTGGTGGCTGGTGGTGTGGGCGCCAACCGGCATTTGCGCGCCCAGCTCAACGCCGCCTGCGCGCAGAACAAGGTGCGTGTGCATTACCCCGAACTGCATTTGTGCACCGACAACGGCGCCATGATTGCCATGGCGGCGGCCATGCGGCTGCAGGCGGGACAGCAGACGGCCAACTGCGACTATGCGTTTGACGTCAAGCCCCGCTGGCTACTCGACGCGCTGGCATCTTGAGTTGCCAGGGCTTTGAACCTAGTCCAGTGTTTCACGCTATCTGGCACATAAAAAAGCGTCTTTTCGGCCCTGGCGGGGTTGCGAATCCTCGCGATACCACCCGGTATCGCTGCGGTTTGGGCCTTGCCAGAAGCAAAAATCCCGCTTTTTTATTTGTACCAGCAAGCGTGAAGCACTGCACTAGAAACGGCCCGGTGAAGTTTGAACCGATCGCCCTGAGCTTGTTGAAGGGCTTCGACAAGCTCAGCCTGAACGGTAGTTGATACATCAAAGGGCCGGCTCAGCAGGATAGAAAAAGGCTGCCCAGCACGGTGCGGGGCAGCCTTGTGTACAGCAGCGTGGCGCCCTGTGCTGCGCCAGCTGCTCAACTGAAGAAGTTCTTCAGCCGGTCGGTCCAGCTTTCGCCGCTGGGCGAGTGGCGACCGCCGCCCTTTTTGAGCGATTCTTCCAGTTCGCGCAGTAGCTTGCGCTGGTGCTCGGTGAGCTTGACCGGCGTTTCCACAGCGATGTGGCAGTACAGGTCGCCGGGGTAGCTGGCGCGCACGCCCTTGATGCCCTTGCCGCGCAGACGAAACTGCTTGCCGGCCTGCGTGCCTTCGGGGATGTCGATGGCTGCCTTGCCCGCCAGTGTGGGCACTTCGATCTCGCCACCCAGGGCGGCCGTGATGAAGCTTACGGGCACCTGGCAGTGCAGGTCGTCGCCGTCGCGCTCGAAAATGTCGTGCTTTTTCAGGCGGATCTCGATGTACAGGTCGCCCGGGGGGCCGCCATTGGTGCCGGGCTCGCCGTTGCCCGTGCTGCGGATGCGCATGCCGTCGTCGATGCCCGCAGGAATCTTCACTTCCAGCGTCTTTTGCTTCTTGAGCTTGCCTTGGCCGTGGCAGGTGGTGCAGGGCTCTGGAATGATTTTGCCCGTGCCACGGCAATGCGGGCAGGTCTGCTGCACGCTGAAGAAACCCTGGCGCATCTGCACCGTGCCGCTGCCGCTGCAGGTCGTGCAGGTCTTGGCGCTGGTGCCAGGCTTGGCGCCGCTGCCATGGCAGGTGTCGCAGCTTTCCCATGAAGGGATGCGGATTTGCGCATCCTTGCCGCGGGCGGCTTCTTCGAGGGTGATTTCCATGGCGTAGCTCAGGTCGCTGCCGCGGTACACCTGACGGCCCCCGGCACCACGACCACGCCCACCCTGCTGGCCGAACATGTCACCAAAAATGTCGCCAAAGGCCTCGGCAAAACCACCAAACCCTTCCGCACCGGGGCCGCCGGGGCCGCGCATGTTCGGGTCCACGCCCGCGTGGCCGTACTGATCGTAAGCTGCGCGCTTTTGGGCATTCGAAAGCATCTCGTAGGCCTCTTTGGCCTCTTTGAACTTATCTTCGGCACCCTTGGCCGTATCTCCCTGGTTGCGGTCAGGGTGGTGCTTCATCGCCAGCTTGCGATAGGCCTTCTTGATGTCTTCTTCCGAGGCGTTCTTGGGAACACCCAGGATTTCGTAATAGTCTCTTTTGGACATGGTCTTTCTGCGCCTGGTTGGAACAGGAACGCCGCGCAGGCCTTGGAACCTGTTGGAAGGTCCTTCGGGCCCCGCGCGGCGGCTGGGGTCAATGGGGGCTTGTTCAGCCTTTCTTGACTTCCTTCACTTCGGCATCGACCACGTTGTCGTCGTCTGCGGGTTTGGCGGAAGAGGCCGATGCACTGGCGGCATCCGCGCCGCCGGCTGCCTGGGCCGCCTGGGATTCGGCATACATCTTCTCACCCAGCTTCTGGCTGGCGGTCATCAGTGCCGTGGTCTTGGCGTCGATGGCGTCCTTGTCTTCACCCTTGAGGACGTCCTCCAGGGCCTTGACCGCGGCGGTGATGGCGTCCTTTTCGCCTGCGTCGAGCTTGTCGCCATGCTCGGCCAGACTCTTGTTCACGCTGTGCACGGCGGCTTCGCCCTGGTTGCGGGCCTGGATCAGTTCGAGCTTTTTCTTGTCGTCGGCGGCGTTGAGCTCGGCGTCCTTCACCATCTGCTGGATTTCTTCTTCCGACAGGCCCGAGTTGGCCTTGATGGTGATCTTGTTTTCCTTGCCGGTGCCCTTGTCCTTGGCACCCACATGCAGGATGCCGTTGGCGTCGATGTCGAACGACACTTCGATCTGTGGCGTGCCGCGCGATGCGGGTGGAATGCCTTCGAGGTTGAACTCGCCCAGCAGCTTGTTGCCCGAGGCCATTTCACGCTCGCCCTGGTAGACCTTGATGGTCACGGCAGGCTGGTTGTCGTCGGCCGTCGAGAAGGTCTGCGCGAACTTCGTCGGGATGGTCGTGTTCTTGGTGATCATCTTGGTCATCACGCCGCCCAGGGTTTCAATGCCCAGCGACAGTGGTGTCACGTCCAGTAGCAGCACGTCCTTGCGGTCGCCCGAAAGCACCTGGCCTTGGATGGCCGCGCCCACGGCCACGGCTTCGTCGGGGTTCACGTCCTTGCGGGGATCCTTGCCGAAGAATTCCTTGACCTTGTCCTGCACCTTGGGCATGCGCGTCATGCCGCCGACCAGGATCACGTCGTTGATGTCGGACACGCTGATGCCTGCGTCCTTGATGGCAGTGCGGCAGGGAGCGATGGTGCGCTCGATGAGCTCTTCCACCAGGGCTTCGAGCTTGGCGCGCGTGAGCTTGATGTTCAGGTGCTTCGGGCCCGAGGCATCGGCAGTGATGTAGGGCAGGTTGATGTCGGTCTGCGCGCTGTTGGACAGCTCGATCTTGGCCTTTTCAGCGGCTTCCTTCAGGCGCTGCAGGGCCAGCACGTCCTTGGACAGATCGACGCCTTGCTCCTTCTTGAACTCGGCAATGATGTAGTCGATGATGCGCTGGTCAAAGTCTTCACCGCCCAGGAAGGTGTCGCCGTTGGTGGACAGCACTTCGAACTGCTTTTCGCCATCCACGTCGGCAATTTCGATGATCGACACGTCGAACGTGCCACCACCCAGGTCATACACGGCGATCTTGCGGTCGCCCTTTTCCTGTTTGTCCAGGCCAAAGGCCAGGGCTGCTGCGGTAGGTTCGTTGATGATGCGCTTGACGTCCAGCCCGGCAATGCGGCCGGCGTCCTTGGTGGCCTGGCGCTGTGCATCATTGAAGTACGCGGGCACGGTGATCACGGCTTCGGTGACGGGCTCACCCAGGTAATCTTCGGCGGTTTTCTTCATCTTGCGCAGAATGTCGGCGCTGACCTGTTGGGCCGAGATCTTGGTGCCGCGCACTTCGACCCAGGCGTCACCGTTGTCGGCGGCCGTGATCTTGTAGGGCATCAGGTCGATGTCCTTTTGCACTTCTTTTTCGGTGAACTTGCGACCGATCAGGCGTTTGATCGCGTACAGCGTGTTCTTGGGGTTGGTCACGGCCTGGCGCTTGGCCGAGGCGCCGACCAGCACTTCACCATCTTCCTGGTACGCAACGATCGACGGCGTGGTGCGGGCACCTTCCGAGTTCTCGATCACGCGCGTGGTGTTGCCTTCCATGATGGCCACGCAGCTGTTGGTGGTGCCCAGATCGATACCGATGATTTTTCCCATGTTCTTCTCCGCGATGTTTGAATGGTTGGATGACTAGTAACTTGTGGATAACTTGAAGGGGTTCAAGCTGTGCACTGAAATTATTTGGGGGCGGCCACGGTGACCAGGGCGGGGCGCAGCACGCGCTCGGCGATCACATAGCCTTTTTGCAGCACGGTCACCACGGTATTGGCCTCTTGCTCGGCGGGCACCACGCTGATGGCCTGGTGCTGGTGCGGGTCGAATTTGTCGCCGGCGGCCGGGTTGATGGCCAGCACCTTGTTGCGCTCCAGGGCCGAAACCAGTTGGCGCAGCGTGGCATTGACGCCTTCCCGCAGCTGTTGTGGGGTGGCTTCCTTGATGGCCAGCGCTGCGTCCAGGCTGTCCGCCACGGGCAGCAGGCTTTCGGCAAAGCTCTCGATGCCGAATTTGCGGGCCTTGGAGACTTCGTCTTCGGCGCGGCGGCGGGCATTCTCGGCCTCGGCCTTGGCGCGCAGGAACTGATCGGCCAGATCGGCGCTTTTGGCCTTGAGCTCGGCCAGCTCGCCCTGCAAGCGCGCCAACTCGTCGGAGGCGCGGGCAGCCATGGCGGCTTCTACTTCTTCAGGGGCGGGGGCGGTCTGGGGGGCAGTGGTTTGGCTGTGATCTGACATGTCTTGGTCTGGAGGTGAATAAATCAGTACGCGCGGTAGTTGGGGGCGTGTTGCCACAAATCAAGGTCTGTACCGGGGGTATGTCTTTTGACCCCTCACGTGCACAACGCATTGTTGTGTGACATGTCGGCCCAATCCCCAGTTTTGCAAGGGGGCGCACGGGCCGGTACGGCGTCTTTGCGCGCATCCGTGTGGGAGTGAGCTGGTCAGAGTGTACAGGTGCTGGAGGTCGGGTTATAATCGCAGGCTTTCCCTTGCCACACCACTTCTCGACGCAGTGGGTGGTCTTACCCAAAAGGAGTATGCATGCGTCATTACGAAATCATTTTGTTGATCCATCCGGATCAAAGCGAACAAGTTCCAGCCATGCTGGAGCGCTACAAGGGCATGATCACCGCTGGCGGTGGCAAGGTGCACCGCGTGGAAGACTGGGGCCGTCGTCAACTGGCGTACCTGATCAACAAGCTGGCCAAGGCCCACTACCTGTGCGTGAACATCGAAGCCGACCAGGCTGTGATGGCTGAGCTGGAGCATGCCTTCAAGTTCAACGACGCCGTGCTGCGCCACCTGACGGTTCAAAAGAAGAAGGCCGACACCGGCCCCTCTTCGATGATGAAGACCGTCGAGCGCGAAGAAGCCCGCAAGGTCAGCCAGGCGGAATACGCCGCTGCTGGCGAGCGCTGAGCTTCCAGACCTCACGGGAGTGGAAAACCGCGTTGTCTTGACCGCCTGTATCGCCGAGGCAGAAGCCTTGCGCTACACACCCGCCGGATTGCCTGCCATTGCCTTGCGCCTTGAACACGAGTCAAGCCAGTCAGAAGCAGGCCAGCCCCGGGACGTCAAGGCTGCCATGAAAGCCGTTGCCTTTGGTGCAATGGCCGAGCGTCTGGCAAGGCAGAACATCGGAAGTCTCTGGACATTCAGTGGATTTCTGGCCACACCGCGCAACGGCAAGAACGCAGTGCTCCATATCCAGGATATTCAACAAAATTAATTTTCAAAGGGTCCGCAATGGCCACGTTCAAGAAGTTCAACAAAGACAAGCGCCCCAAGCGCAACACCCAGTCCCTGCTGTTCAAGCGCAAGCGCTTTTGCCGCTTCACGGTGACGGGCGTTGAAGAAATCGACTACAAGGATGTCGACACGCTGCGCGATTTCATCGCCGAAAACGGCAAGATCATCCCCGCACGCCTGACCGGTACGCGCGCCATCTTCCAGCGTCAGCTGAACACCGCCATCAAGCGCGCCCGCTTCCTGGCCCTGGTGCCTTACAGCGACCAGCACAAGATTTAAGGAGCACAACCCATGCAAATCATTCTGCTCGACAAGGTTGTGAACCTCGGCAACCTCGGCGAAATCGTCAAGGTGAAAGACGGCTATGCCCGCAATTTCCTGATTCCCTCGGGCCGCGCACGCCGCGCCACCGAATCGGCCAAGGCCGAGTTTGAAGCCAAGCGCGCCGAACTCGAAAAGGCTGCTGCCGCCAAGCTGGCAGAAGCCCAGGCCCAAGGCGAGAAGCTGGCCGGAACGACCGTCAAGCTGACGCAAAAGGCTGGCGTGGACGGCCGTCTGTTTGGTTCCGTGACCAACCATGACATCGCCGAAGAGCTGAACAAGCAAGGCTACCAGGTCGCCAAGGCCCAGATCCGCCTGCCCAACGGCCCCATCAAGGTTGTGAGCGACACCTCGGTGAGCGTGGCGCTGCACACCGACGTGGTCGTGGAAGTCAATGTGTCGGTCTACGGGGAAACCGCCTGATCGTCATTCGTGACTTACCGCAAAAGCCGCCTTCGGGCGGCTTTTGTTTTTTGCGGTGCGCCCATACAGGGCAGCCCACAAGCTGCCCCCTGGTTATCCACAGGCTTGTCCCCATCCCGTCAGGCTGCTCTGCGCTAGCATTGAAAGCTTGCCCCAAGGAACCTCATGTCCGCTGTTTTCCCCCCGCTCGAAGACCACGGTTTCGCTCCGTCCATGCCGGACCGCGAGATTGCCCAGTTGCGCGTGCCCCCGCACTCGATCGAGGCGGAGTCGAGCGTACTCGGGGGGTTGCTGCTCGATAACAACGCCTGGGATCGCGTGGGCGATCTGCTCAAGGATGGCGACTTCTATCGCTATGAGCACAAGCTGATCTATGCCGCCATTGGTGGCCTGATCAATGGCAGCAAGCCTGCCGATGTGATCACGGTGCATGAGCAGCTCCAGGGCCTGGGCAAGGCCGAGGAAATCGGTGGTCTGGGGTATCTGAACAACCTGGCGCAATATGTGCCCAGCGCCAGCAACATTCGCCGCTACGCCGAGATCGTGCGCGAGCGGGCCATCCTGCGCAAGCTGGTCACGGCCAGCGACGAAATCGCCACCAATGCCTTCAACCCCCAGGGGCGGCCGGTGGACAAAATTCTCGACGAGGCGGAGCAAAAAATCTTCAACATTGGTGAAGAAGGCTCGCGCATGAAGCAGGGCTTTCAGGCCATGGACACCCTGGTGGTCGATCTGCTCGACCGCGTGCAGGAGATGGCCGATAACCCCAACGACATTACCGGCGTGCCCACGGGCTTCATCGATCTCGACCGCATGACTTCGGGCCTGCAAGCGGGCGACATGGTGGTGCTGGCGGCGCGCCCCTCCATGGGTAAGACGGCGTTCGCAGTGAATATCGCCGAGCATGTGGCGCTCAACGAGGGGTTGCC
>DCVY01000059.1:15443-16593 GCA_002327945.1 Acidovorax delafieldii | reverse complement strand
CTGGTCGCAAGCGGCATCAACCCGCCTGCCGGAAAGCCATCACGGCCTGGTTGCGCAGGGTGCGCAGCAAGCCCAGTACCTTGTCATCCACCACGATGGCGCCCGGCGTTGACTGGTCGGCATAGATCAGCGCGAACGGCTGCCCCTTGATTTGCAGCGGCAGCAAAAGGAAAGCCGGTGCATTGATACCCTGCACATACCACTGCGGCAGGCGCGCCTGCAGGCGCGCCTGCGTGGCGTCGTTGATCAGCGTATCGCCCCCACGCACGCAGACCGCGGTGAACAGGTCGTCAGGGGTTTTCAGCGGCACTTTCATGGCGCGCACGGCGCTCTCGCTGTCCTCTCCGAGACCGAAACGGCCTGTCAGCAGGTCGGTGCGCACGTCGCGCAGGCAAAAAACCATGCGCCGGAACCCCAGGGCGCGGAACATGGTTTCCAGAATCATGCGCAGCACGTCATTGAGCTGAAAGTTCTCCACCATGGCGTTGGTGATGTCCTGGATGCCGGCCGCCAGCACCTCGTTGACCTGGGCCGCCGAGAATGTGCCCGCCGCCTGGGACTCCGGCACGGCGGGCAGTGGCAGCGCCTCGGCAGCGCGCAATTCGAAGGGGGCCAGCGCGTCTTGCGGCACGGCGGCGTCCCCCTGGGGTGCCGGCAAGGTCAGCAACCGGGCCGCCGCAGAGCCTGGCGCCACCTGCAGATCCAGCGCTTGGGCCGCCGCCGCCAGCTTGTGGCGCGCCTGCAATGTGGCCTCGCCAATGGCCACGGGCGAGAGGGCCAGGGCCCGCGCATAGCGTTCGGCCGTGTGCTGCAGGCGGTCTTCCGTCTGCGCCGCGTTGCTGTAGAGCAGTGTGCTGGCCACCTCGTTGGCCGCCATGGCCACCCAGCGCAAACGTTCCACGCCCTGCTCGGGCGAGCGCAGCGGAGGCTCCCCCAGGGGCTTGCGCATGCAGCGCTGAAGGCTGTCGGGCAGCCCCCACACCCGCGCCACGCCAACACCGAGGTCTTCAAAACCCAGGCCCAACACCTGCACGGCGGCAGACTCCTCCCCCCCCGCCAGCCGCCCCGAGGCCACCAAACTGCGCACCTGTTGCGCCTCCTCGGGAAAATAGAACGCGCACAACATGCGTCCGAGGTTCTGGAACATGGC
>DCVY01000059.1:11194-15430 GCA_002327945.1 Acidovorax delafieldii | reverse complement strand
TCCAGCAGCACCAGGCTGAGCGCCATGTTGCGCACGGCATTGAACCCCACCAGGCTAACGGCTCGGGAGACCGTGCTGACCGTGCCCCGGCTGGCATGCAGGTAATGCACGCTGTTGACCAGGCGCAGCAGCTTGTTGGTCAGCGCCACATCCTTGAGGATTTCACTGGTCAGATCGCTGATGCTGTCGTCCTCCGAATTGGCCACCCGCTGGATGCGGGCCACCGAGTCCGAGAGGGCCGGAAAATCACTTTTATGGCGCATGCGCCGCAGCAGAAAATCCAGGGCAGCATTGCTGGCCGGCGTGGGGGCGCTGACGGGCGTCGCCCAGGCGCGCAAGGCGTCGCGAAACTCGCCTGCGCTGGCATAGCGCGCCGCCGGGATGCGCGCCAGCGCGCGCTGCAAAATGGCGCGCAAGGCGTCATCCACCCCCTGCCCCAGATCGTCGGGCAGGGTCGGAATCTCGCTGGTGCCGCGATACAGCGCCTGCCAGGCATCCTGTTGGTGCATCAGGGGGTGGCCCGTAAGCAGTTCCACCAGCACCAGGGCGGCCGAATAGACGTCCATGGCGGGCGCTGGAGCGGCGCCCCCGGCAGCTTCGGGCGCCAGATAGGCCGGCGTGCCGATGACCCGTTGCGCGTCGGGCGCGGCCTGCGTGGGCACTGCCATGCCAAAGTCCATCACCCGCGCATGGCGCTGGTTGTCCACCATGACATTGGACGGCTTGACATCCCGGTGCACGATGCCGGCCGCATGGGCGGCCTGCAGGCCCTCCAGCACATCCACCATCAGCGCCACGGCATCGTGCGGCGCGCACCGGCCCTGCTGCGCCAGATGTTCGGCCAGAGTCCGGCCCGGCACATACTCGAACACGGTGTAGGGCTGGCGCCCCTGCACGTCGGCTTCGAACACCGGCACGATGAAAGGATGGGCCAGCGCCCCCACATGGCGCGCCTCGCGCAGCCAGTGGTCCAGCGACGAGGCATCCGGATCCTGCACCGGACGCATGACCTTGATGGCCACCTGGCGCTGCAGGCGGGGGTCGAAAGCCAGCCACACGCTGGCCTGGGCGCCGCGCCCGAGCACCCGCAGCAGTTCAAAACGGCCCAGCGCGGCAGGCGGCTTGTCCCCAGCCCCCAAAACCAGGCGTTTGGCGGTAGCAAGCGGGGCAAAATCAGGCATGGTTTACGCGGGCAAAACAGGCGCCGCACTGCGCGGCACCCAAAGCAGCGATCTTAGAGCCTTACGATCCCGCAGGGGCCGCCTGGGAGATCGTGAACAGGCTCGCATGATGGCGCCACACCCGCCAAAGACAGTGATTGCCCAATCCAACGCCAAACCCTGCAACCCCATGACCACTACACACCTGCTTTACCTGCACGGCTTTCGCTCCTCCCCCCAGTCGGCCAAGGCCCGCCTGATGGCCGCTTATGTGGCACATCACCATCCTGCGGTGCACTGGTGGTGCCCCCAGTTGCCGCCCTCGCCCCGCTCCGCCATGGACCTGGTGGCGCAAGGCATTGCTGCCTGGCCGCGGGCCACCATGGCCGTGGTGGGTTCGTCGCTGGGGGGCTTTTATGCCAGCTGGGTCGCGCGGCACACGGGCTGCGCAAGTGTTCTGCTGAACCCAGCCGTGGATCCCGCGCGGGACCTTGCGCGCCATATCGGCGAGCAAACGGCATGGCATGACCCGGCCGAACGTTTTTTCTTCCTGCCCGAATACATTGGGCAGTTGCAAGCGCTGTCTGCCGCGCACGCCCAGCCGGCGGGCCGCGAGCTGGCCATCATCGCCAAAGGCGACGAGGTGCTGGACTGGCGGGAGATGGTGGCGCGCTACCCCGCCGCCCAACTGACGCTGCTCGAAGGCGGCGACCATGCCCTGAGCGACTTTGGCGACCACCTGCCGGCGGTGGCGCAATTTCTGCAACTGGCATAGCCCGGCTCACTGCGGCGCTGGCGGGGCCTGGCGCTGGGCGCGCGCCCAGCGCGCATGGTCCTCGGGGTAGGCCACGCGGTAGCGCCGCAGATGGAACGCCACCTCGTCATCCATTCCCAGCAGCAACGCGCTTTCTATGAGCTTTTCGACCACCCGGGGCTCGGGTGAAAAATGCAGCAATTGCGTGGCCAGCCTGTGCACTTGCGGCGCATTCTCGCGCGTTAGCGCGGTGGTGGTCAGCCGCGCAAAATCCACCTGGGTGGAAAACAGCAGGGTGTTGGACACCTTGGCCAGGGTGTCCCCCTGGAAGGCTGGCAACCGGGCTGCCATGGGGCGGTAGAGCTGACTGACGCGGTAGTAATCCCACGCAATGCCCGCGCCCACCACAGCCACGGCCACCCCCACCACGGCAACGCAGGCCACAAGCCGTGCAGAACGCACCCAGCGCAGCAGCGCCCGCCGGCACAACAGCACCAGCGCCAGCACCGTCACCAGCTGAAACGGGCCATACCACAGGGGAAACTCCACCATGCTGTGCAAGCCGATGATGGCCAGCACACCCCAGGCGAGCTGGCGCACCGGATCGGTCTCCCGCCACGGCCGCGCGTGCAGCACCCAGGCCAGCACCGCGCCGCACGCCACTGCCGCCACCGGCAGGCCCAATTCCACCGCCAGGTGCAAGGGCAGGTTGTGGGCGTTGTCCAGCAGCGTGCAGAAACGCGCGCCGGGGAACAGGGTGATGTAGTGCGCATAGTCCAGCTCACCCCAGCCCCAGCCCGTCCAGGGCTTCTGGGCAATCAGATACAGCACGTTGGACCACAGCACCCGCCGGCTGCTGCACGACTGCGGATCGTCCGCCAGGCGGGCGAACACCCCCTCGGCGGCAAACCCCGTCCAGTCCAGCAACAGGCGCGGCAGCATCCATCCCGCCAGGGCGTAGAACACCAGCCCGATCACGACCAGGCCCAGCACCAGGCGACTGCTGGCGCCGCGCCACAACACCAGCAGCGCCAATATCAGCAACCACTGCATCGCCCCGGTGCGCGATGCTGTGGCCGCACTGGCCACCGCCAGCAGCGTGATCGTCCACACCAAGAGCATGCCCACCAGCCAGGACGACAACAGCGGCGATGGGCGCCCATCGCCCAGCAAGGCGCGCTGCAAGGGCGTGGCCGGCACCCCGCTGGCGGCGCCCAAGTGCGCCTGCACCTGCGCCACCAACCACAACAGCGCCCATACCCCCAGGCTCAGCAGCGATGCCTGCTGGTTGCGCTGGCGCAGGTTGCCGATGGCCTGCCCCGGCGTGGAGGGCTGCACCCAGGGGGCCATGCCCGGATCGCCCAGAAAATACTGCAGCAAACCAATCATCCCGGCCAGCAATGCCGCCAGCAACAAGCCCGCCGCCAGTTGCGATGCCAGGAACGCTCGGCCATCGGACGCCTGCCCCCCCGGCAGCGAGCGGCGCAATCCCCGGGCCCGGCAAACCGCCAACAGCGCCAGCACCGCACCACAAGTCCAGGCCGCCACCAGCGGCCAGAAATTGGACGAGGGGGGCTGCGAGTACGCAAACAGAAACGGCAAAGCCACTGCCAACAGGGTCAGCGGCGCGACCATGGCGTTCAAAAGCATGTCAATCCAACCAGGCCCCAGAGGAAAACACAGGATCATAGGGGGGGCGCAGCAAGGCCGTGCGTCTGGACTTGTCCATGCGCCCTGAAAACCGGCCCGCTGCGCCCGTGGGAGAATGCCGCCCATGCACGCATTGTTTGAAGAAGCCGGCAAATTCATGGCCGGTCGCATCCTGTCCGAAGCTGAAAGCTCGGCCCAAGTCGAGCTCGATTCGGGCAAGCGGGTCAAGGTCAAGGCCGCGAACCTCCTGTTGAAATTTGAAAAGCCCGCCCCGTCGGAGCTGATGGCCCAGGCGCAGGCCCTTGCCCAAAGCATCGAGCTGCCACTGGCCTGGGAATTCGCGCCCGAGGAAGACTTCGGCTTTGCCGACCTCGCGCGCGACTATTTCTCTGACAACGCCACGCTGGCCCAGCAGGCTGGCGCGCTGTTCGCGCTGCACGAGGCGCCGCACTACTTTCGCCGCGCCGGCAAGGGCCGCTTCAAGAAGGCACCGGCCGAAATCCTGCAACAGGCACTGGCCGCCATCGAGAAAAAGAAACTGATCGCGCAGCAGATCAGCGACTGGGCCGAGGCGCTGGGGCACGGCGAATGCCCGCAGCCCATCCGCGAGCAGCTCTACAAAATCCTGTTCCGTCCCGACAAGAACGCGCCCGAGTACAAGGCCGTGGTCGA
>DCVY01000059.1:9626-11113 GCA_002327945.1 Acidovorax delafieldii | reverse complement strand
GAGATCGACGACGCACTGTCCGTGCAAGGCCTGGGCACGGGCACCGTGGTGCTGGGCATCCACATTGCCGCGCCGGGGCTGGCCATCGTGCCGGGCACGCCGCTCGATCAGCTGGGCCGCAGCCGTCTGTCCACCGTCTACATGCCGGGCTACAAGATCACCATGCTGCCCGATGAGGTGGTGCAGATCTACACGCTGGACGAGGGCCGCGCCAACCCGGCGGTGTCGCTGTATGTCACGGTGAACGAAGCCACGCTGGAGATCACCGGCACCGAAACCAAACTCGAACGCGTGCCCGTGGTGGCCAACCTGCGCCACGACCAGCTCGACCACATCGTCACCGAGGCCTGGCTGACCGATGCATCGATCGAGATCGAAAACACCCCGCAGCCCCTGCTGGATGTGCGCGACCAGCTATCCTTTTTGCACCGCCTGGCCAAAAGCCTGAAGGCCCAGCGCGAAGTGGTGCGCGGCAAGCCAGAAAACTTCAACCGGCCCGACTACAACTTCCGCCTCGTGGGCAACGACAAGGCTGAACCCAACGGCTCGGAAACCGTGCAGATCACCACGCGCCAGCGCGGCGCGCCGCTGGACCTGATCGTGGCCGAGGCCGCCATCGTGGCCAACAGCACCTGGGGCAGCTGGATGGCCGAGCTGGGCGTGCCCGGCATCTACCGCAGCCAGGCCAGCATGGCGCCGGGCGTGAAGGTGCGCATGGGCACCAAGGCGCTGCCGCACGCCGGCATTGGCGTCAAAAGCTATTCGTGGGCCACCTCGCCGCTGCGCCGCTATGTCGATCTGGTGAACCAGTGGCAGATCATTGCCTGCGTGCGCAACGGCAAGACGGCGGCCCTGGCGGCCCCCTTCAAGCCCAAGGATGCCGAACTGTTCTCCATCATCAGCAGCTTTGATGCGGCCTACAGCGCCTACAACGGCTACCAGGCCGGCATGGAGCGCTTCTGGACACTCAAATACCTGGAGCAGAACGGCATCACCGAACTCAACGCCACCGTGTTCAAGGAAGGGCCGGGTGGCAGCTTTCTGGTGCGGGCGGACGAGCTTCCGCTGGTCTTTCCCGTGCTGGGCGCGCAAAACCTGCCGCGCGGCGCGCGCCTGAAGGTGAGGCTCGGCGAGGTGGATGAAATCACGCTCGACATCCACGGCACGGTGATCGAGCGCCTGGACGACCCCGACGACACCAGCGACGACGGCCCGGTGGACGACGCCGAAGACGCCGATGACGATGCCGCCGTGGCGGGCCCCATCGCCATTGCGGTCGATGTGAATGAAGCCGACGCCGAAGCCACCACTGCCAGAGCCGACCCTCCAGCCCCGTGAACAAAGCCCCCACGCTCCCCCGCCACATGTGGTCGCTGGCCTTGCAGGCCGCGGTGCCACCAGAGACGCCACCTCTTCGGGCTGTCCAGTCCTGCCAAGGCAGGCCTGGAGCCGCAGCCCTCAGCCCCGAGGGGGCCGCTTTTCATCTT
>DCVY01000059.1:0-9616 GCA_002327945.1 Acidovorax delafieldii | reverse complement strand
TCTTGGGGCGGCCCGGCGATGAAACTGTCTGCTTTCCTCCGCAATTTCAGCACGCTGCAGCGCATGCTGGGCGTGTCGGTGGCGCTGCACGCAGCGCTGTTGTCGGTCCGCTTCATCGACCCCGAGGGCTTTCACCGGGTGTTCCAGGACACACCGCTCGAAGTCATCCTGGTCAACGCCAAGTCCAACGAACGGCCCGACAAGGCCCAGGCCATCGCCCAGGCCAATATGGCTGGCGGCGGCGAGGCCGACAAGGGTCGGGCCACCAGCCCGCTGCCCTATTCGGCCCTCACGGCGGTGGGAGACGATTTCGAGGAATCGCAGCGCCGGCTCGATGCCATGCAAGAGCAGCAAAACCAGTTGCTGGCCCAGTTGCGCAAGCGACTGGCCACCCTGCCCGAGCCCGATACGCGCCAAACCAGCCAAAGTGACAGCCAGTCGGCCGAAGAGGAAAAGCGCCGCCAGCTCGTCAAGCTGCTGGCCGAGATCGAAAAGCGCATCAACGAAGAAAACGCGCGCCCGAAAAAACGCTACATCAGCCCCGCCACGCGCGAAGAGGCCTATGCAGTCTATTACTCGGGCCTGCGCAGCAAGGTCGAGGACAAGGGCACCGAAAACTTCCCCGAGCAAGGGGGCCGCAAGCTGTACGGCGAACTGACGATGATCGTTACCGTCAACCATGATGGCCGCGTCCTGGACACCGAGGTGGTGCAGGGTTCGGGCAACAGCGCACTGGACCGTCAGGCCCAGGCCATTGCGCGGGCCGCCGGGCCGTTCGGGCACTTCAATGCCGAGATGCGCCGCCAGGCCGACCAGATCGCCATGGTGGCGCGCTTCAAGTTCACGCGCGACCAGACCCTCCAGACCAATTTCGAAGCCAACCCCGAAAGCCGCAACCCCTGAACGATGGCCTTCAGCGGCCTGCGGCGCCCCGCACGACACCGTGCCCGTCCGACCCCCCTCTTGCCTTCATACCGTGTCCATGAGTTTTTCCGCTGATCTGTATTGCGTGATGGGCAACCCGGTGGCGCACAGCCGCTCACCCGCCATCCACGCCCGTTTTGCCGAGCTGACCGGCGAGCGTCTGGTGTACGAACGCTGCCTGCTGCCCATCGACGGCTTTGCCCAGGGTGTGCGCGACTTCATCGCCCGCGGCGGGCGCGGCTGCAACGTTACCGTTCCCTTCAAGCCCGAAGCCGCCACCCTGGCCACCACGCGCAGCGAGCGCGTGCAACGCGCCGGGGCCGCCAACACCCTGGTGTTTACCCCCGACGGCATCCACGCCGACAACACCGACGGCCTGGGGCTGGTGGCCGACATCACGCGCAATGCAGGCCTGTCGCTGGCCGGGCGCGACGTGTTGCTGGTGGGCGCCGGTGGCGCCGCTGCCGGCGTGCTGGGCCCTCTGCTGCAGGCGGGCGTGCGCCACATCACCGTGGCCAACCGCACACTGGCCCGGGCGCAGGCGCTGGTGCGGGCCCATGCCGACCTTGCATTGCCACAAAAAACTGAGCTGCTAGCCATTACCCCGCAATCGCTGGAGTCCGATTTCGACCTCATCATCAATGCCACGGCCAGCAGCCTGGCGGGAGACGCCGCTCCCGTGCCGGCCCATGTGCTGCGCCCGGGCAGCCTGGCCTACGACATGATGTATGGCCCGGCTGCGCAAGGCTTCCTCGACTGGGCCCGCCAGCACGGCGCCGTGCCCCGCGATGGCCTGGGCATGCTGGTGGAGCAGGCCGCAGAGGCGTTTGCCCTGTGGCGCGGCGTGCGCCCGCCATCGGCGCAAGTACTCAAAGAACTGCAAGCCACGACGTGATTCCATTTCCGAATCCACCATGCACTTTGTCAGCTTCGCGTGTCGTATGCCTGCACTGCCTGCGCTTCGCCTTCGCGTTCACGCTGGATGGAGAATTGGAATGAAGGGAATGCAACGATGAAATCCCTGCTGCGCTGGCTGGGGCTGGTGCTGGTGGCCGGGGTGGCCCTGCAACTGTTTTTTGTGGCGCGCATCGCGGCGATGGCCGTGGTCGCCCCCGAATCCACCACCTTCCAGCGCTCTGAAATCTGGGCCCAGCTGGCCAGCAAGGGGCAGGTGCGCTGGCGCCAGCAGTGGATGCCCTCCGCCCGGATTTCAGACCATTTGAAACGCGCCGTGATTGCTGCGGAAGACGACAGTTTCGTCAACCACGATGGCGTGGACTGGAACGCCATCGAAAAAGCCTGGGAACGCAACGCCCAGGCCGAGGCGCAAATCGCCAAGGCCCAGGCCCGCGCGCCCGACAAACCCGTGCGTGCACCCAAAATACGGGGCGGCTCCACCATCACCCAGCAGCTGGCCAAAAACCTGCTGCTCTCGGGCGAGCGCACGCTGCTGCGCAAGGGCCAGGAATTTGTACTCACACTGCTGCTGGAACAACTGCTCAGCAAACAGCGGATCCTGGAGATCTACCTCAACAGCGTGGAATGGGGCGACGGGGTGTTTGGCGCCGAGGCAGCGGCCCAGCATTACTTCAAAAAACCGGCCGCACGCCTGTCGCCGCAGGAGGCCGCGCGCCTGGCCGTCATGCTGCCCGCGCCCAAGCGCTTTGAAAAGACGCCGGGCTCAGCCTACCTGGCAGGGCGCACGCGCGCCATCGTCGCCCGCATGGGCAGCGCCGAGCTGCCCTGAGCGGGTGCGCGAGAAAGCGCCAAGATCGGTGATGGGCCGCACAGTGCAGCGCACCCCCACCTGGCGCGCCCCCGGTCAGTGGTGGCGCAACCGGCACCTATTTCTTGCGCTTGCACCGCTTACCAAAAGCCCGGGCGAGCGGCTTGGGCGCACACCCCAGCGCGGCGCGGGCCAGGGCGTCGGCCTGTGTATTGCGGTGGCGGGGAATCCACTGCAGGCGCACCTGCGTGAATGACTGCAGCAGGGTGCGCGCCTCATCCAACAGATCTTGCAGCCGCGCAATTGGCGCAATCGGCGCCGCCGCCGCGCCACCAAGCTGCTCCACAAGAATACTGCTGTCGCTGTGCACCAGCAGCGCGCTGGCCCCGCGCGCCTGCAGCTCCCGCAGGGCCAGCAACAGGGCGCGCAGCTCGGCCTCGTTGTTGCACCCCGTGGTGTGGGTGGCCTGCGCCAGCGTGTACCGGGTGCCATCGGGCGCGCAAAGCAGCACACCCAGCCCCATGCGGCCGGGGTTGGGCATGGCGCTGCCATCGCAGTAGATGATCCAGGGGCTGACGGGGAGGGATTCGCCCACTGGATTCATCGCATGGGCTGCGCAGTCAACGCCACTGACGGGCGCCGTGGCGGGGATGGTCATGAGCGGTAAAACGCTTGCACCTTGCCCTTGAGCTTGATGAGCAGCGGCTTGCCCTTGCGATCAAGCGTCTTGCCGGCGGGCACCTTGACCCAGCCTTCGCTGATGCAGTATTCCTCGACATCGAATCGGTCTTTGTCATTCAACCGGATGCCGATGTCGTGCTCGAACACGGCAGCAACATGGTGCGGACTGCGCGGGTCGATGGACAGGTGGTCGGGCAGCGGGGGAGCGAAATGGGCTTCGGTCATGAAAATCTTTGCGCAATGAAGTCAGAAAAACGCTGATTTTCACGGATTTACCCGGGCCTGGTCTGGCCTGGTTCGATGCGGCTGCAGTTTCGGCATGCCAGCGCGTGCGCCCGTCAGGCGCCGGGCGGCCGTGGCACCCGCCCCGTACCATGGCTCCCAGACTTGCCCTGCGGAATACCTGTCTGTGTGCCAGACCTGTGGTTTCGCCACTGCCGTGCGCTGGCACTCTGATTTATCCTGGTGCAGAGCGGGTGGCCGCACACACACGCCACGCCGTGCTGGTGGTGCCATGGCACGGTAGAGCCGCCCATTGGCCCCGGCGCGCTCGGCAAGCTGTTGGAATGGCTGGGCGGTTAGCCATTGCAGCCGTCTGACGACGGCCCACCAGACCGCGCTGTTGGCACAGGCGTGCACCAGGCGATACGGTTACCTGTCGTGACAGCCAGGGGATCTGGCGCACGATAAGGTATCCCCACCATCGGCGCACCACGCCACAGATTCCTCCAGGAGAAAACCATGCAGATGACCCGAACGTTCACCCCAACCGCCTGCCTGACCACTTGTCTGTGCGCCGCCTTGCTGGCGGGCTGCGCCGGCTTGCCGGGCGGAACGGGCGGTGCAGCGCCGGCCTCGGTGGGCCCCGGGCCGCGTGGCGGCGTGTGCAATGCTGCGCCCGCCCAAGGGGTGATCGGCAAGCAGGGCACACCGTCGGTGATTGAGCAGGCCCGGGTGGCATCGGGGGCTGCCATGGCACGCCTGCTGCACCCCCGCCAGGTGGTGACGCTGGAGTTCAACACCGAGCGCCTGAACCTGGTGGTGGATGGCAATGGGCGCATCACGGCGGTGCGCTGCGGCTGAGCAAAGCCCAAACGCCACCAGCAAAGTGGATGGGTCTTCGCTATTTTTCTCTCGTTTTCATAGCAAAAAGCGCTTTATCCACAGGCACCAAAGACCAACATGATGCACATCGTGTTGCACGGATTGCGCCGGTGCTGGCACAGTGCTTTCAGTCGGCCAGGAACAGCGCCTGCAGATCGTTCAAAAAATCAAATCCGCGCTCGGTCGGGCGTACACGGGCCATGTCGCGGGTGACCAGGCCCTTGCGTTCAGCCGCGTCCAGCGCCTTTGCAATAGCGGTCAGGGGCAGGCCCGTGCGTTCGGCAAAATCCTGCAGCGCAAAGCCCTCACGCAGGCGCAGCGCATTGAGCATGAACTCGAACGGCAGGTCGGCACGGCGCACATCCTCGTCCTGCGCCAGGGCGCAGCCCGCCAGCGCGTTGTCCATGTACAGGCGCGGATCGCGAAAACGCATCTGGCGCACCACGCGGTGGGCAAAGCTGAGCTTGCTGTGCGCGCCCGCGCCCAGCCCCAGGTAGTCGCCAAACTGCCAGTAGTTGGTGTTGTGAAAACACGCATGGCCCGGCCGGGCGTAGGCCGATATCTCATAGCGCGCCAGCCCCGCCTGGCCCGTCATCTCGGTGATGCGGTCGAGCATGGCGTAGGCATCGTCGTCCGCCGGGATGGCGGGCGGAAACTTGGCGAAGTAGGTGTTGGGCTCGATGGTGAGGTGGTAGATGGAGATGTGCGGTGGCGCCAGCGCCAGCGCCGTGGCCATGTCCTGCTCCAGCTCTGGCAGCGTCTGGCCCGGCAGCGCGTACATGATGTCCAGGTTGAAGGTGTCGAAGGCGCTGGCCGCCTCCTGCACGGCGGCCAGCGCCTGCGCGCGGTCGTGCACCCGGCCCAAAGCCTGCAGATGCCGGTTGTTGAAGCTTTGCACGCCCACCGACAGGCGCGTGACGCCAGCCGCGCGGAAGGCTCGGAAGCGGTCTTTTTCAAAGGTGCCAGGGTTGGCCTCCAGGGTGATCTCGCAATCGGCTGCCAGCGGCAGGCGCGCGCGGATGTCGCCGATCAAGCGGTCGATGGACTGGGGCGAGAACAGGCTGGGCGTGCCGCCACCGATGAAAATGCTGTGCACGCTGCGACCCCACACCAGGGGCAGCGCCGCTTCCAGGTCGGCCACCAGGGCATTGAGGTAGCGGGCTTCTGGCAACGCACCGGCGCCGCCCGCACTGCCCGCGCCACTGCTGTCGCGCCATTCGTGCGAATTGAAATCGCAATATGGGCATTTCTTCAGGCACCAGGGCAGGTGCACATACAGGGCCAGCGGCGGCAGGCTGGTGAGCTGCAGCAGCCCCGGGCGCATGTAGTGCTGGATGTCGCGCCGGGGTGCGGGTGCAGCCCGATCGGCGGAAATGATGGGGATGGCCATGCTGCGACCGATGCTCAGAACCAGCGCTCGCGCATCAGCGCCAGCATCTGTTGCGCCGCACGGCCCCGGTGGCTGTGGGCATTCTTGACCTCGGTGGGCAACTCGGCAAAGGTCTTGCCGAACTCGGGGATGAGCATCACGGGGTCGAAGCCGAAACCATTGCTGCCGCGCGGCTCGCGGGTGATTTCGCCCACCACGCGGCCCACGGCAATCAGGGGCTCGGGGTCTTGCGGGCTGCGCACGGCCACCAAGGTGCTGACCATGGCTGCGCGGCGGTTGTCCTGGCCCTGCATCTGCTCCAGCAGGGCGCGCACGTTGGTGTCGTCGCCTTTTTCGTAGCCGAACTGGGTGGCGTAGTAGGCCGTATCCACGCCCGGCAGGCCGCCAAAGGCGTCTACGCACAGGCCGGCATCATCGGCCAGCGCGGGCAAACCGGTGTGCTGCGCGGCAAAGCGCGCCTTGGCCAGGGCGTTTTCGACAAAGGTGCGGTGCGGCTCTTCGGCCTCACCCACGCCCAGGTCGGCCTGGCGCACCAGCTCAATGCCCAGGGGCGCCAGCATGGCCTGCAGTTCGGAGAGCTTGCCGCGGTTGTTGGATGCGAGTACCAGTTTCATAGTCAATAGGGCCTGAAGCGCTTGTTCATAAAGCGCAAGCAGCTCTTATTTCAAGAGCGATTGTTGTTGCAGGCCCACCAGCTCGGCAATGCCCTTGTCGGCCAGGGCCAGCAACTGGTCCATCTCGGCGCGGGTGAAGGCTCTGCCCTCGGCTGTGCCCTGCACTTCCACGAAATGACCGGCGCCTGTCATGACCACATTCATGTCGGTATCGCAGCCCACGTCTTCCACATATTCCAGGTCCAGCAGCGGCGTGCCCTGCACGATACCCACCGAAATGGCGGCCACCGGCTCCAGGATGGGCGTCGCCGTGATTTTTCCGCTGGCCAGCAACTGGGCCACGGCATCCTGTGCTGCCACCCACGCGCCGGTGATGGCGGCGGTGCGCGTGCCACCGTCGGCCTGGATCACATCGCAGTCGAGCTGGATCGTGCGTTCGCCCAGCAGTTTCAGATCAAACACCGCCCGCAGCGAGCGACCGATGAGTCGCTGGATTTCCTGGGTGCGGCCGCTCTGCTTACCCTTGGCGGCCTCGCGGTCGCTGCGCCTGTGCGTGGCGCGGGGCAACATACCGTATTCCGCCGTAACCCAGCCCTCGCCGGTGCCGCGCTGGTGCGGGGGCACTTTTTCTTCCACCGACGCCGTGCACAGCACGCGGGTAGCGCCAAACTCGATCAGCACCGAACCCTCGGCATGCATGGTGTAGTGGCGGGTGATGCGCACGGGGCGCAACTGGTCGGCGGCGCGGTCGCCGGTGCGGGTGAAAGAGGTCATGTGGATCAGGAATAAGAAGGCTATGAACCCAGTGGGCAGCGGCTGGTTCCCGCAGCGGGGCCCTGGGACGCGGCCAGACGCGCTGGTTCGGTCGGCGCGGTCGCAGTGGGTTCAGGGGCTGAGATTTTTTTGCCCGTGCCCGAAAGGCGCGTCAAAACGCCAGGGATCCAGGCGAAAAGCACAGCCATGGCGCGGTCTATGGCGCGCATTGGCAACGACGCGCAGGGGTGTTTTGGCGTGCAGGGCGGGCATAGGCAAAAGGCTCCAGCCTCTCAGATCTTCCGGGCAGCCGAGCGGCGGATGGCTTCGTTGATCTCGGCAATTGAACGCTCGATGGCCTCGTCATCCAGATCGTCCACCAGGCCATCCAGGGGGCCCGCCTGGATGGTCGAGGCGAACACATCGTCGCTGATGCTGTCGGTGGAAACACCTTGTGTGGACTCAAACGCATCGGGGGTTTCCCACTCCAGTGCCACCACGGTGACGTTGTCACTGCCCTGGCCCGCCTTGCGCAGCGCGGCCTCCACCAGTTCGGGCACCGCATGCGACACCGTATGCTGGCCCAGCTCAGTGACGATATCTTCATCGCCGAGCGCACCCCACAGGCCATCGGAGCACAGCAAAATGCGATCGCCCTGCTCCAGGTACACGGGCCCGGTGCTGTCATAAATGGGCTTGGCGGGTGAGCCCAGGCAGGTGAACAGCACGCTGCGGTTGATGCGATCCAGCCCCGGTGGCTGGGCATTGCGCAGTTCAAGATAGGAGTGGTCGCGCGTGCGGGTCAGCAACTCGCCACCGCGCACCATGTACAGGCGCGAGTCGCCGCAGTGGATCCACGACGCAGCGCCCTCCTGCACCACGACAGCCACCAGCGTGGTGCGCGGTGTATCAAGCATGCCTTTGCCCGAGGCATGGCGCAGAATCTGGTGGTGGGCCGCCAGCAGGGCCGACGACAGGAACTCCTGCACATTCTCCAGCTTGGGCTTGGCCTGGCGCTGGAACAGGGCCGAGATGGTTTGCAGCGCAATCTGCGCGGCCACCTCGCCCTCAGGGTGCCCGCCCATGCCGTCCGCCAGCACAAACAGACCCGACTCGCGCGTGTAGCAGTAGCCCATGCGGTCTTCGTTTTTTTCGCGCCCGCCACGGCGGCTGATCTGGAATACCGAGAACTTCATAAGGACTCACGCAAACATGGATGCACCCATGCATCGTTAATGGACATGCATCCCGCCTGAACCCGCATTGAGTGGGTCATTTTCATTTGGGTTTGACCCCGATGCCCGTGGCTTCACCCACTTTTTGCATATTTTTCTTGGTGTCGGACACCAGGGTGTCGAGTTGCAGCCGCATCTTTTCGGCCACCGAAAGCTTGGTGTAGCGGCGCTCGCCCTCGCGCGAGAGTTCTTTTTGCAGCGCAAATACCGACTGCGGGCGCGACAGCGGGTCAAGCGCCATGCACCATTCCACCACCTCGATGAGGTTGTCCGAGTACACACCGCGCAGCCTGGTCAGCGCCATTGACAGGCGGTCTTTCTCGATGCGCTGGGGTGCCTCGTTGGGCGGAAAGCCCTGCATGCAGGCATAGATGCAGGCGCCGATGGCATAAATATCGGTCCACGGGCCCATGGACGAGTCGCGCCGGTACATCTCGGGCGCGGCAAAGCCGGGGGTGTACATGGGCCGGATGAAATTGCCCTCTTTGGACAGCACCTCGCGCGCAGCACCAAAATCGATCAACACGGCCTTGTTGTCATCGGTGATGAAGATGTTGGCGGGCTTGATATCCAGGTGCAGCATCTTATGCTGGTGCACGATGCGCAGGCCGCGCAGCACCTCATCGAACAGCGAGCGGATGGTGGACTCGCGAAACACCTTTTGCGTCTTCAGGTCGCGCGCCGTGATGATGAAGTCCTGCAAAGTGGCCCCCTCCAGGTAGTTCATCACCATGTAGACGGTTTCGTTCTCGCGAAAGAAATTGAGCACACTCACCACCGAGGCGTGCGATATCTGCGCCAGCGCGCGACCTTCTTCAAAAAAACTCTTGAGGCCCAGGCGATAGAGGGACAGCTTTTCGGGCGCCACCTTGGGCAGCAACTCCCCCGGGGTACGGGTGGCCAGGGATGCAGGCAGATATTCCTTGATGGCGATCTGCTGGCCATCGGCATCGATCGCCAGATAGACCACACCAAAACCGCCGGACGACACTCGGCGCACCACACGGTAGCCGCCGATGGCAGTATCGGGCGGCAATGGCGCCGGCTTGATTTTTGACATATTTTGCGAAGATAACTCGGGTGTAAAGCGGAACCCGGATAATCACCGGATCGCAAGCAACCATCAAAAAACCCAATGCCAGTTTACAGCATGACCGGATACGCCAGCGCACAGCATGGCGCTTGTGCC
>DCVY01000156.1 GCA_002327945.1 Acidovorax delafieldii | reverse complement strand
TTCCACACGGAATGACGAGGGGCCTCGGACTTTCAGCCTTCCTGAGATGATTGCTTGATTCATAAGCAAATTTGAAGCGCCACAAGGCAAAAGTCTGTTTGCAAATGGTGCAAAGCACTTGCTTTCGTCTTGTGGCAGGTTCCCGTGACTCAAGTTCGACAGACTCCTGGGTTCAACGCATGGCGCCACTGGCATGCAGACAGATGGCTGCGGCGGCGGCCACGTTCAGCGACTCCTCACCGCCCGGCTGTGCAATGCGAATGCGCTGGGCGGCCTGCGCCTCCAGCGCGGGTGACACGCCCTGGCCTTCATGGCCCAGAACCCAGGCACAAGGCCAGGGCAAAGCGGCGCGGTGCAAAAAGTCACCGGCATGCGAGCTGGTGACCAGCAGTGGCACGCCCAAAACCTGCAGGTCATCCAAAGCGAGTCCTTCGACCAGGTCCAGCGCAAAATGCGCGCCCATTCCCGCGCGCAGCACCTTGGGCGCCCACAGCGCCGCGCTGCCCTTGAGCGCCGCCACCTGCCGAAAGCCAAATGCCGATGCGCTGCGCAGGATGGAGCCCACATTGCCCGCATCCTGCACCCGGTCCAGCACCACCGTGGCCACGCCAGACTGCAGGCCGCTTGGCGCGGCGGCATCCACCACAAACCCCATGGGCGCCGGCGACTCCAGGCCACTGATGTCGGCAAACAAGGCATCGGCAACCACTACCACTTTAATGGATTCTTGCGCGTACACAGCGGGCGCCATAGGCCAAAAAGACTCTGCAAATACGGCAATGGCGGGGCGCACACCACGCTGCAGGGCGGCGCTGCACAAGTGGTCGCCCTCCAGCCAGACTCGGCCCTGTTTGCGGTAGGCCGTGCTGTCCTGCGCCAGCCTGCGCAGGTCTTTGACAAAGGCGTTGTCGCGCGAGTGGATGACGGTCAGTGGGGCGGAAGTCATGCGTTGTCCATGGCGGGCAAGGAAGGGGCTGAGGGATGACTGGCGCGAGGCGACTCAGAGGTTGAGATTTTTTTATCCGCACCCGAAAGGCGCGTCAAAACGCCATGGATCAAGGCGAAAAGCACAGCCATNNGGCGTGCAAGGCGGGCATAGGCAAAAGACTCTCAGCCTCCGGTCAGCACCTTGGCCACGGGCGCAAAGCTGCGCCGATGGTGAATGCAGGCCCCGTGCTCGCGCAGGGCGGCCATGTGCACGGCCGTGCCGTAGCCCTTGTGCCCGGCAAAGCCGTATTGCGGGTAAATCTCATCCACCTGCACGCACCAGCGGTCGCGGTGGACCTTGGCCAAAATGGACGCAGCCGAGATGGCAGGCACCAGCGCGTCGCCTTTGACAATGGCTTCGGCGGGCATGTCCAGGGTGGGCAGCCGGTTGCCATCCACCAGAACCATCTTGGGCTTGAGCCGCAGTCCCAGCACGGCGCGGCGCATGGCCAGCAGCGTGGCCTGCAGGATGTTCAGCCGGTCGATCTCCTCCACACTGGCTTCGGCAATGCTGCAGCACAGCGCCTTGGCGCGGATCTCGTCAAACAGGGCCTCGCGCCGCGCGGCGGTGAGCTTCTTGGAGTCGGCCAGCCCGACAATGGGATGGAGGTCGTCGAGGATGACCGCAGCAGCCACCACAGGCCCGGCCAGCGGGCCCCGTCCGGCCTCGTCCACCCCGGCAACCAAGCCAGGGCTGTGCCAGGGCAGGCTGGCCTGTTCAGGCGGCAAGGATGGTCTGGATCGCATCGGCAGCCAGTCGGGGCGTGTCGCGCTGCAGGCTTTGGTGCAGCGCGGTGAAGCGCTGCTCGAGCGCGGTGATTTTTTCACGCTGGTGCGTGCGGGCATCCAGCCACTGCAGCGTGGCCGCGCTCAGCGCCTGCGGCGTGGCGGCGCCCTGGATCAGCTCGGGCACCACAAACTCGCGGCACAGGATGTTGGGCAGGCCCACCCAGGGCTGCAGCTGCTTGCGCCGCATGAGCCACCAGCTCAAGGGGTGCATGTGGTAACCAATGACCATGGGGCGCTTGAACAGCGCGGCCTCGAGCGTGGCGGTGCCGCTGGCGATCAGCGTGACATCGCAGGCGGCGAGCACGGTGTGTGATTGGCCGGTGACGATTTGCAGGGCGCTGCCCAGACCGCTGGCATGGGCCAACTGCTCGATGCGCGCCTGCAGTGCAGGCACGGCGGGAACTATTAATTTAATAGCTGGTCGCGCTTTAAGGATAAGCGCTGCAGCCTGAAAGAAGGGCGAAGCGATGTAATCCACCTCGGCGGACCGGCTGCCCGGCAGGATGGCCAGCACTTCGTCAGCGTCGTGCATGCCCAGCTGCGCCCTGGCGGCATGGCGGTCGGGCACCATGGGAATGACATTCGCCAGTGGATGCCCCACATAGGTGGCAGCAATGCCGTGCTGCGCCAGCAATGCAGGCTCGAACGGAAAGATGCACAGCACATGGTCTGCACTGCGGCGGATTTTTTCAACCCGATCGGCCCGCCAGGCCCAGATCGAGGGGCAGACAAAATGCACGGTCTTGATGCCGGCAGCGCGCAGATCGGCTTCGAGGCCCAGGTTGAAATCGGGCGCGTCCACGCCGATGAATACATCGGGCCGGTCTTGCAGCAAGCGCGCTCGCAACTGCTTGCGAATGCCCAAGATATCGCGCAGCCTGCGCAGCAGCTCCATGCTGTAGCCATGCACCGCCAGCCGCTCGCTGGGCCACCAGGCTGTAAAGCCCCGGCGCGCCATCTGCGGCCCGCCAATGCCCTGCGCCTGCAACCCGGGCCACTGCGCCTGCAGGCCATCGAGCAGCAGCCCCGCCAGCAGGTCGCCCGATGTTTCGCCCGCCACCATGGCGACGCGGGGGGAGGCACTCATCACCCGCCCCTCAGCGCGCAATGCCGCGCGTGGCGTTGGCCAGGAATTGCTCCATCATCGCCACATCGCCACCGGCCTCGGGCACCGACTGCACCAGTTCTGCGATGGCCGCGCGCGCGGCTTCCAGCGTGAGGCCCTGGCGATAGAGCAGTCTGTGCATCTGCTTGACGGCGCCCAGGCGTTCGGGTGAAAAGCCGCGACGACGCAGACCCACCACGTTGTAGCCGCGCACGGCCAGCGGGTTGCCGTCCACCAGCATGAACGGGGGCACGTCTTGCGCCACGGCACTGGCAAAGCCCACCATGGCGTGCGCCCCCACCTTCACGAACTGGTGGATGCCGGTGAGCCCGCCCACCGTCACCCAGTCACCCAGGTGCACATGGCCGGCCAGCGTGGTGTTGTTGGCCAGCGTGGTGTGGTTGCCCACATGGCAGTCGTGGGCGATGTGGGTGTAGGCCATGATCCAGTTGTCATCACCCACGGTGGTGATGCCGCCGGCCTGGGGCACCCCGAGGTTCAGGGTGCAGAACTCGCGGATGGTGTTGCGGTCGCCAATCACCAGTTCGGTGGGCTCGCCCGCATACTTTTTGTCCTGGGGAATCGCGCCGATGGAGTTGAACTGGAAGATATGGTTGTCGCGTCCCAGTGTGGTGCGCCCGTCGATCACGCAGTGCGCGCCCACCGTGGTGCCCGCCCCGATGACCACATGGGCACCGATCACGCTGTAGGGCCCGATGCTGGCCGTTGCGTCGATTTCAGCGCCCGGATCGACGATGGCAGTGGGATGGATGTTGCTCACGGCTTGCAAAGGCGCACTCAGCCCACACTGCGCATCGTGCACATGAGTTCGGCCTCGCAAGCCACTTCCTCGCCCACCCGCGCTACGGCCTTGAACTTCCAGATGCCGCCACGCACCCGGTCGATTTCGATGTCCAGGACCAATTGGTCGCCGGGCTCCACGGGGCGCTTGAAACGCGCGCCATCGATGCCGACAAAATAATAGATGTTGTTTTCATCGGGCACCTTGCCCATGGCATCGAACGCCAGCAGGCCCGCCGCCTGGGCCAGCGCTTCCAGGATCAGCACGCCTGGCATCACGGGGTGCCCGGGGAAATGCCCCATGAAATAAGGCTCGTTGAACGTGACGTTCTTGATTGCCTTGATGCGCGTGTTGCTCTCCAGCTCGATCACCTTGTCCACCAGCAAAAACGGGTAGCGGTGGGGCAGTTGCTTGAGAATTGCGTGGATATCCATCATCGAGTTGTTCTTCCGTTCATGCTGCCTTGAGAGCCTGCTCGAGCGCCTTGATGCGATCGCGCAAGCTGTACAGTTGTTTGAGTGTGGCAGCGTTTTTTTCCCAGCGCGCATTGTCGTCGATAGGGAACATGCCGGTGTACTGGCCCGGCTTGGTGAGCGAGCGTGTGACGACCGTACCCGCAGAGATGTGCACGTTGTCGGCCAGTTCCAGATGCCCCAGCACAATCGCGCCACCGCCCACGGTGCAATGTGCGCCAATGGTCGCGCTGCCAGCCACGCCCACGCACCCGGCCATGGCCGAGTTTTTGCCGATGCGCACGTTGTGACCGATCTGGATCAGGTTGTCGAGCTTCACGCCGTCTTCAATGACGGTGTCCTGCAATGCGCCCCGGTCAATGCAGGTGTTGGCACCAATTTCCACGTCGTCACCAATGCGCACAGCGCCCAGCTGCTCGATCTTGATCCACTCGCCACCCTGCGGCGCAAAGCCGAATCCGTCGGCACCAATCACCACACCCGCGTGCACGATGCAGCGTGCGCCGATGCGGCAGTCTTCTCCCACCGTCACGCGCGACTTGAGCACCGTGCCTGCGCCAATGTGGGCTCCGCGCTCCACCACACACAGCGGCCCCACCGAGGCACTGGGATGCACCACGGCCTGCGCATCCACCACAGCGCTGGGGTGCACACCGGGCCGCGGGGCTGCGCCATGGTGCTGCCGCCAAAGCTGGGTCACCCGGGCGAAATAGACATAGGGGTTGTCCGCCACAATGCACGCGCCACGCGCCAGTGCTGGCCCACGCATTGCAGGCGCCACAATGACACAGGCCGCCCGGGAGGCGGCCAGTTGTTGCTGGTAACGCGGATGGCTCAAGAAACTGATGTCCCCTGGGCCGGCGGTTTCAAGCGGCGCAATGCGAAGTATTGCGGTGTCCCGTAGCCCCCCTTGCAGTGATCCGCCCAGCGCGTCAACAATGTTGCCGAGGAGCAAACTCACGCGCCACCTGCCCTGCGCCGCGGCTTATTTGCCAGCGGCATTCAGCGCCTTGATCACCCGGTCAGTGATGTCGTGCCTGGGGTTGATGTAGACCGCTTCCTGCAGGATTACATCGTATTTTTCGGCTTCGGCGACCTGCTTGACTACCTTGTTGGCACGATCCAGAACCTGGGCGAGTTCTTCGTTCTTGCGGGCGTTCAGGTCTTCCTGGAACTCGCGGCGCTTGCGCTGGAATTCACGGTCTTGGTCCACCAGTTGGCGCTGGCGCGTGGTGCGCTGGCTTTCGGCCATGGTGGGGGCTTCGCGCTCGAATTTCTCGGTCGCCGCCTTCAGGGTGTTGCCCATGTCGATGAGTTCCTTCTCACGTCGGGAGAACTCCTGCTCCAGCTTGGCCTGGGCCGCCTTGGCAGTAGTGGCTTCGCGGAAGATTCGGTCGGTGTTAACGAAACCGGCCTTGAATTCTTGTGCCTGCACTGCAGGGGCAGCCACTGCCAGCGTGCCCAGCAGCAGGGCCAGGGTGAAATGGCGGGAAAGTGATTTCATTAGAAGGACGTACCAATCTGGAATTGAAGTTTCTGGATTCTATCGCCGGCGAACTTGCGCACCGGTTGTGCATAGGCAAGACGCAGCGGACCCAGGGGGGAAATCCAGCTCAGACCCACACCCGCAGATGCACGCAAGTCACTGAAACGGAGCTTGTCATCTTCACCGTACACATTGCCCGCATCCACGAAGGTGAATATGCGCAGCGTGCGGTCATTGCCTGCGCCTGGAAAGGGCGCCATCAGTTCGGCATTGAGCGTGACCTTCTTGGGGCCACCCAAAGAGGAGCCCGTGACATCGCGCGGGCCCAGTGTGCCCTGATCGAAACCACGCACCGAACCGAGACCACCGGAGTAGAAGTTCTTGAACACCGGGAACGGCCGGCCATTCATGCCCTTGCCATAGCCCAGCTCGCCATTGAAGGCCACCGTGAACCGCTTGTTCAGCGGAATGTATTGCTGGTACTGGTAGTTGGCCCGCACGTAGCGCGCGTCACCCGCCACAGACCATTCGGAATTGAGCCGCTGGTAGCGGCCCGAATTGGGTGCCAGCGCACTGTCGCGGTCGTCGCGCGACCAGCCGATGGTCAGGGGAACGGAGTTGCTGGAGCTGCCGTAGGTGTCTGCGTAGGCCAGGTAAGCGGCCGGAATGTTGGTGCCAGCCTTGATTTTGATTTGCTCTATGCCACCACCGAAGAAAACGGTATCGGTTTCGCTGAAGGGCACCCCAAAACGGATCGATGCACCCGACGTGACCAGCTGATAATTGCCGCCCTGCTCTTCATAGGGCTTGTCGGTGCGGTAGTAAAAGTCCAGGGTGCGAGAGACGCCATCCTGGGTGAAATACGGGTCGGTGGTGCTGAACACCAGGGTACGGCGGTATTTGCTGGTGTTGACGTCCACCCCCAGGTAGTTGCCGGAGCCGAAAACGTTTTCCTGCTTGATGGAAAAGGACAGGGCCACCTTTTCAGCGCTGGAAAAACCGGCACCCAATTGCAAGGAGCCGGTGGGCTTCTCGACCACATTGATCACGAGGTCGACCTGGTCTGGAGACCCAGGCACTTCCTGGGTTTCGATTCCCACCTCGGTAAAGTAGCCCAGCCGGTCCACGCGGTTGCGCGACAGCCGTATCTTTTCGCCGTCGTACCACGATGCCTCGTATTGACGGAATTCTCGGCGAATGACTTCATCGCGCGTGCGGTTGTTGCCACTCACATTGATGCGTCGCACGTAAGCCCGGCGGGCCGGCTCGGCCTGCAGTACCAGTGCCACACGGTTGTTCTCGCGATCGATGTCCGGCACTGCTTCGACCCGCGCAAACGCAAAACCGAAACGAGCGAAATATTCCGAGAAGGCCTTGGTGGTCTCGGTGACTTGGTCTGCGTTGTAGGGCTCGCCCGCACGAATGGCGACCAGCGATTTGAACTCGTCTTCGCGATCGAGGTAATTGCCTTCGAGCTTGACCCCGGACACCACGAAGCGCTCGCCTTCGGTCACATTGACCACAATGGAGATGTCCTGCTTGTCGGGCGAGATGGCCACCTGGGTGGAGTCCACGCGAAACTCAAGGTAGCCGCGCTGAAGATAGTAGGAGCGAAGCGTCTCCAGATCGGCATTGAGCTTGGCGCGCGCATAACGGTCCGACTTGGTGTACCAGCTCAGCCAGCCGCCGGCGTCCTGGTCGAACAACCCCTTGAGCGTGGACTCGCTGAACGCCTTGTTGCCAACGATACGCACTTCCTTGATGCGCGCCGGCTCACCTTCCACCACCGTGAAGGTGAGGTTGACACGGTTGCGCTCGATCGGCGTCACGGTGGTCACCACCTCGGCGCCATACAGGCTCTTGTTGATGTACTGGCGCTTGAGTTCCTGCTCTGCCCGATCGGTCAGCGCCTTGTCGTAGGGACGCCCTTCGGTCAGTCCCACATCGCGCATGCTCTTTTTGAGCGCTTCCTTGTCGAACTCCTTGGTGCCCGCAAACTCCACATCGGCGATGGTGGGGCGCTCTTGCACCACCACGACCAGCACGTTGCCTGTAGCCTCCAGCCGCACGTCCTTGAAAAGTCCCAGACCAAACAGGGCCCGAATGGCAGCGGCGCCTTTTTCGTCGTTGTAGTCATCGCCAACCCGCAATGGCATGGAGGCGAAAATGGTGCCGGGCTCCACGCGCTGCAGGCCCTCCACCCGGATGTCCTGCACCCTGAATGGCTCCAGGGCCCACGCCGCATTGGCGACCAAAACCATGGCTGCAACGGCCGATGCAGTGCGCACGCCCAGGCGATTGATGTGTTTTTTCATGAGTGAAGGGGGTGCCGCATGACGCTGGGACATGCGGCAAAAAGGTTAGCCAAAGAGCCGGGTGATATCGTTGAACAGGGCAATGGCCATCATGAGAAGAAGAACCGCCACGCCACCGCGCTGCAGGTGCTCCATCCACGCATCCGACACTTTCCTGCCCGTCACACCCTCCCAAAGATAATACATCAGGTGTCCCCCATCGAGGACCGGCAAGGGAAGCAGGTTCAGCACGCCCAGGCTCACGCTGATGAGCGCCAGAAACACCAGGTATTGTGTGAAACCCATGCTGGCCGAGCGGCCGGCGTAATCAGCAATCGTCAAGGGTCCACTCAGATTTTTCAGGGAAGCCTGGCCGACCACCATGCGGCCCATCATGCGCAGGGTCAGAACAGACATGTCCCAAGTGCGCACCATACCGCCCCATAGTCCCTCCACAGGGCCGTACTGCACAGTGACAAACTCGGGCGGCGCGCCCACATAAGCGCCGATGCGGCCCACGCTGGCGTTTTGCTCTTTCTGGACATCGGGCATCACATCCACGGTCAGCTGCTGGCTGCCGCGCTCGATGCGCCAGGGCTGCACCACCGCCGCATCGGCACGAACAGACTGGCGAATCAACTCACGCAGCTGCTGGCCATCCACCACATCCACGGCCCCGATTTTCAGCACCACATCGCCCTGGCGGAGCCCCGCACGCTGTGCAGCACCATCGGCCATGATCTCCCCCAGCACGGGCCGTGTCCAGGGCCCCAGGAGCCCCACCTTGCGAAAGAGCTGCGCATCGGCCTCGCGTGTGTCGATCTGCGCCATATCGAGCGTTACCTCACGGTGCGCGGTGCCGGGTGTTGATTCGACCTGCAGCCGAACCCTTTGGCCTTCCAGGGCGCCACGGGTCAACAACCAGCGCAAGTCCTCAAAAGAACGCACCGGTTCCAGCTCGTCCAAACCGAGGGCTGCGCTGTGCACCAGCTCTGCGCCGCGCAATCCTGCCACCTGAGCCACGGAGCCCGCAACGGGGCTGGCCAGCAACGCCTTGGGCTCCTGGACACCGCTCCAGTTCACCAGCGAATACAGCAACACAGCCAGCAGCAGGTTGGCCAGGGGGCCAGCGGCCACGATGGCCGCACGCGAACGCAAGGACCGGGTGTTGAATGCAAGATGGCGCTCGGCCTCGGGCACGGGCGCCTCGCGCTCGTCAAGCATGCGCACATAGCCACCCAACGGAAACGCACTGAGCACAAACTCGGTGGATGAGCCCTTGGGTTGCCAGCGCAGGAGCGGCTTGCCAAAACCTACCGAAAACCGCAGCACCTTGACGCCGCAGGCCACCGCCACCCGGTAATGCCCGTATTCGTGCACGGCGATCAGCACGCCAAGGGCAACAACGAAAGCAACAAGGGTCAGCAGCATGCAATGGTTCCGTGAATTGAGCGCATTCAGGCCGCCAGACGGCCAGCGGCCTGCTCGGCCACACTGCGCGCCTGGGCATCCAGGGCCAGCAAGGCCTGGAGCGAATCGGGATTGGATGGCGAAACCGCCTCCAAAGTTGCAAGATTGAGGTGGTGAATCTGATCAAACCGGATACGGCGCTCCAGAAAGGCGGCCACCGCCACCTCGTTGGCTGCGTTCAGAACCGCCGTTGTGCCCTGCGGGGCCGCCAAGGCATCCCACGCCAGCTGCAATCCGGGAAAACGGTCGCGATGGCCATGGTCGTCGATGGCCTCGAAAGTCATGGCCGAGAGCGCATGAAAATTCAGCGCCGAGGCCCCCGACTCGACCCGCTCAGGCCACGCCAGACCGTAGGCGATGGGCACCCGCATGTCCGGGGTGCCCAACTGCGCCACCACCGAAGTGTCCCGGTATTGCACCATGGAGTGAATGATGCTTTGGGGGTGAATCACCACATCCAGTTGTGACGGGGCTACGCCAAACAGATAGCGCGCCTCAATGACTTCCAGCGCCTTGTTCATCATGGTGGCTGAATCCACCGAAATCTTGCGCCCCATGCTCCAGTTGGGATGGGCACAGGCCTGTTCTGGCGTGACATCGCGCAGCGAATCGGGCGTTCGCGTGCGAAATGGTCCCCCCGATGCGGTCAGGATGATTTTCTCGACCCGCTGCGTCCAGGTGGCGGGATTCTCGGGCAGTGACTGAAAGATGGCCGAATGTTCGCTGTCGATCGGCAGCAGCGTGGCCGCCCCTTCGCGCACCGCGTCCAGAAACACGCCCCCCCCCACCACCAGCGCCTCCTTGTTGGCCAGCAAAAGACGCTTTCCGGCCCAGGCCGCAGCCAGGCAGGGTGCCAGCCCTGCAGAGCCGACAATGGCCGCCATGACCGTATCCACCTCGTCATTAGATGCTATTAACTCAAGAGCATCAGATGACTGAAGTACGATCGTTTCAAGATGGTTAGCCTTGATTTTATCGGCCAGCAAACGGGCATGGGGCGCACTGGCCATCACCGCAAAGCGCGGCTTGAATTGCGCACACTGCGCCAACATCAGGTTCACCTGGGTGGCGGCGCTGAGGGCAAACACCTCGAATCGATCAAGGTGGCGCGCCACCACATCCAGCGTACTGGTGCCAATGGATCCGGTAGAGCCCAGAACAGTGAGTCGTTGTTTCATAGTGGTGTTGTCAGGCGGGTCAGCATCAGGGCCAGAGGAAGTGTTGGCAACAAGGCATCCACCCGGTCCAGCACACCGCCATGGCCTGGCAGCAGACCACTGCTGTCTTTCACACCCGCGCTGCGTTTGATCAGCGACTCCACCAGGTCACCGGCCACGCTCATGGCCACCATGAACAGCACCGAAATCACCAGCAACCACCCACCCTGCTGCGCCAGACGGCTGTAAAAGCTGGGCACGGCGGCCTGCCAGTGGGCATCTGCGGCGACCCAGGCAAACGCCAGGACGATACCGCCTGCCAGAGCGCCCCACACCCCTTCCCAGCTCTTTCCGGGGCTGATCGAGGGCGCCAGCTTGGTTCTGGTGAAACGCAAGCCAAAGGCACGGCCGGCGAAATAGGCAAAGATGTCAGCCACCCACACCAGCACCAGCACCGACAGCAGAAAATTGACACCCAGATGGCGCGCCTGCACTACGGCCAGCCAGGCCAGCCACAGCGCCAGCACACCTGCCATCAGACGCAAGACCGCAGGAATGCGCGCCCAGCCCGGCACGCCGGCACGCAGCAGCCAAGCCGCGCACAGCACCCACAGGCCACCACTCACAATCCACAGCGCGGTCAGGGGCCGATCAACCCAGCCCAGCGCCCAGGACGCAGCGCACAAGGCAACGCAGGCGGCGCCCACGGCCAGCGAGCCCGCCTGGCCATAGCCGATCAGCCGCCCCCACTCCCACGCGCCGACAGCCATGAGCACCAGAACGACCAGCGTAAATGGCACCGTGGATGGATAAAAAAGCGCAGGCAGCAGGATGGCCAGCAGGACAAGAGCGGTGATGACACGCTGTAGAAGCATGGGGCCTTTTCAGCCGTGCACCGGGACAGGATGCGCGGACAGGATCTGTTCGGAGGTTTTGCCAAAGCGGCGCTCGCGGCAGTGGAAGGCGGCAATCGCCTCGTCCAGTGCCGACTCGTCGAAATCCGGCCACAACCGGTCGCTGAAAAACAACTCGGAGTATGCGACCTGCCACAGCAGGAAGTTGCTGATGCGCATTTCACCCCCGGTGCGGATCAGCAGATCCGGGTCGGGCACATGGGCTAGGCCCATCGCGCCGTTCAGGCTGGCCTCGGTGATAGGCTCACCGCGCGCCGCCAGCGACGCGGCAGCCTGGGCGACGTCCCAGCGGCCGCCATAGTTGAAACACACGTTGAGCACGAGGCGGGTGTTTTCCGCCGTAGCGGCCTCTGCCTGCGCCAGGCCATCGCGCACCTTGGGCGACAGGCCAGCGCGCTCGCCCACAAAATACAGACGAACTCCGTCCTTTTTGAGTTGCGGCACCTCGCGCGCGAGCGCCATGGCCAGCAACTCCATGAGGCCGGAGACCTCATCGACCGGACGGTTCCAGTTTTCGGACGAGAACGCAAACACAGTCAGCACGGCCACACCGCGTTGCACGCAGGCGCGTGCGCAGCGGCGCAGTGAGTCAACCCCTTGCTTGTGGCCCGCCAGGCGCGGTAAAAACCGGCGCGTAGCCCAGCGGCCGTTGCCATCCATGACGATGGCGATGTGGTGTGGTACCACCGATGGCACAGACATGAAGGACGATCAGAGCCGTGAATGGACGACTCAAACCGCCATGATTTCCTGTTCTTTGCCCGCCACCAGAGAGTCGATCTCGGCGATGTGCCTGTCTGTGAACTTCTGCACTTCGGTTTCGGCGCGCTTTTGGTCGTCTTCGGACGCGAGCTTGTCCTTGACCAGTTTCTTCACGGATTCGTTGGCATCGCGGCGCAGGTTGCGCACGGCAATCTTGGCGCTTTCGCCTTCGTTGCGCGCCAGCTTGGTCATTTCCTTGCGGCGCTCTTCGCTCATGGGCGGCATGGGCACGCGGATCAGGTCACCCATGGATGCGGGGTTCAGGCCCAGGTCGCTTTCGCGGATGGCTTTTTCGATCTTGGCGCCCATACCCTTTTCCCAGGGCTGCACGCTGATGGTGCGCGAATCCAACAGGGCCACGTTGGCAACCTGGCTCAGCGGCACAAGCGATCCATAGTACTCAACCTGCACGGTGTCCAGCAAGGCCGGATTGGCACGACCGGTGCGAATTTTCTGCAGGTTGTTCTTGAACGCCGCGATGGACTGGTCCATCTTGGTTTCCGCGTTTTTCTTGATGTCGGCAATCGTCATTGTTTCTCCTCAGGGCGGGCAGGCAGCAGGCGACGCCTGGTGGTCAGGCATAAACCAGCGTGCCTTCGTCTTCACCCATAACCACCCGCTTCAACGCTCCATGCTTGATGATGGAAAACACGCGCACAGGCAACTTCTGGTCGCGGCACAGGGCAAAGGCCGTCGCATCCATGATGCCCAGGTTGCGTGACATCGCCTCGTCAAAACTGAGCTTCGTGTAGCGTGTAGCCGTGGGATCCTTATGGGGGTCGGCAGTATAAACGCCATCCACCTTGGTGGCTTTGAGAACAACCTCTGCCCCAATTTCAGCGCCACGCAGGGCCGCCGCAGTGTCGGTGGTGAAGAACGGGTTGCCCGTTCCGGCCGCAAACACCACGACTTTGCCTTCTTCGAGATATTGCAGGGCCTTGGGGCGCACATAGGGCTCGACGACCTGTTCGATGGCAATGGCAGACATCACACGGGCCACCAGGCCCTGCTTGTCCATGGCATCTGCCAGGGCCAGCGCGTTCATCACGGTGGCCAGCATGCCCATGTAGTCGGCCGTGGCGCGGTCCATGCCGACCGAGCCGCCCGCCACGCCACGAAAAATATTGCCCCCGCCGATCACCACCGCCACCTGAACGCCCAGGCGGGTCACTTCGGCTATCTCCTCCACCATGCGGACGATGGTAGCGCGGTTGATACCGAAGACGTCATCCCCCATCAACGCCTCACCAGACAGCTTGAGCAGGATGCGCTTATGGGCTGGTGCAGCATGGGTCATGGGAAATTTCTCCGGTGATGGTGTCAAGGGGCTTGGGGGGTTGCAAAAACGATCAGGCAGCAGCCTTGGCAGCAGCCACCTGGGCAGCCACTTCGGCAGCGAAGTCGTCGACCTTCTTTTCGATGCCCTCGCCGACCACGTACAGGGTGAAGCCCTTGACGGTGGTGCCGACGGCCTTGAGCATCTGTTCGACGGTCTGCTTGTCGTTCTTCACGAAAGCCTGGTTGAACAACGAGACTTCCTTGAGGTATTTCTGCACGCCGCCTTCGATGCGCTTGGCAACGATTTCGTCGGACTGCACGGGCTTGCCTTCAGCAGTGGCCTTGGCAGCGTCTTCAGCCGCCTTGGCAGCCGCCACCGAACGCTCTTTTTCGATCAGTTCGGCAGGCACTTCAGCGCTGGTCAGGGCCACGGGCTTCATGGCGGCAATGTGCATGGCCACATCCTTGGCAGCCGCTTCGTCACCGTCAAACTCGACGACCACACCAATGCGCGAGCCGTGCAGGTACGACGCCAGCTTGCTGCTGCCGCCAAAATACTTGAAGCGGCGGAACGACATGTTTTCGCCGATCTTGCCGATCAGGCCCTTGCGCACGTCTTCCAGCGTGGGACCGAAGCCGTCTTGCTCGTAAAGCAGCGCGCCCAGAGCAGCGACGTCGGCCGGATTGTGCTTGGCAACCAGCTCTGCCGCAGCCTTGGCCAGGCTCATGAAGCTGTCGTTCTTGCTCACGAAGTCGGTTTCGCTGTTGACTTCCACCAGGGCACCCTTGGTGCCGTCGATATAGCTTGCCACCACGCCTTCAGCAGTAATGCGCGATGCAGCCTTGCCAGCCTTGGTGCCGAGCTTGACGCGCAGCAACTCTTCGGCCTTGGCCATATCGCCATCGGCTTCCGTCAGTGCCTTCTTGCATTCCATCATGGGAGCGTCGGTCTTGCCACGCAGTTCAGCCACCATGCTTGCGGTAATTGCAGCCATCTTTATTCCTTCAGTGTTCAGTTCAGTCAGTTCAGATTCAAACTAAAAAAAAGGGGGCTCACCAGGGGCCCCGCTTTTATCCGCGATTCATCGCGCAGCCAGGACTTCAGGCAGCGGACTCTTGCACTTCCACAAATTCATCGTCACCTTCAGGAGCAACCGCCTTGACCACTTCGTTCACGGCGTTCGCACGGCCTTCGATGATCGCATCCGCGATGCCACGGGCGTACAGCGTCACGGCCTTGGCCGAGTCGTCGTTGCCAGGGATCACGTAATCGATGCCTTCGGGCGAGTGGTTGGTGTCGACCACACCGATCAGCGGAATGCCCAGCTTCTTGGCTTCAGCCACGGCGATCTTGTGGAAACCCACGTCGATGATGAAGATAGCGTCGGGCAGGGCAGCCATGTCCTGGATACCGCCGATGTCCTTTTCGAGCTTGGCAATTTCGCGGCTGAACGTCAGCTGCTCTTTCTTGCTCAGGCTGTCGAGGCCGGTTTCGAGCTGGGCCTTCATGTCCTTCAGACGCTTGATCGAGGTCTTGACGGTCTTGAAATTGGTCAGCATGCCGCCCAGCCAGCGCTGGTCAACAAAAGGCACACCAGCGCGCAGCGCTTCGGTGGACAGGATTTCGCGGGCCTGGCGTTTCGTGCCGACCATCAGGATGGTGCCGCGGTTGGCGGCCAGTTGCCTGGCAAACTTCTGGGCTTCCTGGAACAGTGGCAGCGACTTTTCCAGGTTGATGATGTGAATCTTGTTGCGATGGCCGAAGATGTAGGGGGCCATCTTGGGGTTCCAGAAGCGGGTCTGGTGACCAAAGTGGACACCGGCTTCCAGCATTTCGCGCATGGTAACGGACATAAAAATACTCCAAAGGTTGGGTCTAAAATCCAGCCCCAATACTTGCACCGCCGTGATTTGCACGAAGGCACAACACCTTGACAGGGCTGGTTTGCGATTGGTTTTGCCGCCATCGCCGCGCATAAGCCACCGAAGGCATTGCACAGATGGCTACTCTAAGATCGTGGATACGTTCTTAACAAAACCCAAAGATTTTAGCATAGCCATGCTTATTGACCTTGCCTCGACCGGTCAACGCCTGCGCAATGGCACCAGCACCGCCCTGCCCGAACGGGGGCAGTGCTTGGAGGTGGCGATGTCTACCGCCTGCGATCACGCCTTGGCGCGCCTTTTGCCGGATGCGGAGCGCACCACAGCGGTGCAAAACAATCTTGACCGGCTGCGTTCGGCCGCAGGCACGGTCATCGGCCGCACGAACATGCTGGCGTTTGTTTTTTCGGACGTCAACCCGCACTTTGGCACGCCAGCAGCCCGGGATGGGCGCTTTGGAGCGCCGCCAGGCACACCAAGAGTTCCCCGGGGGATCTTCTTCGGGTGCAGCCGTTTCGGTGGCCACCGGTGCACCTCCATCCTCAAGTTTCCTTCATCATCCGAGGCGTCGGCCGGCATCATGAAAGTCAATACAACAAGACGGTGCAACGACGCCAGAAGAGTTTTCTTGGCAGTGCCTTAACGCAAGAGCTTCTGGAGTTCCGGCCACACATTGGCCAGCATCTGCGGATGCGCCTCGGCGCGCGGGTGGATGCGGTCTGGCTGGAACAGTCGGGTCGGGTCTGGCCCATCGGCCACGCCCTTGAGGAAAAACGGCACCAAGCCCACCTTGTGCGCCTTGGCCACCGCAGCAAAGGTGGCCGCAAAACGCCGGGTGTAGTCGGCGCCGTAATTGGGGGGCACCTGAATCCCCACCAGCAGCACCTTGGCGCCGGCCTTCTGTGCCGTCTGCACCATCCACGACAGGTTTTCTTCGGTATTTTTCAGCGGCAGCCCCCGCAGCGCGTCATTGCCGCCCAGCTCGATCACCACCTGGCTGGGCCGGTGCTGCGCCAGCAATGCCGCCAGGCGCGACCGCCCGCCGGAGGTGGTTTCTCCGCTCACGCTGGCATTCACCACGGTGGCCGCGATCTTCTCCTGCGCCAGGCGCTTTTCCAGCAACGCCACCCAGCCGGTGCCGCGTGCCAGGCCATATTCGGCACTGAGCGAGTCACCCAGCACCAAAATGACCTGCTGCGGCCGCGCTGCGGCCGCCTGTGCCTTGCCGGCAAGCTGGGCCATGGCGGCCGGGGTCCAAAGCCCTGCCAGCGCGCCGGCTGAGGCGGTCAGGATAAAGTGGCGTCGATGCACATCGCAAATCAAAATAAAAAACCTTTCATGTCCGAACCCACCCCGTTGTCAGCCACACCCATCATTGCCGTCGAGCATGTATTCAAGTCGGTGACGGATTCCACCGGCACGCTGGACATTTTGCGTGATATCGATTTCCGCCTGGCGCCTGGGGAAACCGTGGCCATTGTGGGCGCGTCAGGCTCGGGCAAAAGCACTTTGCTGTCGATCATTGCGGGGCTCGATACGCCCACGCGCGGCACCGTGCGGCTTGACGGCCAGGACCTGTTTGCGCTGAGCGAGGACGGCCGCGCCGCGCTGCGTGCGCAAAAAATGGGCTTCGTTTTCCAGAGCTTTCAGCTGATGGGCAACCTCACGGCACTCGAAAACGTGATGCTGCCGCTCGAACTCGCCGACCGCCGCGATGCCCGCAAAGCCGCCACCGAAATGCTCAAGCATGTCGGACTGGGTCAGCGCCTGGGGCATTACCCCAAGGTTCTGAGCGGGGGCGAGCAGCAGCGTGTGGCGCTGGCGCGCGCTTTTGTGATGCAGCCCGCCGTATTGCTGGCCGATGAGCCCACCGGCAGCCTTGATTTCGCCACCGGCGAGACCATCATGCAGCTGATGTTTAACCTCAACCGCGAGCAGGGCACCACGCTGGTGCTGGTCACGCACGATGGGGGCATTGCCCAGCGCTGCGAGCGCCTTATTCGCATCGAGGCCGGCAGGGTCAGCCCCTGACCCTGCCGGCGTTGCAAGAAAAAGTCTCCAACCTAACGTTCATGGCGCTTCTCCCCACCCCCAATGATGAAAGAGACTATGGGGAGGCAGGCAGCAGGCCCAGATCGAGATGGTTTTGGGTGGCATGGAACCCGAACCTGGCGTGACCCGGTGCGCTGACTC
>DCVY01000044.1:3343-10689 GCA_002327945.1 Acidovorax delafieldii | reverse complement strand
CTGTGGTGGATGTTGATGGCCCGACCCGTCAACTTTTGGCACAGGTCAAGTGAAAGTATCTGCATGTAGCGTGCAAGCACCACCAGTTCGGCCCCTTCGGCCTCGATAATCTCCAGCTGTTTCGCTTCGGCTTGTGCCTTGGTCGTGCCGGTCAGCGGGATGTGGTGGAACGGCACGTTGTAGCTGGCCGCCAGTTGATAAAAGTCGCGGTGGTTGCTGATGATGGCGCGGATGTCGATGGGCAGCAGGCCACTCTTCCAGCGGAACAGCAGGTCGTTCAGGCAGTGGCCTTCCTTGCTGACCATGAGCACGGTTTTCATGGGTGCGGCTGTTGCGTGCAGCGTCCAGCGCATCTGGTAGGGCTCTGCAAAGGTTGTCAGGCGGGTCTTGAGGGTGGCATGGTCGTGCTGGTCGCAGGCGAACTGCACGCGCATGAAGAACAGGCCGGTGGCGTGGTCGTTGTACTGCGCAGCTTCTTCGATGTTGCCGCCGTACTCCAGCAAAAAGCCCGAGACAGCGTGCACCAGCCCCAGGCGGTCGGGGCAAGACAGGGTAAGGATGTGGGCGTTGGTCATAGCTGTGCCATTGTCGCAGCAAGGCCTCAAATATTGGAGCGGGCGTGGTGGTCTCGCAGGGGGTGCCTGCGCCCTGCCAGCCTTCGCGCCCCATCACGCGCGATTTCTTGGAGGCCATCAAGAAGGGTGGCGACAAGGTGCGGGCCAACGATTCCAGCCTGGAGCTGGTGCGCCTGGAGCGCGCCAGCCGGGTCAGCTCGCTTTCCTGTTCATTCGTCAACACCATCGCCGGGGCAACTCGCAATTTTTCGCTTCAATGTGAATCGTCATAGGGCATTGGAGCAAGGCTGCCTACTTGGATGCCATGAAGAATAGAACGCTACAGCAGTTGCTGGCTGAAACGCCGCAAAGTGTCAGCATGGTGGTGTCTCCATTGTGGTGGGCAAGGTGCACATCGAAAAAGGTTGCGGGGCAAAGTCCGTCGCACAGATGACCCCCGGTCAATGGCATGGAGTGTTGCCTGCCTACAATCAAAGCCCTTATGCCGACCGCCATGCACAATCTTCGCCACGTTCGCTGGCTCACCCGCCTTGTGCTGGCGTGGTTTGTGTTGTCCATCGGCGTGGCGGTGGCTTCGCCCCTGGTCAACCCGCAGGCCATGGAGTTGATCTGCTCTGGCGCGGGGGCCATCAAGGTGCTGATCAAGACCGACGGCGGCGCCAAGGAGAGGTCCGGCCATACGCTGGATTGCCCTTTGTGTGCCCCTGTGGGTGCACCCCCAATCGCATCGCAGGCGACACTGCCCGTGGTGCATCCCCTGGCGCATGCCTTGCGCCCCATCCCCGCCGCGCACATCGCTGCGCGCACGGCCGCGCCGCTGCCGCCGCGCGGGCCTCCTGCGTTCTCCTGAAATTGCTTTTTTGATAGCTGTTTGCGCTTGATGGATAAGCGCTGACGGCCTATTTGGCTTGAAATTTAGGAGTTCCCATGCGCAAAAGCCGCATGGCGCTGGCCGTGGCCGGCGCCTTTCCCCTTGCCCTGTTCTGGGCCGTGCCCGTGTGGGCCCAGACCGCCGACAGCAACGCGCCCGTCAAGGCGCTCGGCGTGGTCACCATCAGTGGTGGCCAGCCCACCTCGCTGCCCACGCAGATTCCCACAACCATCGAGGGCGTGACGCGCGAGCAGATCGAGCATTCGATCAACGCCACCGACAGCGAAGACGCCCTCAAGTACCTGCCCAGCCTGCTGGTGCGCAAGCGCTACATCGGCGACTACAACCACGCCGTGTTGTCCACACGCGCCTCGGGCACGGGCAACCCCGCGCGCTCCATGGTGTTTGCCGACGGTATTTTGCTGAGCAACTACCTGGGCAACGGCCCCACCAACGCGCCGCGCTGGATGCTGGTCACGCCCGAGGAGATCGAGCGCGTGGATGTGCTCTACGGCCCGTTTTCAGCCGCGTACGCGGGCAACTCGGTGGGCGCAGTGGTGGACTACGTCACGCGCATGCCGACCAAGTTCGAGGCGCATGGGCAGGTCAGTTACCAGCACCAGCCGTTTGACCTCTACAACACCAGCGCCACCTACGCAGGCAAGCAGGTCAGCGCTTCGGTGGGCAACAAGAATGGCGACTGGTCGTGGTTTCTCAACTTCAACAAGAGCGACAGCGAGGGCCAGCCGCTCACCTTCCCCACACGGCTGGTGTCTGCCGGAACCGTGGGCAACGCGGGCACGCCCGTGACGGGCGCGGTGCTGGGCAATAACCGCAGCAACCAGTCTTGGTACCTGCTGGGCACCGCGACGCAGTACCACACGCAGCAAGACCACATCAAGGCCAAGATCGCCTACGACGTCTCGCCCACCGTGCGTGCGGCCTACACCTTGGGCTGGTGGCGCAACGAATCCGAAGGCCGCCCCACCAGTTACCTGCGCGATGCCAATGGCAATGCGGTGTACGGCGGCACGGTCAACATCAACGGCCGCGCATTTGCGCTCGCCCCCACCGACTTCAATGTGTCCAACGAGAACCTCACGCATTTCATGCACGGCCTCTCGGTCAAGAGCCACACCCAGGGCGCGTTCGACTGGGAAGTGGCCGCCAGCCTCTACGACTACCAGACCGACACCCTGCGCGCGGCCACCGCGGCGCTGCCTGCTGCTTTGAGTGGCGGCGCGGGCCGCATCGTCAACAGCAAGGGCACGGGCTGGAACACGCTGGCCGCCAAAGGCACCTGGCGGCCCGAGGGTGTGCAGGGCGCGCACATCGTGGACTTTGGCCTGCAGCGCGACAGCTACCAGCTGCGCACGGTGGAGAACGCCACCAGCAATTGGATCAGCGGTGATGCCGGCGCACGCACCAAGGCCTTCAACGGCGACACCCAATTGCTGGGCCTGTGGGCGCAAGACACCTGGAAGATCGCGCCGCAGTGGAAGGCCGTGCTGGGCGCCCGCGCCGAACGCTGGAGCGCCAGCAATGGCCAGACCGGCAACGCAGCCACCACGGTGAGCCACCCCGAGCGCAACGAAACCTACCTCTCGCCCAAGGCCGCCGTGGCCTACCAGGCCAGCGAACTGTGGGTGCTCAAGGCTTCCACCGGCCGTGCGGTGCGCATGCCCACCGTGGCCGAGCTGTACCAGGGTGGCATCAGCGGCAGCGGCACGCTCATCAACAACGATCCGAACCTGAAACCCGAAAAGAGCTGGACCACCGAGCTGACGGCCGAGCGGGACATGGGCAATGGTTTGCTGCGTCTGACCGCGTTTTTCGAGCGCACCAGGGATGCGCTGTATTCGCAGACCAACGTGCTCGTTACGCCCAACGTGACCAACGTGCAGAACGTGGATGCCATCCGCACCAAGGGCATCGAGCTGTCATACCAGGCCGCCAGCGTGTGGGTGCGCGGGCTCGACCTGGGCAGCAGCCTGACCTGGACGGACTCCAAGATCACACGCAACGACAAGTTCCCCGCCAGCGTGGGCAAGTGGCAGCCGCGCATCCCCGAGTGGCGCGCCAGCGCCGTGGTCACGTACCGTCCCGACGACACCTGGTCTTACACCCTGGGTGCGCGCTACAGCGGCAGGCAATACAGCACGCTCGACAACACCGACGTGAACGGCTTTGCCTACCAGGGCGCCAGCCGCTACTTCACCACCGATGTGCGCGTGCGCTACCAGATCACCAGGCAGGTGAGCGCGGCCATGGGCATCGACAACCTCAACAACTACCAGTTCTGGAACTTCCACCCCTACCCGCAGCGCACCTACATGGCTGAGCTGAAGTGGGCCCTCTGACCTTTCACCCAAGCACCCATCATCGCTATGAAAACTATCAAAAAAATAGCTTCTTGCACCTTATTGGTAAGCGCTACAGGTCTTCTTAATGCAGCCAATGCCCACGTCACGCTGGCGTACCAGGTGGCCAACGCGGGCAGTGGCTACAAGGCTACGTTTCGCGTGGGCCACGGTTGTGGCGAGTCGCCCACACGCGAGATCGCCGTGACCTTGCCGTCCGGCGTGCAGGGCGCCAAGCCCATGCCCAAGGCCGGGTGGACCATCGCTATCGAGCGCGAGAATCTCGCCGCACCGCGCACCGACCACGGCAAGCGCATCACCGACGAAGTGCGCCGCATCCGCTGGACGGCAAACACCCCCGCCGATGCACTGCCCAATTTCCATTATGATGAATTTGTGCTGCAGGCGCGCCTGCCTTTGCAGACCGGTGCGCTCTATTGGCCGGTGGTGCAGGTCTGCGAGCAAGGCCGCGTGGACTGGGTCGAGCAGCCTGGTGCAAACCGCAAGCTGGACGATCTGAAGTTTCCCGCACCCGTGCTGGAGCTGATGCCAGCAGCAGGTGGCCACGCGCATTGATCCATGCCTTTTCCATTTTTTACCCCAGGAGAACTTCATGACACTGAACCGAATCACCCGCCCCGCGCTCTTCGCCCTTGCCCTGCTGGCCGGGCAGGTCCATGCCCAGGTCGCCGCCCCCGTGGCGGTGGAGGGTGCCTGGGCGCGTGCCAGTGTGCAAGGCCAGAAGGCCACCGGCGCCTTCATGCGCCTCACGGCCAAGGACGGCTTACGCCTGGTGCGCGCCGATTCGCCTGCCGCAGGCGTGTCTGAATTGCACGAGATGAAGATGGAAGGCGACATCATGAAGATGCGCGCCGTGCCCGGGATCGACCTGCCCGCGGGCAAGGCCGTGGAGCTCAAGCCCGGTGGCTACCATGTCATGCTGATGGACCTGAAAGCCCCGTTGACCAAGGGCTCCAGCGTGCCCGTGACCCTGGTGTTCCAGGACGCCCAGGGCATTGAGACGCAGCTACCGCTGCAACTGCCGGTGGCCACGCAGGCGCCCGGCGCGGCGCACGGGCTCCAGCACTGAGCGCCGGGGGCTTTCGGGGACGCAAGACATTGGAGTAAGCTGTGCAGCTACGGCGCCCCGTCGGGTCCGTGACACAGACCCAACTTTTGCGGAGCGGCCATGAGCGACACATCCAACTTCGGTTTCGGCAAATTCGTCCCCGGCTTTGACTTTCTGCAAAGCCTGGCCAAAGGGGCTTCCAGCAGCATTCCGCAGTTGCCCAATCTGTCGAACTGGGTGGCACCCACCATCAGCGTCGAAGAACTCGAAAAGCGCATCGACGAACTCAAAGCCGTGCAGTTCTGGCTGGAGCAGAATTCGCGCGCCCTGACGGCCACCGTTCAGGCACTGGAAGTGCAGAAAATGACGCTGGCCACGCTCAAGGGCATGAACTTCAGCCTGGGCGACGTGGCCAACGCCTTCAAGCTCAAGGCGGCCGACAGCGTGATGGGCAGTGCGCACAAGGCGGCTGACACCTTTGCCAGCCGGGCCAGTGCCCCCGCACCTGCCGCACCGGCAGCGGCTGCGCCAGCGCCCGCAGAACCGGCCGAGCCCGCCCCGGCCGATGGCGCCCAGGCCACCAAGGCCACCGACATGTCCTTGGTGGACCCCATGCAATGGTGGGGGGCGCTGACCAGCCAGTTCCAGCAGATCGCTGCCAGCGCCCTGAAAGACGCCGCCAGGCAGACGACCATGGACACCACCAAGACCATGGCCACCGAGGCCATCAAGACGGCCACCGATATGGCCAGCCAGTTTGCCACCCAGGGCATGCAGGCCGTGCAGAGCGGCCAGCGCACTGCAGCGGGCGCGGCAAAGGCGTCCGCGGCCAAGAAATCCGCCGCCAAAAATGCGCCCGCTGCATCTGCGCCCAAGCCCACCGCCAAAAAGGCCACGGCCCGCCGCGCACCGCGCAAGCCGGCGGGCTGAAAGGCTGATCTGGTGGCGCTGCGGCCAGCGTCCGCCACAGCTGGTAAGGTCACGCCATGAAACGCTTTCCCACCGGCCATGCCACCCACCCCCAGTGGCGCATGGCCGCCGCTTTGGTGCTGGCGCAGTTGCGCGCCCAGATGGCCCTGCCCGAATACGCGCCAGCCCCCACGCTGGGCCTGCTCTACATCACCGACCACTATGCCAGCGAGGCGAAGGCGCTGTTTGATTATCTGAGCGGTGAACTGCCCGAAGTGACGGACTGGAGCGGCACTGTGGGCGTGGGCGTATCGGCCAGCAACGCCGAGTATTTTGACGAACCTGCACTGTCGGTGATGCTGCTCGACGTTCCGGCCGACCAGTACCGCGTGTTCTCCGGCGTGGCCCCGCTGCCGCGCAACCCGGCCAGCGGGTTCCAGGCCCACACCGCGCTGGTGCATGCCGATGGCCACACCGCTGAACTGGCGGAGCTGCTGGAGGAAATGGCCGCACGCACCACCACGGGTTACCTGTTTGGTGGGCTGAGCGCCAGCCGCGGCGCCAACGTGCAGTTCGCTGTGGGTGGCAATGGCAACCTGGCCGGCCAGGGGGCGGCGGGCGGTGTGTTCGGCGGCGGACTGTCGGGCGTGGCGTTTGGTCCCGGCGTGGCGCTGCTGTCGCGGGTCACGCAAGGGTGCCAGCCGGTGGGGCGCTTGCACACCATCACCGCCGCGCACGAGAACGTGGTGCTGCAGCTCGATGGCGAGCCCGCGCTCGATGTGCTGCTGTCCACGCTTGATGTGTCGCTGGACGGCGATTCGCAGGCGGCGCTGCGCAAGGTGCGGGCAACGCTGGCGGGCCTGGCTGATGCCGGCGAGCAGCCGCAAGGGCCGCAGCGCACCGGCCACTTTGGCATCGACACCCGCGTGCGCCACATCGTGGGCCTTGATGGTGCGCGCCGGGGTGTGGCCCTGGCCGACCATGTGGAGCCCGGCATGCACCTGGCGTTTTGCCAGCGCAATGTGGCGGCGGCCCGCGCCGATCTGATGCGCATCTGCGCGGAAATCCGCGAAGAACTGTCACCGCAAGAACTGGAGCCGGCGCCGCTGGCCAGCGATACGCTGGGGGCTGTGCGCATGGCGCCCGGCGCTGCGGGGCTTTCGGCCGCCAACCCACAGGCCCGGTCCATACGGGGCGCCATCTACGTGAGCTGCTCCGGCCGTGGCGGCCCGTACTTTGGCGGCACCAGTGCCGAGTTGCAGATCGTGCGGCATGCGCTGGGCGATGTGCCCCTGGTCGGTTTTTTTGCCGGCGGCGAAATTGCGCGCCACCACCTGTATGGCTACACCGGGGTGCTGACGGTGTTTGTCAGCCCTGAGATCGTAGACACGTTCTGAGGGTTGGGCCCTCCACCGCAGATTTCCCCATGGGGTGCGGGAGAGACCTTTGGTCTCAGCCTAAAACCGGCAGTTGACCGCTTTGTATCCCTTCGCAAGCCGCATGAAATCTATCGTGGACGGCTTCGATGGCGTTCACTTTTTGGGTCAGAGCGCTATGCACCC
>DCVY01000044.1:0-3308 GCA_002327945.1 Acidovorax delafieldii | reverse complement strand
ATCCAACTGCCGTTTTTAGGCTCAGCCGCCTTCCGTGGGCAGACCGCTCGCGTCCCATTCAGGCAATCCGCCGCGCAGCCAGTACACCGACTTGAAGCCTTTGGTGACGGCGACCTTGGCCGCCTTGTAGGACTTCCAGCACTCGGCGCCATTGCAGGCAAAGATCACGGGCTTGGTCTTGTCGAGGGTGGAAACCTTGTCGAGCGCCTGGAAGTCGTCCTGGGCTGCATTGAAAGCGACGTCTTTGAGGCTTTTTTCCACATAGGCGGCAAACACCGCTCCCCGGATGCGCTTGGCTTTGTATTCCTTCTCGGTGCGTGTATCCACCACCACGGCGCCCTGGGCCTGCAGCTGCTGCGCCTCCTTGGCCGAAATGCGGTTGACCCCTGGCAGGCTGTTGGGTGTGAACAGGCCCAGTTCGGCCACGCGGCGGTATTCCTGGGCGTCGGGGCGCTGGGTGACCGGGGTCAGCCCGGTGGAGGCCGTTGCTGCGACGAACCACTGCCCCAGTCTGGCGCGCGTGTCTGCCGGCAGATCCTTGCGAACCACGATCGAGAAGCCGCCCGGCACCGGATGTGAGCTGGCCAGCACGCGTGCTGCACCCGGGTTGCCTGACGACCACTGCGCCCATTCATCGGTGCGCACCACAGTGGCGTCCGCAACGCCCAGGGTCAGTGCGCTCAGGCCGGCTTGCGGGTGTTTCTCATGCCGCACCGACTTCAGGTCCTGGAACGACAAGCCAGCTTCGTTCAACATGCCGCGGGCCATGTAGGTGTACACCGAGTCCTGTTGCGGCAGATAAAGCCGCATGCCTTTCATGGCCGCCACCGCTGTCATATGGGGGGCGCCGATCAACAGGTATTGCTCGGATTTCTGCGTGGCCCCCACCAGTTCATAGCCCCGCTGCAAGGCGGAGGCAGCAACCTGGGCAGGGCCGATGAACACGTCATAACCCGCGCTGCGGGTGGCACGCATTACATCGGCCAGATCTTCACTGGTGCTGACCGTCAAGGGCTGGCCTGCCGCCTGCGCCAGACCCGCTTCCAGCGCACTGCGGATGATGGTATGGGCGGCCTTCTTGGCGGTGGGTTCCACCGCGACGATGGCCGTCAACTGTGCCTGTGCCTGTGCCTGTGCCTGTGCCTGTGCCTGTGCCTGTGCCTGTGCCTGTGCCCATGGGCTAGCGAGCAGGCATGCCAGGGCCAGGGCAGTGGCATGAACGTTGCGGTACATGTGCCTCCTTATGAATTCGTTGAACAGGGTTGCACGCCATGCTGCGGTGGGAGCGTTGATCTGCAAGACGTTGATCTGCGGGGCAAATATGCCCCAGCCCTGTGATTTTTCGAACGCTCATGGCAGACTTGTTGCCATTGTTTACACCTTTGTTTTAAAAGTCCTTCGCCAAAAACATCGGGTAACACAAAATCGGCGCAGCCCCCTCCTGGGGCGCCGGGTGATCTGGTGCTTCATGACGGATTTCACTTGTCTCCCTGTTTCCCGGAGGACCCTTCCCATGAAGAACCTGATGACATTGCCACGCCGCCACATGCTGGCCGGAAGCGCCGCTGCACTGAGCGCGCTGGGGCTGGCTGGCTGGACTGGCGTTGCACGCGCACAGACCGCAGCCGCCCCCAAGCCGTTGCCAGGCTATGCCGGCTGGAAGAGCGCCAACGCGCTGATCGTGCACAGCGGCAGCACCCTGGAAACGCGTCGCGCGGCCTTCGGCACCAGCGTGGTCACGTCCTCGAACCAGTTGTATGTCCGCAACAACCTGCCCGCACCCGACGCAGCCATTCTGGAGAACCGTGATGCCTGGACCGTGGCCATCGAGGGGGTCAAGAATCCGCGCACGCTGAGTCTGGCCGAGCTCAAGACCCTGGGCATCGACACCGTGGCCACGGTGCTGCAGTGCTCGGGCAACGGGCGGGGTTTCTTCCCCAGCAAGCCCAGCGGCACACCCTGGACCGTGGGCGCCGCCGGCTGCGTGGTCTGGAGCGGCGTGCCGCTGCGCGCCGTGGTGGCTGCCCTGGGGGGCTTGGTGGACGGCATGGCGTATGTCACGGGCACGGGTGGCGAAAAACTGCCCGAGGGTGTGGACCCTCTGAGCGTTCTCGTCGAGCGCTCGGTGCCCCTGCAGGCGATGGACGACGCCATCCTGGCCTGGGAAATGAATGGCGAGCCTTTGTCGCTGGCGCATGGTGGGCCGCTGCGCCTGATCGTGCCAGGTTACCAGGGCGTGAACAACATCAAATACGTGAAACGGCTGGCGTTCACGCAGGCGCAGTCCCAGGCGCGCATCATGCAGCACGGCTACCGCATGTCTCCGCCCGGCACCAAGGCCAGCCCGGACCAGCCCTCGGTGTGGGAGATGACGGTCAAGTCCTGGATCAACGGGCCGCTGCCCGAACAAGGGACTCTCAAGGCCGGCATTGCGCAGATCCACGGTGTGGCCTTTGGCGGCATGCACGCCATCAAGGGCGTAGAGGTGTCGGTGGACGGCGGCAAGACCTGGCAGGCCGCGCAGCTTGTGGGGCCGGACCTGGGCCGGTTTGCCTGGCGCCAGTTCGTGCTGCCAGTGCGCCTGGGGGTGGGCACCCATGTGCTGGCCAGTCGTGCGACCGATGTGGCAGGCAACGTGCAGCCCCAGCAGCGCGAGGAAAACGTGGGCGGCTACAACAACACCAGCTGGATCGACCACGCCGTGACCGTGGCGGTTGCCTGACGTGGCGGTGCCAACCATGGGCCGGTTGCCCAGGGCGGTCGTGGCCGCCTGGCTGGCCTGGCTGGCCGGCACCAGCCAGGCGGCCGACCCTGCAGAGATAGTGCGTGGCAAGCTGCTGTTCACCACGCTGCAGCCCGCCTGCGCGACCTGCCACACCTTGCGGGCGGCCGGCACAGAGGGGCAGATAGGCCCCGTGCTCGACGAGCTCAAGCCCGATGTCGAACGGGTGCTGCGCGCGTTGCGCAACGGCATTGGCGTGATGCCGTCCTACGCTGAAAAGCTCAGCCCGCAAGACATGCAGGCCGTGGCACGTTTTGTAGCGCATGCCACGGGTGCAGCGCCTTATTGATACGGCAGTTTTAACCTGGTGCAGTGTTTTGCGCTTGCTGGCATTCATAAAAAGAGGTGTTTTTGGCTCTGGCAAGGCGCAAACCGAAGCGATACCGGGTGGTATCGCGAGCATTTGCAACACCGCCAGGGCCGAAAAGACGCTTTTTTATGTGCCAGATAGTGCGAACCTGGCAGCCTGTCGGGCTTTCGGCCTTTCAGAGATGGTTGCTTGATTTATAAGCAAATTTGAACCTAA
>DCVY01000256.1:1983-7563 GCA_002327945.1 Acidovorax delafieldii | reverse complement strand
AAGATATTGAACAACAAGGTGCGGGGGATACGCTGCAGCACCGGGCCGCGCAGCACCAAAAACAACCGCAAACCGGAAGGGCGTTCACGAACAATGATGCCGAAAACCGAGGTCAACCCCTGATTTGACAACCACCCACCTCTTGGATGAGAGGCAATGCGCCCTGCGCAGCCCGCCCCGTCAGACCAGCAACCGCGATGATTTGGGCACATGCGCCATCAAAAACTCCATCTGATCGGCCAGGATGCGCCGGTTGCGCAGGATGAAGTCTTCCCACAGGCTGGGCACGTAAGGCGCATACAGCAACGGCATGCGGGCTTGCTCGGGCGTGCGCGGGCCCTTGCGGTGGTTGCAGGGGCGGCAGGCGGTGACCACGTTCATCCAGTGGTTCTGCCCGTTGCGCGCAAAAGGCACGATGTGCTCACGCGTGAGGTCTTCTTCGTGGAAATGGCTGCCGCAATAGGCGCAAATGTTGCGATCGCGCACGAACAGCTTGCTGTTGGTGAGGCTGGGCTTGAGGTCGAAGGGGTTGATGCCTGGCACGCCGCGGGTGCCGATGATGCTATTGACGGCAATCACCGATTGCTCGCCCGTGATGGCGCTGTAGCCGCCGCGGAAACGAGCGACCTGACCGCCCGCTTCCCAGCGCACCTCCCCGGCGGCGTAGTGAATCACCGCCTGCTCCAGCGTGATCCACGATTGGGGCAGCCCTTGGGCTGACAGCTTCAAGACCTTCAAAACACGCCTCCTGGAACAAAAGTACACAAGGATTCGGAACGCGAGATGTCTTTGAGGCCACCCGCACTTGGCGGCCTGTGGGTCACAATATACTCCATTTTCATGACAAATTGGCGTCTTGCGCTTGATGCATCAGCGCTAGCTGCTATCAAAACAATATCAAATCAATGAAGATTTTTCGCGGCTTTCACCACCCAGGCATCGCCCGCGCCTGCGCCCTGACCATTGGCAATTTCGACGGTGTGCACCGGGGCCACCAGGCCATGCTGGCCTTGCTGAACAGCGAGGCCGCCCACCGGGGCGTGGAAAGCTGCGTGCTGACCTTCGAGCCCCATCCGCGCGACTATTTCGCGGGCGTGCACCACAAGCCGGATCTGGCCCCGGCACGCATCGGCACCCTGCGCGACAAGCTCACCGAACTGGCGCGCTGCGGCGTGCAGCAAACGGTGGTGCTGCCGTTCGACGCCCGGCGGGCTGCCCAGTCGCCCCAGGCCTTCATCGACGAAGTGCTGGTGCGCGGCCTGGGGGTCCGCTATGTGCTGGTGGGCGATGATTTCCGCTTTGGCGCCCAGCGGGCGGGCGACTACGCGATGCTCGACGCCGCAGGCCCGGCGCACGGGTTCGACGTGGCGCGCATGAACAGTTACGAGGTGCACGGCCTGCGCGTCTCCAGTTCGGCAGTGCGCCAGGCTCTGGCTGCAGGCGACATGGAAGCCGCCGCGCGCCTGCTGGGCCGGCCCTACACCATCAGTGGCCATGTGGTGCATGGGCGCAAGTTGGGGCGCGCGCTGGGCGCCAGCAGCACCGAGGCCGGTGATGGTTTTCGCACCCTGAACCTGCGCTTTGCCCACTGGAAGCCCGCCGCCAGCGGCATTTTTGCCGTGCTGGTGCATGGCCTGGGTGATGCCCCGCTGTCGGGTGTTGCCAACCTGGGCGTGCGGCCCTCGCTCGATCCGGCGGACGTGAACGGGGGCCGCGTGCTGCTCGAAACCCATTGCCTGACCTGGCCCGCCGATCTGGGGCCTGAAGGGGCGTACGGTAAAATCATCCGCGTGGAACTGCTGCACAAACTGCACGACGAGCTCAAATACGACGGTCTCGATGCCCTGACAGCGGGCATTGCCAAAGACTGCGCCAATGCACGTGCCTACTTTGCGTCGACCCGCGCCCCCTCCGATACCGAGACCCGGCGCCAGACCACGCGCGACCGAATTTGAGGTGGCTGCCCTGCGCAGCGCCTGCTTGGGCGCCCCCTTCGCCCCTCGTGCCCTCTTCCCGTTTTGACCCGGGTCCGCCCCGGAATGCCCCGCTTTAAGGCCCCTCCATGTCCGACAACGCCAGTCCCGCACCCACCGACTACCGCAGCACGCTGAACCTGCCCGACACGCCATTCCCGATGCGTGGCGATCTGCCCAGGCGCGAGCCCGGCTGGGTCAAGGAGTGGGAAGACCAGGGCATCTACAAAAAGCTGCGCGATGCGCGCTGCGGCAAACCCAAGTTCATCCTGCACGACGGCCCACCCTATGCCAATGGGCAACTGCACATCGGCCACGCAGTGAACAAAATCCTCAAGGACATGATCACCAAGGCGCGCCAGTTGGAGGGCTTTGATGCCCTTTACGTGCCCGGCTGGGACTGCCATGGCCTGCCGATCGAGAACGCCATCGAAAAGCTGCATGGCCGCAACCTGCCGCGCGACGAGATGCAGGCCAAGAGCCGCGCCTTTGCCACCGAGCAGATCGCGCAGCAGATGGCCGACTTCAAGCGCCTCGGTGTGCTGGGCGAATGGGACAACCCCTACAAGACCATGAACTACGCCAACGAGGCGGGCGAATTGCGCGCCTTGAAGCGCGTGATGGAACGCGGCTACGTGTACCGCGGCCTCAAGCCCGTGTACTGGTGCTTTGACTGCGGCTCGTCGCTGGCCGAGTTCGAAATCGAATACCAGGACAAGAAAAGCCAGACGCTGGACGTGGCGTTCAAGGCACACGACCCTGCCCGCCTGGCCGCAGCCTTCGGCCTGCCCGCATTGGCCAAAGACGCCTTCGCCGTCATCTGGACCACCACCGCCTGGACCATCCCCGCCAACCAGGCGCTCAACCTCAACCCCGATCTGCCCTATGCGCTGGTCGACACCGAGCGGGGCCTGCTGATCGTGGCCGAGACGCTGGTCGAGTCCTGCCTGCAGCGCTGGAACCTGCAAGGCCAGGTGCTGGCCGTGGCCCAGGGCAGGCAACTCGCGGGCATCGCGTTCGAACACCCGCTGCACGACGTGCATGCCGGCTACCGCCGCCTGTCGCCCGTGTACTTGGCCGAATACGCCACGGCCACCGACGGCACGGGTCTCGTGCACTCGTCGCCCGCTTATGGCGTGGAAGACTTCAACTCGTGCGTGGCGCACGGCATGCAATACGACAACATCCTCAACCCCGTGCTGGGCAACGGCCGCTATGACGAATCGCTGGCGCTGTTCGGCGGGCTCAACATCTGGAAAGCCTGCCCCATCATCATCGAGGCACTGCAGGCCGCCGGCCGCCTGCTGGGCACCACCACCATCACGCACAGCTACCCGCACTGCTGGCGCCACAAGACGCCCGTGATCTACCGCGCGGCCGCCCAATGGTTCGTGCGCATGGACGAGGGCGAAGGCGTGTTCACCACCGACAAGGCCCCCGGCACGCTGCGCCAGACCGCCCTGGCCGCCATCGAGCAGACCCATTTCTACCCCGAAAACGGCAAATCGCGCCTGCGCGACATGATCGCCGGCCGGCCCGACTGGTGCATCTCGCGCCAGCGCAGCTGGGGCGTGCCCCTGCCGTTTTTCCTGCACAAGGATTCGGGCGAACTGCACCCGCGCACCATGGAGATCATCGACCAGGCGGCTTCCATCGTCGAGCAGGGCGGCATCGAGGCCTGGAGCCGCATGACGGCCGAAGAAGTGCTGGGCGCCGATGACGCCGCGCACTACACCAAGAGCACCGACATCCTTGAAGTGTGGTTCGATTCGGGCTCCACCTTCTGGCATGTGATGCGCGGCACGCACGGCAGCATGCACCACGACGAGGGCCCCGAGGCCGACCTGTACCTCGAAGGCCACGACCAGCACCGCGGCTGGTTCCACAGCTCGCTGCTGCTGGCCAGCGCCATCTATGGCCGCGCGCCCTACCGCGGCCTGCTCACGCACGGCTTCACGGTGGACGGCCAGGGCAAGAAGATGAGCAAGTCGGTGGGCAACACCGTCTCGCCGCAAGAGGTGAGCGGCAAGCTCGGCGCCGAAATCATCCGCCTGTGGTGCGCCGCCACCGACTACTCGGGCGACCTGGCCATTGATGACAAGATCCTGGCGCGCGTGGTCGATGCCTACCGTCGCATCCGCAACACGCTGCGCTTTTTGCTGGCCAACGTGAGCGACTTCGACCCGGCCAAGGACGCAGTGCCGTTCGAGCAGATGCTCGAAATCGACCGCTACGCGCTGGTGCGCGCCGCGCAGTTCCAGGAAGACCTTCTGGCCCACTACCGGGAGTACGAATTCCACCCCGTGGTCGCCAAGCTGCAGCTGTATTGCTCGGAAGACCTGGGCGGTTTTTACCTCGACGTGCTCAAGGACCGCCTCTACACCACCGCCCCCAAGAGCCTGGCGCGGCGCAGCGCCCAGACCGCGCTGCACCAGATCACGCACGCCATGCTGCGCTGGATGGCGCCGTTCCTGTCATTCACCGCCGAAGAGGCGTGGAAAGTCTTTGGCAACTCCGAGTCGATTTTCCTGGAGACCTTCGCGGCGCTGGGCCAGAACGACGACGGCCTGCTGGCCAAGTGGATCCGCATTCGCGAGATCCGCGATGCGGTGAACAAAGAAATCGAAGCACTGCGCACGGCTGGCCAGGTGGGCTCGTCGCTGCAGGCCCGCGTCACGCTGACCGCAGGGCCCGAGGACCACGCCCTGCTCGCCAGCCTGGGTGACGACCTGAAATTCGTCTTCATCACATCGGCCATCGACCTGGTCGCCGGCAGCGCTGTGCAGGCCAGCGTGCAGGCCAGCGCGGACGCCAAATGCGAACGCTGCTGGCACTACCGCGACGACGTGGGCCACGATGCGGCCCACCCCACGCTGTGCGGGCGCTGCACCAGCAACCTGTTTGGCAGCGGTGAAGACCGCAAGGTGGCCTGATGGCCCGCAGCAACACCGCACTCGTGCGCGGCCCGGGTGCCAGCCTGTGGCCCTGGCTGGCCTGGGCGATCATCATCCTGATGGCCGACCAGTTCACCAAGACGCTGATCCTGGGCTACTACCGGCTGGGCGACGCCACCGCCATCACCAGCTTCTTCAACATCGTGCGGGCGCACAACACCGGTGCGGCCTTCTCGTTTCTGGCCGACGCGGGCGGCTGGCAGCGCTGGCTGTTCACAGGCATCGGAGCAGCCGCCACGGTGTTCATCGTCTGGCAACTGCGCGCGCACCCGGGGCAAAAGCTGTTCTGCTTTGCGCTGTCCAGCATCCTGGGTGGCGCCATCGGCAATGTGATTGACCGCTTGTTGTACGGCTACGTGGTGGATTTCCTCGACTTTCATGCGCGCGGGTGGCATTTCCCGGCCTTCAACGTCGCCGATGCGGCCATCACGGTGGGTGCGGCCTGCCTGATTCTGGACGAGTTGCTGCGCGTCAGAAACGCGCGCTGAACGCATTGCCATTTTTACGGGTGCAAGACCGGTTCGCGCCCGGTCCGCGCCTAGTTCCTGGGCGCCGTCAGCTTCCCCTCACTCGCTCAGGTGCCCGGCCACCAGCCGCACCACGCGGTCGCAGCGGGCGGCGAGCGACTCGTCGTGCGTCACCATCACAAACGC
>DCVY01000256.1:0-1917 GCA_002327945.1 Acidovorax delafieldii | reverse complement strand
CAGCCTCCGCACGGCATTGCACCAGCGGCAGGCGGCGAATGCGCAGCGGCATGGCCACGTTGTCGAGCGCGCTGAACTCTGGTAGCAAATGGTGGAACTGGTAAATAAAACCCAGGTGCTGGTTGCGCAACTGACCCTGGCGCTCAGCCGACAGCGCTGACATTTCTTCGCCCTTGAGGCGCACCGTGCCCGAGGTAGGCGCATCCAGCCCGCCCAGCAGGTGCAGCAAGGTGCTCTTGCCCGAGCCCGATGCGCCCACGATGGCCAGTGTTTCGCCGGCATGGATCTGCAGATCGACGCCCTGCAGCACGGTCACATCCAGGCGGCCTTCGGTGAAGCGCTTGGTAATGCCCTTGGCCTCCAACACCACGTCACTTTTCAGCGCATATGGACCCGCAGCGCTTGTCTGCATAGTGCTTGCAGCTTTATTACTCATAGCGCAACGCCTCGGCAGGGTTCACACGGCTGGCGCGCCAGCTGGGGTAGAGCGTGGCCACGAAGGCCAGCGCGAGCGAGATGACCCCGATGGGCACGATGTCGCTGCGCTGTGGCTCACTGGGCATCTTGCTGATGAGGTAGATGTCCTGCGGCAAAAAGCTGGCGTTGAGCGCGCGCTCGATGGCGGGCACGATCACGTCGATGTTGCTGGCAATGCCAAGGCCCAGCAGCAGGCCGGACAACGTGCCGATCACGCCCACCATGGCCCCCTGCACCACGAAGATGCCCATGATGCTTTTCGGGCTGGCACCCAGCGTGCGCAGGATGGCAATGTCGGCGCGCTTGTCGGTCACCGTCATCACCAGCGTGCTCACCAGGTTGAACGCCGCCACGGCCACGATCAACGTGAGGATGATGAACATCATGCGTTTTTCGAGTTCCACGGCGGCAAACCAGGTGCGGTTCTGCTGGGTCCAGTCGCGGATCAGCAACTGGTCGCTCAGGCTGCCTGCGAGCTGCCGGGTCACCTCAGGCGCCTGGTGCAGGTCCTTGAGCTTGAGGCGAATGCCCGTGGGGCCTTCCAGGCGAAAGATGCGCTGCGCATCCTCGTGGTGCAGCAGCACCAGGGCCGAGTCGTATTCGTAGTGGCCCGAATCAAACGTGCCAGCCACCGTCATCTGCTTGAGGCGTGGCACCACGCCCGCCGGCGTGACCTGCCCGGCCGGCGCGATCAGCGTCACCGCGTCGCCTGCGCGCACGCCCAGGGCGCGGGCCAGCTCGCCGCCCAGCACCACGCGGAACTCGCCGGGCACCAGCCGCTTGAGCGTGTCTTCGTTGGTGGCGGCCAGATCGGTCACCGCGCCTTCAAGCGCCGGGTCGATGCCGCGCACCAGCGTGCCTTTCATGTCCTCGCCGCGCGCCAGCAGGGCCTGCGCACCCACAAAGGGCGCGGCACCAATCACATTGGGGTTTTGCCCGGCCTCGGCCAGCGTGCGCGCCACATCGGGCAGGGCAGCGCCCTGGGGCGCAAAAATCTCGATGTGCGAGACCACGCTGAGCATGCGGTCGCGCACCTCTTTCTGAAAGCCGTTCATCACACTGAGAACGATGATGAGCGCCGCCACCCCGAGCGCGATGCCCAGCATGGACACACCCGAGATGAACGAGATGAAGCCGTTGCGCCGCGTGGCGCGGCCCGCGCGCGTGTAGCGCCAGCCGAGGGCGAGTTCGTAGGGGATTTGCATGAGCCGGCAATTGTGGCAGCAGTACCGGCTTCGCTGCGTGTAAATCCCGATTGGCGTCGGGTTTCAGCCAGGCAAGTCGCAAACGCAGATGCGGCGGTCTTGCAATCTGCAACGCCGGGGCGGCCCCGTTTTGACGGCACTTTCGCAAGGAGATCGAGGCGCTGTTCGTGCTGGTGCTGGTGCTGGCACGCGAGATTGAAGCTGCTCAAGCGCAGGCACATCGCGCTGGACAGCA
>DCVY01000038.1 GCA_002327945.1 Acidovorax delafieldii | reverse complement strand
GCGATCGAAAGCATGGACATCAACCCCTTGCTCGTGCTGCCGCGCGGGCAGGGCGTGCTCGCGCTGGACGCTTTGATCGTGCCCCGTCGCTCTGCGTAGTGCCGCAGGGCGCATGCAACGGGCAGCCGCGCCAGGCGGGCAACAAAAAAGCCGCATGTCAAAGGAACATGCGGCTTTTTGCTATCGTTTTAGCTGGTGCCGGAGAGAGGAATCGAACCACCGACCTTCTCATTACGAATGAGCTGCTCTACCGACTGAGCTACACCGGCATAAGCCTTAAATTATAGCGTGGAATGATAGTTTGTCACGCGATCTACCTCATTTTTTGAACCCAGGATCACACTGACGCGTTCATGCAATTGTGCGGGCTGAATGTCCAGGATGCGCTGCTTGCCGTTGGTGGCGGCGCCGCCAGCCTGTTCGATGAGCCAGCCCATGGGGTTGGCCTCGTACATCAGGCGCAGCTTGCCGGGCTTGTTGGGTTCGCGCTTGTCCCAGGGGTACAGAAAAATCCCGCCGCGGGTCATGATGCGGTGCACATCGGCCACCATGCTGGCGATCCAGCGCATGTTGAAGTCCTTGCCGCGCGGGCCTTCCTTGCCTTGCAGGCATTCGTCGATATAGCGCCTGACTGGCTCGTCCCAGTGGCGCATGTTGCTCATGTTGATGGCGAATTCCTTGGTGTCCTCGGGAATGCGCACATTTTCTTGCGTCAGCACGAACGAGCCCTGTTCGCGGTCAAGCGTGAACATGGCCACGCCATCGCCCACGGTGAGCACCAGCGTGGTTTGCGGGCCATAGACGCAGTAGCCGGCGGCAACTTGCTGGCTACCCTTTTGCAGGAAGTCGCTTTCGTCCACGCAGCGGTCGTCTTCGGGCATCTTGAGCACGCTGAAGATGGTGCCAATGCTCACGTTGACGTCAATGTTGCTGGAGCCGTCGAGGGGGTCGAACAGCAGCAGGTATTCACCCTTGGGGTAGCGGTTGGGCACCACGTAGATGCCGTCCATTTCCTCGCTGGCCATGCCGGCCAGGTGGCCGCCCCATTCATTGGCTTCGATGAGCACCTCGTTGGCGATGATGTCGAGCTTTTTCTGGATTTCGCCCTGCACGTTTTCGTTCTCGGTGCTGCCGAGCACGCCACCGAGTGCGCCTTTGTTGACGGCGTGGCTGATGCTCTTGCAGGCACGCGCCACCACTTCTAGCAGCAGGCGCAGTTGCCCGGGGATGTGGCCGTCCACGCGTTGCTGTTCGACCAGGTAGCGGGTCAGGCTGATGTTTTTTGCCATCTCAGAGTTCCCTTTCATTAATCCAACATGTCACTGCACGCCCCGCGCAGCCGGTAAAACTGGCGCGTCCAAGGCCTGTGCCACCGTGGAACCGGCTTTGCCGGGCCAGGGGTGGCGTCCCTCTTGGGGGAAGGCGCGAAGCGACACAGGGGGGCACCTATTCGGCCAGTGCGCGGGTGACAACCTCGCGCACGTCGTTGCTCAGGTCGGGGCGTGCGGCCACGCGTGCGATGACCTCGCGGGCACCACTGCGCCAGGGCTCGGCCAGCTTCTTCCAGCGGTCCAGCGCCCGTGCCAGGCGTGCGGCCACCTGCGGGTTGATGGCGTCGAGCTCGATCACACGGTCGCTCCAGAAAACATAGCCGGCCGCGTCCGCCCGGTGGAATGCACCGGGGTTGGCACTGCAGTAGCTGAAGATCACACTGCGCGCACGGTTGGGGTTTTTGAGGCTGAAGTCCGGGTGCTGCAGTAGCTGGCGCACGGCGGGCAGCACATTGCCGCCACGGTCGGGCGCGCCTGCCTGCAGGGCAAACCACTTGTCGATGACCAGGGGCTCGTCCTTGAACAGCGTATGAAAGCGCGCCAGGGCGGGTGCGGCCAGTTCGCTGCCGCTGGCCACCAGCGCCGTGAGCGCATTGAAGCGGTCGGTCATGTTGGTTGCCACCTTGAAGCGCTGGTAGGCCTTGCCGGGCCAGACCACATCGCCGGTGCTCCGGGCGGCGATGCACAGCATGTGCAGCGCCATGCCGCTGAGCGCGCGGCGACCGGATGAGACCGGATCGGGGCGGTAGCCGCCGGTGTTCTGGTTTTGCTCCCAGGCCCGTTCCCAGTCGGCCTGCAGTGTCAGCGCCAGTTGCTCGCGCATGGTTTCACGCACAGCATGGATGCGCTGCGGGTCCACCACATCCAGCTGCTCGGCGATGTAGGTTTCAGAAGGCAGCGTGAGCACCAGTTCCTTGAAGGCCGCGTCCAGCGCCGGGTTGCGCAGCACACTGCGCATGGCTTCGATGAAGTCGGCACCAAGAGTGTGATGGCCAAGGCTGCCGCTAGTGCTTGTGTTATGTGTGCTATCAGCTATTGCATTAATAGCGGTACGCAGCGCCAGGCGCTGGCCTGCCTCCCAGCGGTTGAAGGCGTCCGTGTCGTGCGCCAGCAGCGTGAGCAGTTGAGTATCGGTGTATTCGATGTCCAGCACCACGGGGGCGCTGAAGTTGCGCAGCAGCGAGGGGACAGGCTCGGCATCCACATGCACGAAGGTGAGCGATTGCGTGGGCTCGGTAAGCACCACGGTGCGTGATGTGGCGCCTGCGGCGCTATCGCCCGCCATCTGCAAAGGCTGGGCGGCGCCGCTGGCACTGAGCAGGCCCAGTTCCACTGGAATGACGAACGGCTCCTTGGCGCTCTGGCCGGGCGTGGGGGCGCAGCTTTGGGTGAGTGTGAGCGTGTAGGTGCGGGCCGCTGCGTCGTATTGGCCTGTGGCGCGCACATGGGGCGTGCCGGCCTGGCTGTACCAGCGCTTGAACTGAGGCAACAGTCGCGCTAGGTCACTGGTGGGGTTGGCGTCGGCAATTGCCTGGGCAAAATCGTCGCAGGTCACGGCCTGGCCGTCGTGGCGCTCGAAGTAGAGCTTCAGCCCCAAGGCAAAGCCTTCACGGCCCACCAATGTGTGCATCATCCGTACCACCTCGGCACCCTTTTCGTAGATGGTGACGGTGTAGAAGTTGTTGATCTCGATGTAGCTGTCGGGCCGCACGGGGTGGGCCATGGGGCCTGCGTCTTCGGGGAACTGCGCGGTGCGCAGCACGCGCACGTCCTCGATGCGCTTGACTGCGCGGGCCGACGGGCTGCCGGCCAGGTCCTGGCTGAACTCCTGGTCGCGAAAGACCGTGAGGCCTTCCTTGAGCGAGAGCTGAAACCAGTCGCGGCAGGTCACGCGGTTGCCGGTCCAGTTGTGGAAGTATTCGTGGCCCACCACGCTTTCAATGTTCGAGAAGTCGGTGTCGGTGGCGGTGGCTTCGCTGGCCAGAACATACTTGGTGTTGAAGATGTTCAGGCCCTTGTTTTCCATGGCGCCCATGTTGAAGTCGCTGGTGGCGACGATCATGAAGCGTTCCAGATCGAGCGGCAGGCCAAAGCGGGCCTCGTCCCAGGCCACGCTGTGCATCAGCGAGTTCATCGCGTGTTCGGTCTTGCCCAGGTCGCCGGGGCGCACATACACCTGCAACAGGTGGTCCGTGCCCGAGCGACTGCGGATTTTCTGCTCGCGCGCCACCAGCTTGCCGGCCACCAGGGCGAACAGGTAGCAGGGCTTCTTGTGCGGATCGACCCATTTGGCGAAGTGGCGGCCATCTTCCAGATCGCCGCTGTCCACCAGATTGCCGTTGGAGAGCAGCACCGGATACAGCGCCTTGTCGGCACGCAGGGTGACGGTGTAGCTGGCCATCACGTCCGGGCGGTCGAGGAAGTAGGTGATGCGGCGAAAGCCTTCGGCCTCGCACTGCGTGAAAAATGTGCCCTGGCTCACATACAGGCCCATGAGCTGCGTGTTCTTGACCGGCGCGCAGGTGGTGAAGATTTCCAGATCGAATGGCTCAGTGCCCCATTCTTCCAGGGTCGGCAGGTTCTCCAGCACCAGCTGGTTGCCATCCATCTTGAACGAGGTGCCGCCGCCGTTGACCATGACGCGTGCCAGGTTCAGATCTTCGCCGTCCAGGCGCAGCGGCTGGGCCGCCACGTCCGGGTTGCGGCGCAGGCGCATCTTGTTGAGCACGCGGGTCTTGGCGGGGTCCAGGTCGAACGTCAGGTCGACGGTGTCGATCCACCAGGCCGGAGCCTGGTAGTCGGCGCGGTGAATGGCGGGCGCCTGGCCCTGGCCGTCACGCAGTAGCAACATGGGTTTTCCTTAAACGCCCTGCTTGAGGGAGGCTTCGATGAATGCGTCCAGATCGCCGTCCAGCACCTTCTGGGTGGCCGAGATTTCGACGCCTGTGCGCAGGTCCTTGATGCGGCTGTTGTCCAGCACATAGCTGCGGATCTGGTGACCCCAGCCCACATCGGTCTTGGTGTCTTCGAGCTTTTGCTGCTCTTCCTGGCGCTTGCGCATTTCATGGTCGTACAGGCGCGAGCGCAGGCGCTGCCAGGCGATGTCGCGGTTGCCGTGCTGGCTGCGGCCGTCCTGGCACTGCACCACGATGCCCGTGGGGATGTGCGTCAGGCGCACAGCCGAGTCGGTCTTGTTGATGTGCTGGCCACCCGCGCCCGATGCGCGGTAGGTGTCGGTGCGCACATCGGCCGGGTTGATGTCGATCTGGATCGAGTCATCAATTTCGGGGTAGACGAACAGGCTGGCAAAGCTGGTGTGGCGCCCGCCCGAACTATCGAACGGGCTCTTGCGTACCAGGCGGTGCACGCCGGTTTCCGTGCGCAGCAGGCCATAGGCGTATTCGCCCTCGACCTTGATCGTGGCGCTCTTGAGCCCGGCGACGTCGCCCGGCGTTTCTTCTTCGACCGTGGTCTTGAAGCCCTTGCGCTCGGCGTACTTGAGGTACTGGCGCAGCAGCATGCTGGCCCAGTCGCAGGCCTCGGTGCCGCCGGCACCGGCCTGGATGTCAACAAAGCAGTTGAGCGGGTCGGCTTCGTTGCTGAACATGCGCCGGAATTCGAGTTGCTCGATCTCGGGCTTGAGCTTGGCGGTTTCGGCTTCGATGGTGAGCAGACCGGCCTCGTCGCCTTCTTCCTTGCTCATCTCGAACAGTTCGGCGTTGTCGGCCAACTCG
>DCVY01000034.1 GCA_002327945.1 Acidovorax delafieldii | reverse complement strand
CGCATGGCCATCGCCATCAGCGAATCGATGAACGCGCAGAACAAGCTGGGCCTGACGCTGGACGGCAAACCCGGTGAAAACCTGTTCGCGCCGATCAGCCTGGGCAATGCCACTGCGGGCAGCGGCAACACGTCGGGCGCCACCATGGGCCTGCGGGTCGCCGACCCCACCCAACTGCAGGCGTCCAGTTACGAAATTGCATTCACCGCGGCCGGCGGTTCGGTGACCAGACACTCGGACAACAAAGTGTTCACCTTCGTCACGATTGCCGACCTGGAAGGCATCATGGCCAATGATGGCCTGGCCATCACCGATGGCGGCGCCGGCACATTCGCAGGCGCTGCAGCCAACGACAAATTCCTGGTGAACCCCTTGGCGGGTGCTGCGGCCTTGCTGAAATCGTTACAGTATTCCCCGGTCGACCTGGCGGCGGCCAATCCGGTCAACGCCGCGATGGGTGCCAACAATACCGGCACGCTGCAAATGGCCAGCCTGCGGGCGCTGACCAACCCGCCGGGCGCCACGGCCCCCGTGACCATCACCTTCACGGGCCCCAACAGCTACGAGCGATCGGACACCGGCGCCACGAGCTATTCCTACACCTCAGGCGTGCCCATCACCTTCGACGCAGCCACACCGCCCACGGGCTGGTCGGTCACGCTCCATGGTGCCCCCAAGGCGGGCGACACGATCACCATCGACAACGCCCTGAACCCTGCCTACGGCGACTGGTACCAACGCGACGCCGGCAACGCCAGCGCGCTGATGGGCCTGCGCAATGTGCCCATGTTCGACGGCGCCACGCTGTCCGACGGCTTTGCCAGCGCCATGGCGCAGATCGGCACGCGCACGCAAAGCGCGCTGTTTGCGGCCGAGCTGTCGTCGGCGATTGCCACCAACCTCGAGCGCGACCGCACGGCCGTCTCGGGCGTCAACCTTGACGAAGAGGCTGCGCGCCTGATCCAGTACCAGCAGGCCTACCAGGCGTCGGCCAAGATGCTGCAGATCGCGCAGAATATCTTTGACACCCTGATCCAGGGTCTGGGCCGCTAGGCTCCAGTTCCAGGCCTGAACGGAATCCACCATGAGCAACGCCCTTTACCGGCTCAGCACCGCCAACCAGTACGACGTTGCCGTGCGCAACATCAGCCAGCGCCAATCGGCCCTGTCCGGCCTGCAGGAGAACCTGACCTCCGGCAAGCGCGTGGTGCGCCCCAGCGACGATCCGGTGGCCGCAGCCCAGGCCGAGCGCGCGCTCACGCGGCTGTCGCGCAACGAGACCGACCTGCGCGCGCTGGACATGCAGCGCAACACCATGGTGCTGGCCGAATCTGCCCTGGGCCAGGCCGGGGACGCCATGCAGGTTTTTCGCGAACTGGTGGTGAGCGCCGGCAATGGCGCATACACCCAGACCGAACGCGACGCCATCGTGCAGCAGCTCGTGGGCCTGCGCGACCAGATCCTGGGCTACGCCAACCGCCAGGACACCAATGGCCAGCCGCTGTTCCAGGCGCTGGGCAGCGCACAGGCGCCCTTTGCCGGAACCGCGACCTCGGTCAACTTTGCGGGACTGCCCGGGCAGCATGCCAGCGGCAACACGCAAATTGCCAAAGTGCTCGATGGCGACGCCGCCTGGATGAGCGTGCCGACCGGCAATGGGGTGTTCGTGGTGGCGCGGAGCGCCGCCAACAAGGGCAATGTGTGGACCGATACAGGCCAGGTCACCAACCCCTCTGCACTGACGGGCCACAACTACAGCATCACTTTCTCGGTGGCCGGCGGCGTGACCACCTATGACGTGGTGGACAATGGCCCCCCGCCCCCCGCGGCCCCCAGCCCCCCCACAACGCTGCTCTCGGGCCAGCCCTATACCACGCCGACCACCGTCGCCTTCGACGGTTTGTCGCTTCAAATCACCGGCGCCCCCGTTGCAGGCGACAGCTTTGACGTGACCCCCAGCCAGCCATCCAGCGTGTTCTCCGTGCTGGAAAACGCCATTGGCGCCATTCGCGATGCACGCAACCCCAACGGCAGCACCAACTCGGGCATCCTGGCGCACGGCATCGCCCGGGGGTTGAACGAGATCGATGCGGCCATGAACCGGCTGCAGGCATCGCGCGGCCTGGCGGGCGATCTGCTCAACCGGGCCGACCGCATCGAAAACGAACTGGACACCCGCGCCGTGCAGCTCGAAGACGACCGCTCGCGCGCCGAAGATCTCGATATGATCCAGGGCATTTCGGACTTCCAGAACCAGCAGGTGGGTTATGAGGCGGCGCTCAAGTCCTATGCCTCGGTTCAGAAGCTGTCCCTGTTCAACTTCATCAGTTAAAAGCTTCTCGCGCGACGGGGCACACCCTCTGTCCTGACGCACCACCACCCATGGTCCAATCCGTCCTCGGCAGCCTGATACTTGGCTACCGCCCTTTGTGGAACCGGGCCCGCAAACTCGCGGGCATTCAGCTTTACGCCCAGAACGAAGCCGCCACGGTGGTGGATGCCGCCCACCTGCTGCGCACAGTGCAAGAGCTCTGGTCTGCCAGCTCACCGCCGCTGCTGCTGTCTGCGCAAACGCGCCAGCTTTTGTGCACGCTGCTGGACGAAGCGCCGCGCGGCGCGCCGTGGATCGAGGTGCAGGGCGACTGGCTGTCCGACACCGCCATCTACAGCCGCGTCAAGGCTGCGCACCAGCGCGGCCTCAAGCTGGTGTGGCGCGGCGACATGGCCCACCTGCCCGAGCCCGAGGTGGCGCGCTGCTTTGACAACAGCCTGCTGACGCTGCGCCCCGAAGATGCCGTGGCCGCGCTGCAAACCGCCCCCGCCAGACCCGGTGATCCGGCCCCGGTGGTGCGCAACAAAAGCCCGGTGCTGGCCGGCCAGATGTATGAAAAAATCGCCAGCCGCGCCCTCATGGAGCATTGCCTGGACCAGCAAAACGCGCTGGCCCTGGCCGGCTGGCCGGTGGAAGACGTGCTTTACGGCCAGCGGCACCAGTCGCCACAGCCCTCGCACGCGGTCATCCTCAAGCTGATGAAGGCCATCGACGCCGAGCAGTCGCTGGAAACCTTCGAAAGCATCCTGGGCGAAGACCCGCTCTTGGCCTACCGCTTCATGGTCTATACCAACTCGGCGGCGCTGGGCCTGCGCACGGGCATCGATTCGTTGCGCCGGGGACTGGTGATGATGGGCTATGGCTCCATCAAGCGCTGGCTGTCCGACCAGCTGCCCCACGCCAGCACCAACCCGAACCTGCGGCCCGTGCGCGAAGCCATGGTGATCCGGGCACAGCTCATGACGCACCTGCTGGATGCCGGCGTGGAAGACGACCTGCGCCGCGAAATCTACCTGTGCGGCCTGCTGTCGCAACTGGACGAGATCTTGGGCGAACCGCTGGGCACCATCCTGCGCCGCATCCCGCTGTCGGAGCGCATTTACGACGCCGACGTGCTCGACACAGGCCCCTACGCCTCAGGCCTGCAGATGGCCCGCGCCCTGGAGTCGGACGACGCCAGCGCCATTCGCCAACTGTGCGAAACCCACGAGATGGATCTGGAAGAAGTCAACCGCGCGCTGCTGCGGGTGCTGGCCGATCTCGAGGTAGAACGCCCCGCCGGCGCCTGACCCGGCGCAGGTTGCACCAGGCCTGGATGAGCGGCTAGTGCAGTGTTTCACGCTTGCTCGTACAAATAAAAAAGAGGGATTTTNNGTGCCAGATAGCGTGAAACGCTGCAGTAGACACCGTGATCGCGCGCGACGGCGCGGCCGCGCTGCAATACGCCACCAGAAATGGGATCAGAGCCCGCAGCAGGCGTCCAGCACCAGCGCGGCCTCCAGCGTGAACTCGCCCGCGGCAATGCACTCGCGCACCTGCGCCAGGCTCCACAGCTCAAAGCGCTCCACCTCGCCATCCTGGTTGCGGGGCTCCACCCCTTCGGGCACGGTGCAGTCAAACCAGTCGATGCATTCGACCATGTAACCCAGGCCGCCACCCTCGCGGCTGGGGCGGCTGAAATGCACCTGACCACCATGTTCCGGGCCGTGCAACTGCGGCAAGCGCAAGCCTGCCTCCTCCCAGGTTTCGCGCTCCAGCGCCTGCTGCAAGGTGTCGGCGGCCGAGACCATGCCGCCCATCAGCGTGTCCCACATGCCCGGGTTGTTGGGCTTGGTATGCGAGCGCTGCTGCACCCACATGCGGCCATCGGGCGCCAGCCCCACCAGGTGCACCGCCTGCGTGGCAATGCCCAGCACGCGCACGGCGCCGCGCTCCACGGTGCCCAGCCGCTCGCCCCGGGCATTGCACACCGCCAGCTGCTCATCGCGCCAGGGGCCGCACCGGCCCTGGGCGCGCAGGGCCTGCGCCAGCAAGTTCAGCGCGGGTGTGACTGCGTCGGGCGGCACGTCCAGGTGCCACACCACTCCACCCGATTGCTCATGATTCAGGAGCTGGTAGCGCTTATCCGACAAGCGCTGGAGGTCGATTTGGCTTAAAACCCCTGACGCCACCGACCCCACGGCCTGCCCCGCCACCCACAGCGGCTGGCGCGCTTGCGCGGGCGGCTGGCGGGCAGCCGCGCGGGCTGCGACCAGCCAGTCGGCGGCAGATGTTGCGGGGGCCAGCATCACAGCGTGAGGATGGTGGAGCCGGTGGTCTTGCGCGCTTCCAGGTCGCGGTGCGCCTGCTGCACATCGGCGAGCGGGTAACGCTGGTCGATGTGGATCAATATCTGCCCGCTGGCCACCACTGCAAACAGGTCGTCGGCCATGGCCTGCGTGCTTTCGCGCGTGGCGATGTGGCTGAACAGCGTCTGGCGCGTGACGTAGAGCGAGCCCTTGGCGCCCAGCGAGCCGGGTGCGAACGGCGGCACGGGACCCGAGGCATTGCCGAAGCTGGCCATCAGGCCAAACGGCCGCAGGCACTCGAGCGATGAATCCCAGGTGTCTTTGCCCACCGAGTCGTACACCACCTTCACGCCCTTGCCACCCGTGATCTCTTTCACGCGCGCGGCAAAGTCTTCGGTGGCGTAGTTGATGGCGTGGGCCGCACCATTGGCCAGCGCAAGCTGGCACTTGGCATCGGTGCCGGCGGTGGCGATGAGTTGCAGGCCCAGGGCGCGGGCCCACTGGCAGGCGATCAGGCCCACGCCACCGGCGGCGGCGTGGAACAGCACAGGGTCGCCGGGCTGCAGGCCCTCCACCGGCAACGTCTTTTTCAGCAGGTATTGCGCAGTCAAGCCCTTGAGCATCATGGCCGCGCCGGTCTCGAAGCTGATGGCGTCGGGCAGCTTGCACACGGATTTGGCGGGCATCACGCGCACTTCGCAGTAGGCTCCGGGGGGCTGGCTGGCATAGGCGGCGCGGTCGCCCACCTTGAGGTGCGTGACGCCCTCGCCCACGGCTTCGATGACGCCAGCGCCTTCCATGCCGATGGTGGCGGGCATGTTGAGCGGGTACAGCCCCGTGCGGTGGTACACGTCGATGAAGTTCAGGCCGATGGCGTGGTGGCGGATGCGTATTTCGCCCGGCCCGGGCTCTCCCACGGCCACGTCAACCAAGTGAAGCTCTTCGGGGCCACCATGCTGGCGGATCTGGACGGCAAGGCTCATGAAAACAGTCTCCTGTAATGGGCTCGACAAATGGGCGCCATCCTGCCATGAATCTGCAAGCCTTCCCCACTGCCGCGCCGTTACAGTGGCGCCATGGCACAACGACTGACGCCCGGCACGGCGCCGCTGCTGTAGGCCGGCAATGCCGTGGTGGGCCGCCGGGTGCAGTGTTTTGCGCTTGCTGGCACCCCTAAAAAAAGGGTTTTTTGCTTCTGGCAAGGCGCAAGGCGCCGCGATACCGGGTGGTATGGCGAGGATTTGCAACACCGCCAGGGCCGAAAAGACGCTTTTTTATGTGCCAGATAGCGTGAAACACTGCAATAACCCAGTCTGGCAGGCACATGCTTCATGGCCTGTCATTGTCAACGTTCGGCGAATGCATCTTCATGGCGGACTCTGCTGAAGGGTTGGCGGGTTGACGAAAGCGGGGGGCTTTACAGCGCGGCAATGGTGGCGCGCACCTCATCCACGCTGAGCACCTCGGTCAGCACCACCGGGGGGTGGCCTGGCCGGTAAAACACATACACGGGCACACCGCTGCGGCCCAGTGCGGCCAAGGCGGCGGTGATGGCGGGGTCGCGGCGCGTCCAGTCGGCGCGCAGCAGGGCCACGTTCTTGGTTTGCAGGTCGGCCATCACGCCGGTGTCGGCCAGGGTGGTTTTTTTGTTGTACTGGCAGGTCACGCACCAGGCGGCGGTGAAGTCCACAAACACGGGGCGGCCGCTGGCCAGGATCTGCTCGACCGCGCCGGGCGCCCAGGGTTGCCAGCCGGTGCTGGATGCCTGTGCGGGGGCCTGCGTGGTGGCCTGCGCCGTTGGCACGGTGGTGATCTGCGGCGCAAAGGCCCAGACCAGCAGCGCCATCGTGGCCAGCGACACGCCGCCCATCCACACCCGGGCACGGCCCGCCAGAGACAGCGCCCACACCACCAGCGAGAGGCCCACCAGCAGGATCAGCAGCGCACCGGCGCCATCGATGCCACTTTGCTGCCCCAGCACCCACACCAGCCACACCACGGTGGCCAGCATGGGAAAGGCCATGAGCTTGCGCAAAGTGTCCATCCACGCGCCGGGGCGAGGCAGGGCGCGGGCCACGGCGGGCACGAGGCTCGCTGCCAGGTAGGGCAGCGCCAGCCCCAGGCCCAGCGCCACAAACACGGCCAGCGCCTGCGCTGCCGGCAGCGTGGCCGTGAGACCCAGGGATGCGCCCATGAAGGGCGCTGTGCAGGGCGAGGCCACGGCCACGGCCAGCACGCCGGTCAGAAAGCTGTCGGCCACCGGGTGCCGCGCCTGCAGGCTGGCCACCGACGATGGCAGAAAATGCCCAAATTCAAACATGCCCGCCAGGTTGAGCGCGATCAGCGTGAACAGCGCCGCCAACGACGCCACCACGGCGGGCGACTGCAACTGAAAACCCCAGCCAATCGCCTCGCCCGCCGCGCGCAGGCCCAGCATGAGGGCCCCCAGCGCCATGAACGACAGCACCACCCCGGCGGTGTAGGCCAGGCCACTCACGCGGTGTGCGCGGCGGTCTTGTGCATGCTGGCTGAAGCCGATCACCTTGATGGCCAGCACCGGAAACACACAGGGCATGAGGTTGAGGAGGAGCCCCCCGAGCAAGGCGCCCAGCAGCGCGGCCGCAAGCGTGAGGGGCGATGCGCCCGCGCCTGCCATGGGCGCCGATGCGCCGCTCGCCTGCGCCGCATTGGCCTTGAGCGCGGCATCCAGCGCAGGCGACACGCCGGCCATGGCCGCGACCTGGGGCCAGGTGCCCAGCACCTTGAGCTCGGCCCGGTAGCCGGTGCGCGTGTCGGTGTCGGTGGCATGGCCTGCTGCACCCGGTTCGGCAGTCTTTTCGGCCAGCACCACGGGCATGAGGCCGGGGCTGGCGCTGCGCTGGGGCGACAGGGGCACCTGTGCTGTCCACACGCTGCCGTTCCAGGCCTGCGTCCAGGGTGCGGCGTTGTCGATGACCTCGCCGGTTTCGGGGAACAGGTCCAGCACCTTGCCGCGCAGCGCCACGGGCAGGCCGTGCACGCTGATCTGCAGCGCGTTGCCATCCGCGATCTGTGCCTGGCTGCCCGGCACGGTGCCGCCGGCGTCCGCCAGCACGGGCTGGGGCTGTGCTCTGGCTGCGGCATCGAACGCTGCGCCGTGCAGCGCCGTGGTGCTCTGGAGGGGAAGCTGCAGCGTGAATTCGCCTTCCTCGGGGATGCACTCCTTGCGGCACACCAGCCATGAAGCGCGCAGCTCGATCGTGGCGTTCTTGGCCAGCGGTCCGGGGGCAAAGCTGCTGGCCACGGTGACCGGCACGGGCAGCAGCACCGTGCCTTCGTAGCCATAGTTGGCCAGCGTGCCGATGGGGATTTTTCGGGGCAGGGGCCAGGCGATCTCCCCCGCATCCAGGCCTGCCGGCAGGGTCCAGGCCAGATCGGTAGGCAGGCCCGAGTCGCCGGGATTTTTCCAGTAGGTGTGCCACTCGGGCTGGTGGGTGATTTGCAGGCCCAGCCACAGTGGCTGGCCGGGTGCCACGCCCTGGGGCGCATGGGCGAGCAATTCGGCGCGCACATAGGGCGTGGTGACCACGCTGCCGCCTGCGCTGCCGGATTTTGGGCCAAACTGGGCACTGGCACTGGTCCATGAAGCGCTTGCAGCTATAAAAAACAGAGCGAAAAAAAGGCGGGAGAGTGGGCGATGGAGCATGGTTACCGAGTGTGAGCGTTTTGGCGGCGGTTGGTTCCGGCCGGCGGCGGTGGCGCAAGGCTGCCCGATGCGCGGCCCGCCTATGGGATCGTAAATGCGTTCTTACGGAGTCGCCAGGCTTAGCTGGGCCGGGGTGTCAATGGGCCACCCGCACAGGCTTTGCTCACCTGGGATTATCCCCACGCAGAAAAGCCGACCCCGAGTGGCCGCTGGTGGCGTTGGACTTTGACGCAGGAGTCACCCTAAAAACGGCCGTTGGATGCGCCCGCCGGTGCCGTGATCGGGGCGCCAGGCAAGACTGAGCGCTGCGGCTCCAACAGCACCTGCGTGCTGTTGGACAGCGCGAAGAAGGCCTGTCTCCGCCAGGCCTGCACCCTGCAAGGGCGACGACGCGGCGGGCTTACTGCCCGTACTGCCCGTACTGCCCGCAAGGAGGAGCAACGCCGCATGGTGCCCCGAGCGCGGTGCTGGCGGGTGCATAGCGCTCTCACCCACAAGGTGAACGCCATCGAAGCCATCAACGATAGATTGCATGCGGTTTGCGAAGGGATACAAAGCGGTCAACTGCCGATTTGAGGGTGAAAG
>DCVY01000008.1 GCA_002327945.1 Acidovorax delafieldii | reverse complement strand
TGCACCATGAACGTTAGGTTAAAAAGATAGCTGCAAGCGCTTTGTCCATAAGCGCTTGCAGCCATTTTGTCAAAAACAGGGGCTCAACGCTTGTTCTGGCCGCTGTTGAGCAGTTTGTCGGTGTAGGCAATGGCCAGCGCGCTGGTCAGAAAGACCACATGGATGATGGTTTGCCACATCAGCACCTTCACGTCGTAATTGGCGGCGTTGATGAAGGTCTTGAGCAGGTGTATGGAGCTTATGCCGATGATCGACAGGCCCAGTTTCACCTTCAGCACCGAGGCATTCACATGGCCCAGCCATTCAGGCTGGTCGGGGTGGTCGTCCAGGCCCAGCCGGCTCACAAAGGTTTCATAGCCGCCCACGATCACCATGATGAGCAGGTTGGAGATCATCACCACGTCGATCAGCGCCAGCACGACAAGCATGATCACGGTCTCGTTCAGCGAGGTGATCTGCACCTCGGGCTTGTAGCCGATGCTGGTCACCAGGGCCTGCAGCGCTGCCTGGCTTCCAAACACGGCTTCGATCAGGTGCGACAGCTCCAGCAGGAAATGCCACACATACACGGCCTGTGCCGCAATCAACCCGAGGTAAAGCGGCAACTGCAGCCAGCGGCTGGCAAAGATCAGCGCGGGCAGGGGGCGCAGGGGAGATGGGGTTTGAGGGTTTGGGGTGGACATAAAGGCCTGTGCAGGAAATGGAAGGACGCCGAATTTTAGGGCGCGCGTGTGAACATGCTGTAAGCTGAAGGCCACGTCAGTGGCTTGTAAGTGGGGTGGCTGACAGTACCGCCCAATTCCATCAGATCCAGGAGACAACACCATGAGTTCGCCCAATTCCTCTATCGAGTCCGTGCTGGTTGAAAACCGCGTGTTCCCGCCCTCTGATGCGGTGGTCAAAGCCGCCCGTATCTCGGGCATGGCCAGTTACGAAGCGCTGTGTGCCGAGGCCGACAAGGATTTCGAAGGTTTCTGGGCCCGCCTGGCGCGCGAGAACCTGCAATGGAATAAACCCTTCACCCGCACCCTGGATGGGTCGAACGCGCCGTTCTTTCAGTGGTTTGCCGATGGTGAACTCAATGCATCGGCCAACTGCCTTGACCGCCACATCGGCACGCCTACCGAAAACAAGACGGCCATCATCTTCGAGGCCGACGATGGCGCGGTGACCCGCATCACCTACAAGGAACTGCTGGCCCGCGTGAGCCAGTTTGCCAACGCCCTCAAGGCCCACGGGGTGGAGAAGGGCGACCGCGTTTTGATCTACATGCCTATGACGATCGAAGGCGTCATCGCCATGCAGGCCTGCGCGCGCATTGGTGCCACGCACAGCGTGGTGTTTGGCGGCTTCAGCGCCAAGGCGGTGCACGAGCGCGTCATCGATGCGGGTGCCGTGGCCATCATCACGGCCAACTACCAGATGCGCGGCGGCAAGGAGTTGCCGCTCAAGGCCATCATCGACGAAGCACTGGCCACGGGCGGCTGCGACACCTTGCGCAACGTGTTTGTGTACGAGCGCACCCCCACGGCGTGCAACATGGTCGCGGGGCGCGACAAGACCTTTGCCCAGGCACTGGCCGGCCAGAGCACCGAATGCCCGCCCGTGGCCGTGGGCGCAGAGCACCCGCTGTTCATCCTCTACACCTCGGGCTCCACCGGCAAACCCAAGGGCGTGCAGCACAGCACGGGCGGCTACCTGCTGTGGGCCAAGCTCACCATGGACTGGACGTTTGACCTGCGCGCCGACGATATCTTCTGGTGCACGGCCGACATTGGCTGGATCACGGGCCACACCTATGTCGCCTACGGCCCACTGGCAGCGGGCGCCACGCAGATCATCTTTGAGGGCATTCCCACCTTCCCGAACGCCGGGCGCTTTTGGCAGATGATCGAGCGCCACAAGTGCTCCATTTTCTACACCGCCCCCACGGCCATCCGCTCGCTCATCAAGGCAGCCGAGGGCGATGCGGCGGTGCACCCCGCGCGCTCCGATTTGTCGAGCCTGCGCATCCTGGGCAGCGTGGGCGAACCCATCAACCCCGAAGCCTGGATGTGGTACTACAAACACGTGGGTGGTGAGCGTTGCCCCATCGTGGACACCTTCTGGCAAACCGAGACCGGCGGCCATGTCATCACGCCGCTGCCCGGCGCAACGCCGCTGGTGCCCGGTAGCTGCACGTTGCCACTGCCCGGCATCACCGCTGCCATCGTGGACGAAACGGGCAACGACGTGGCCAATGGCGCGGGCGGCATTTTGGTCATCAAGCGCCCCTGGCCCAGCATGATCCGCACCATCTGGAACGACCCCGAGCGCTTCAAGAAGAGCTATTTCCCCGAAGAACTCAAGGGCTACTACCTGGCCGGCGATGGCGCCGTGCGCAGCGCCGACCGCGGCTACTTCCGCATCACGGGCCGCATTGACGATGTGCTGAACGTGTCAGGCCACCGCATGGGCACGATGGAAATCGAATCGGCGCTGGTGGCCAAGACCGACCTGGTGGCAGAGGCCGCCGTGGTGGGCCGTCCCGACGATCTGACTGGCGAGGCGATTTGCGCCTTCGTGGTGCTCAAGCGCGCGCGCCCCACGGGCGAGGAAGCCAAACAGATCGTCAACGAGCTGCGCAACTGGGTGGCCAAGGAAATCGGCCCGATTGCCAAACCCAAGGACATCCGTTTTGGCGACAACCTGCCCAAGACCCGCAGCGGCAAAATCATGCGCCGACTGCTGCGCAGCATCGCCAAGGGTGAAGCCATCACGCAGGACACCAGCACGCTGGAAAATCCCGCAATTCTGGATCAGCTGTCGCAGACCTACTGAGCCAGAAGGCACCAAAAGGCACCAGAAGGAGGCGCCAAAAGGCACCAGCGCGCTGCGATGGCTGAGGCCCACAGTTTGTACTGCCGCTGCAGGACGCGCCGGTTCCTTGGCGTGCTACCGCGCGGGCCCGGTGGCCATGAGGTACGCCAGAGCATCTTTATCCCGGTCATCTCGGCCGGGGTGACACTTGTTGACCGGAGTAAACCCAATGCAAATGCGATCGACCCTTTTGCTCATCATCGTCCTGGCCATCGCAGCGCTTGCGGCCCTGAACTGGGAACTGCTGGCCGCTTCTTCCATGGTGTCGGTGGGTTTGATGAGCTTTGAGGCACCCCTGGGTTTGCTGATGCTGGGCCTGACCACGTTGCTGGGCGTTTTCTTCGTGGCCTATGTGTTGTTTTTGCAAGGCTCGGTACTCATGGAGACGCGCCGTCACACCAAGGAGATGCAGGCGCAGCGCGAACTGGCCGACAAAGCCGAGGCATCGCGTTTTACCGAGCTGCGCAGCTTTCTCGAAACACAGCATGTGCAGGCCCAGGAAGCCTTGCTGGCACGCTTGGACCGCCTGGAGTCACACCTGACAACAAGGGCTGAAGAGTCGGACAACACCACGGCCGCTTACATGGGGCAGCTGGAGCAGCAATTGCGTGGGCATTCTGGAGGCAGCATCGTTTGACGGAGCGCGCCCAAAACAAAGGCCGCGCTTCCTGAGTGGCAAGCGCGGCCAGAGGTTGCAGAGCCTGAACTCTGCATTGGCAAAGTGCCGAATTACTTCTGCGTCAGAACCCAAGCAGCCAGCTTCTTGCTGTCTGCTTCAGAAACCTGGGCATTTGCGGGCATGGGAACAGGGCCCCACACACCAGAACCACCTTTGACAATCTTGGCGGCCAGCTTGTCGACAGCGTCTTTTTGTCCGGCGTACTTGGCAGCCACATCCTTGTAGGACGGGCCAACCATTTTCTTGTCCACTGCATGGCAAGCCATGCAGTTTTTCGATGTGGCCAAAGCCAGATCAGCCATGGCAGGGGCTGCGACCGATAGTGTCATGGCAAGGGTAATCAGGGTGCGCTTCATGGTGGGATTTCCGAAGGTTGGGTTACAGTATTTATAACGAAATTGTAGTGACTTGGGTTGACATCGCCATGCCTTTTGTCAATTCATGCATCGGGTTGGTGTTTTTGGGAGATGAAGATGTATATGTTAGGCCTAGGGCTCGTCCTGGCGTTGCTGAAATTCCTTGAAATCGGACCCGTGGCAGGGTGGTCGTGGTGGTGGGTGCTGGCGCCGTTTGCCATCGCCACCTTGTGGTGGGCGTGGGCCGATTCCACGGGTTACACCAAGCGCAAGGCCATGGAGAAAATGGACCAGCGCAAGCAGAATCGCATCAACAAGCACAAGGAAGCGCTGGGGATCCAGCCGCGCAAGCCGCGCTAGCCCGCATATTTCACACCACCTCACTGCATGACCCCTTGCAGGTCAATGTCGGCGCATCGGTTGCATCAAGTGCCCGATTCGATGGCAAGGAATGGCCTGGTGCAGTGTTTCACGCTATCTGGCACATACAAAAACGTTTTTCACCCCTGGCTGTGTTGCAAATCCTCGCGATACCACCCGGCCCGCCGCGTCGTCGCCCTTGCAGGGTGCAGGCCTGGCGGAGACAGGCCTTCTTCGCGCTGTCCAACAGCACGCAGGTGCTGTTGGAGCCGCAGCGCTCAGTCTTGCCTGGCGCCCCGATCACGGCACCGGCGGGCGCATCCAACTGCCGTTTTTAGGTTGAAAGAAGCGCCCACCAGGACACGCCTGTCCCTGGCCCAGGAGGCCATCAGAGGATGGACGCAGGGCCTTCAGGCCTGCGCAGGGGCAATGAAGCCGAACTTGATCAGTGCCCTGATCCAGCGCGGCGCATTGCGCCTGACGCTC
>DCVY01000042.1:972-3101 GCA_002327945.1 Acidovorax delafieldii | reverse complement strand
CCCCATAGCGGGACTATGGGGCAAGAAGCCGGTGAAAAGTGGGCCGCTGCGGCGCATTCGCAGCCGACGATTCCAAAGTCCGACAGGCTCCTAGGCGCGAGCGCGGCACCTACAATCGTCGGCGTCCCGTCTGACGAAGAGCATCCATGGTCCCGCACCTCATCACGGCCCTCACGGGGCCGATCAACGAACTCGAGCAACGCATGCTCGACGCCATGCCGGCCATAGAGCGCTGGTTTCGCCTCGAGTGGATGGAGCACACGCCGCCGTTTTACACCTCGGCCCATTTGCGCAACGCTGGCTTCAAGCTCGCGCCCGTGAACACCAACCTGTTTCCGCGCGGGTGGAATTTTCTCTCGGAAGACATGCTGCCGCTGGCCGTGCAGGCAGCGATGGCCGCCATCGAAAAGATCTGCCCCGAGGCGCGCAATCTGCTCATCATTCCCGAAAACCACACGCGCAACCTGTCTTACCTTGCCAACCTGGTGCAGTTGCAGCGCATCTTCCAGCGCGCGGGGCTGAACGTGCGCGTGGGCTCTATCGACCCCGGCGTCAAAAAGGCCACGCGCATCGAGCTGCCCAATGGCGACACCGTGGTGCTCGAGCCCGTGATGCGCACGGGTGGGCGGCTCGGGCTCAAGCACTTCGACCCCTGCACCATCTTGCTCAACAACGAGCTGGCCACGGGTACGCCCGGCATCCTCGAAGACCTGTACGGGCAATACCTGCTGCCGCCGCTGCATGCAGGCGCGACGGTGCGGTGCAAGAGCAAGCATTTCAGGTGCTACGAGGAAGTGGGCAAACGCTTCGGCAAGATGCTGGGCATAGACCCCTGGCTGATCCACCCAATTTCCGCGCCCTGCGAAGACGTGGACTTTGTCCAGGGGGCGGGGATGGAGCGCCTGCAGACCGAAGTCGATGCGCTACTCACCAAGGTGCGGCGCAAATACAAGGAATACGGCATCCACGAAAAGCCTTTCGTGATCCTCAAGGCCGATCAGGGCGCCTACAGCATGGGAGCGATGCCCGTGCACGACGCCAAGGAGCTCGAAGCGCTGAACCGCAAGGCGCGCAGCAAGATGGCCGTCACCAAGGACGGCATGCCCGTGCAGGCCGTGTTGATCCAGGAGGGCGTGCCCACGCAGGAGCGCGTGCACGAGTCCGCGGCCGAGCCCGTGGTCTACACGATGGACCGCTACGTGATCGGCGGCGTTTACCGCGTGCACCCCGAGCGCGGCACGAACGAAAACCTCAACGCGCCGGGCGCGAGCTTCGTGCCGCTGGCGTTCACGCACGGCACGCAAATGCCCCAGCCCGGCGTGCGCCCGGGCACCAGCGCGCCCAACCGCTTTTACATGTACGGCGTGGTCGCGCGCCTGGCCATGCTCGCGGCGAGCTACGAGCTAGAAGCCACCGACCCCAACGCCGAGGTCTATGACTGAAGGTGCGGGAGGCCGACACATGGGCCTGTCGGGGCAAAGTTGCCGCAGCGCAACAGGGCCGCTCAGACCATGCCACATGCCTGGGCTGAGGGCACAATCAGCGCCTTCGATGTAACGAAACCCTGCCGAGCCTGCGGGCGCGGGGGTCTATCTGTGCAAAGCTCGAAATCCTCCCTTGCCGCGCTCACGCTCGGCGCTGTTGGCATCGTTTATGGCGATATTGGCACCAGCGTGCTCTACACCATCAAAGAGGTGTTCGGCGCCGGCCATGTGCCCTTTACCCACGCCAATGTGTACGGCGTTCTGTCCATCGTGTTCTGGACGCTGACCGTCATCGTGTCCATCAAATACGTCGTGCTGGTGCTGCGGGCCGACAACCACGGCGAGGGCGGCCTGGTGGCCATGCTGGCCCTGGCGTCGCAGGCGGTGCGTGACAAAGCTCCGGCGCTGCGCAAGTGGATGCTTCCCATAGGCATTTTTGGTACCTGCCTGTTTTATGGTGATGGCGTCATCACCCCCGCGATCACCGTGCTGTCCGCCGTGGAAGGGCTGGATGTGGTGTCCCCCACGTTCAAGAAAGCCGTGATTCCGCTGACGCTGGCGATCTTGCTGGCCTTGTTTTGGGTACAAAAGCGTGGCACGGCAGGCATTGGGCGTTTTTTTGGGCCCGTCATGGTGGTGTGGTTC
>DCVY01000042.1:0-965 GCA_002327945.1 Acidovorax delafieldii | reverse complement strand
GGCGCCAGCCCGGCACGACCTTCATCATCCTGGGGGCGGTGGTGCTGTGCGTGACCGGGGGCGAGGCGCTGTACGCGGACATGGGGCATTTTGGGCGCAAGCCCATCCGCGTGGCCTGGTTTGGCCTGGTCATGCCCTGCCTGACACTCAACTACTTTGGCCAGGGCGCTTTGCTGCTGACCGAGCCCGAGGCGGTGGCCAACCCGTTTTTCCACATGGCGCCCGATTGGATCACGCTGCCGCTCGTGGGGCTGGCCACCATGGCGGCCGTGATTGCCTCGCAAGCGCTGATTTCAGGTGCCTTCAGCGTGACCAAGCAGATCATCCAGCTGGGCTACCTGCCGCGCTTGCAAGTGCAGCACACCAGCACCAAGGACACGGGGCAAATCTACCTGCCCTTCGTGAACTGGAGCCTGTTCGTCATGATCGTGCTGGCGGTGGTGCTGTTTCGCTCCTCCAGCAATCTGGCCGCGGCCTATGGCATTGCGGTGACGCTGGACATGCTCATCACCACCGTGCTGACCTTTTTCGTCGTGCGCTTCGGCTGGGGCTACCCCCTGTGGATGTGCGTGGGCGCGACGGGGTTTTTCTTTTTGATCGACCTGGCCTTTTTCAGCTCCAACCTGCTCAAGCTGATCGATGGCGGCTGGTTCCCCTTGCTGATAGGGGCGGCGGTCTTCACCCTGATGAGCACCTGGAAGCGCGGACGAGAATTGCTCAACCAGACCTTGCGCGAAATNNCCCGGCACCGCGGTATTCTTGACCGCGCAGCCCGGCATCGTGCCGACGGCGCTGATGCACAACCTCAAGCACAACAAGGTGCTGCATGCGCAGAACCTGTTCGTCACCGTGTGCAACCACGAGGTGCCCTGGATCGGTTTGGACCAACGCCTGGAGATCGAACCGCTAGGGCACGATTGCTGGCAGGTCATCGTGCACTACGGTTTCAAGAACGACCCCGACTT
>DCVY01000100.1:1180-8627 GCA_002327945.1 Acidovorax delafieldii | reverse complement strand
AATTCGGCGATGTTGGTGTCGAGCGTAGTGATTTGCTCTTTGCTGATCGGGTCGGCGATGCCGTCGTAGCCCAGCTCCCAGCCCGTGGTCGGGGTGTTGTGGTCGGCGGTGGCGACGACCGAGCTCACGCGCCAAACGTTGCGGCCGGCCTGGCGCAGCCCTTCGAAGGCTTGCGGGCTGGTGACCTCATGCACCAGGTGCCGGTCGATGTAGAGCAGGGCGGTGCCGTCTTCCTCGGTGTCTATGACGTGCTCGTCCCAGATTTTGTCGTAGAGGGTGCGTCCCATGGGTGGTTCTCGAGAATGTCTTGATGTGGGGGAAAAGCGATTTTAGGGCGCGGGGCGGAACATCGGCGCTGCGTCATGGGCACGTAGTGGCAGCCGGCAGCCGGCAGGTGCATGCAAACCCTGCTCACGCCTCACAAATGCTGTTGTGTTCGGGCACGCTGGCACGCCAGCGCAACTCGTGGGCGATGCGCTCGCGCAGCGCGTCTGCAGCGCGCGGCTCGCCGTGCACCACGTACACCTGCTGGGGCGCGTGCTCCATGCTGCGCAGCCAGGCCAGGGTCTGGTTGGCGTCCGAGTGCGCGGAGGCGCAGCTGAGCGTGACCACTTCGGCGCGGATGTCCACCTCCTGGCCAAAGATGCGGATGCGCTTTTCGCCGTCCGCAATGCGCGCGCCGCGCGTGCCCGGCGCCTGGTGGCCCGTGATGATGATCATGTTGCGATGGTCGCCCGCGTACAGCGCCAGGTGGTGCAGCACGCGCCCACCCGTGGCCATGCCGCTGGCCGACAGAATCACCATGGGGCCGTGGCGGCGTGCAAGCGCCTTGGATTCGTCGGTGGTCTGCACCATGGTGGCCTCGCGCGAGAGCGCCTGCGACTGGCGCATGTTCAGGCGATGCTCGCCCAGGTGCTTTTCGAACAGCCCCGTGGTGCTGACGGCCATGGGGCTGTCGAGGAAGACGGGCAGCGATGCAGGGATGGCTTTGCGCGCCTTGAGCATGTGGATCGCATGCAGCACGGTCTGCGCCCGGCCCACGGCGAATACCGGCACCACGGCCACGCCGCCACGCTCGGCGAGCCGCTGCAGCGCCGGGCCGAGCTCTTGCAGGATGTCGGTGGGCGGGTGCTCGCGGTCGCCGTAGGTGGATTCGACGAGCACGGTGTCGGCCTGCGGGGGCGCTTCGGGGGCATTCATGATGAGGTCGTCCGGGCGGCCGAGGTCGCCCGAGAACAAAATGCGCCGCCCGCCGACTTCGAGCAGCACGCTGGCTGCACCCAGGATGTGGCCTGCCGGCATGAAACGCACACGCCAGCCGGAAATCGGCTCGAACGGTTGATGGAAGGCGTGGGCACGAAATTGCTTCAGGCAGCGCTGCGCGTCGAGCTGGGTGTAGAGCGGCAGCGCGGGCGTGTGCTCGCTCAGGTGGTGGCGATTCAAAAATGCGGCGTCTTCTTCCTGCAGATGGCCGCTGTCTGGCAGCAGGATGGCGCACAGGTCGCGTGTGCCCGTGGTGCTGTGCACGGGGCCGTGGTAGCCGTCGCGCGCGAGCAGTGGCAGGTAGCCGCTGTGGTCCAGGTGCGCGTGCGTCAGCACCAAGGCGTCGATTTCGGCGGGCGCGACGGGCAGGGGCTGCCAGTTGCGCAGGCGCAGCTGTTTGTAGCCTTGAAACAGGCCGCAATCGACGAGCAGACGGCGTCCGTGGTAGTGCACGAGGTATTTGGAGCCGGTGACCGTGGCCGCGCCACCGAGAAAGCTGATGTTGACCGTCATGGGGGATTTTTTTGCGGACTTGTGTGAGGCTGTTGCTGGGGCGCCAAGGGTGTGGACGGCGCCGCCGCATTTTGCAAGGCATCGCCGGTAGGCGCAGGAATCGAACGCGGCGCCGGCAATAAAAAGCTACAGGCCCAGAGCGTCCGCCAAGGCGTTCATGCGCGCAGTGACCGCAGCGTCCATCACCAAGGAACGGCCCCATTCTCGCAGGGTTTCGCCGGGCCACTTGTTGGTGGCATCGAGCCCCATTTTGCTGCCCAGACCGGCTACGGGCGAAGCGAAGTCGAGGTAGTCGATGGCCGTGTGCTCGATGAGCAGGGTGTCGCGTGCCGGGTCCATGCGCGTGCTCAAGGCCCATATCACCTCCTTCCAGTCGCGTACGTTCACGTCCTCGTCGACCACGACGATGAACTTGGTGTAGAGGAACTGGCGCAGGTGGCTCCACACGCCCATCATCACGCGCCGGGCATGGCCGGGGTAGGCCTTGCGGATGCTCACCACGGCCAGGCGATAGCTGCAAGCCTCGGGCGGCAGATAAAAGTCCGCAATCTCTGGGAAGGCGCGCTGCAGCAGGGGGACGAACAACTCGTTGAGCGCGAGCCCCAGCATGGCTGGCTCGTCTGGAGGCTTGCCGGTGTAGGTGCTGTGATAGAGCGCCTTTTCACGCAGTGTGATGCGTTCCACGGTGAGCACGGGAAATTCCGCGCTTTCGTTGTAATACCCCGTGTGGTCGCCATAGGGCCCCTCGGTGGCATGGTGCCAGCCACTTGGGTGGCGGGAGTCGGGGCGGATATGGCCTTCGAGCACGATCTCGGCGCGTGCCGGCACCGACAAAGGAACACCGAGCGCAGGCGCAAGCTCAGTGCGCGCACCGCGCAGCAGGCCGGCGAACTGGTATTCCGACAGGCTGTCGGGCACGGGTGCGACGGCCCCGAGCAGAGTGGCCGGGTCGGCGCCTATGGCCACGGCCACGGGGAAGGCCAGGCCTGGATGCGTGGCGCAATGGTCGGCAAAGTCGAGTGCGCCGCCGCGGTGTGCGAGCCAGCGCACGATGAGTTCGTTGCGCGATAGCACCTGTTGGCGGTAAATGCCCAGGTTTTGCCGTGTCTTGCGCGGTCCGCGTGTGATCGTGAGACCCCAGGTGACCAGCGGTGCGACGTCGCCGGGCCAGCAGTGCTGCACAGGCAGGCGGGCCAGGTCCACGTCCGGCCCTTCCCAGACGATCTGCTGGCATGGCGGCTGGCGCACTTGGGTGGGGGCCATGCTCCACAAGGTTTTGAGCAAGTGACGCCGCTGCCACAAGTCTTTCACACCATTTGGCGGCGCCGGGTCTTTGAGTGCGGCCAGCACTTCGCCATACGCGCGCAGGTCCTGGAGATCCTGCGCCCCCAGTACCCGCGCCACGCGCGCTGGTGTGCCGAAAAGATTGGTGAGCACGGGCATCTCGTACCCTTGCGGCTGCTCGAACAACAACGCCGGGCCTTGCGTGCGCAGCACACGTGCACTGAAAGCCGTCATTTCCAGCCGGGGCGAGATCGGCGCGGCAATGCGGCGCAACTCGCCTACAGCCTCGAGCTGGGCCAGGAATTCGCGTAGATCGCGGTAAGACATGGTCTGGAAAGGCTTTTCATGTTCGCGCGGCGGCGGCCATTTGTCCCCGGTCAGGGGGCAATCCCTGCCAATGCGGCGCCAGGTTGTGTGCCAGGCCCAGCAGGTCGAGGGCCCGCGCCACGCTGTGATCGACGATGTCGTTCACCGTGGTGGGGCGCTGGTAGAACGCCGGCACGGGCGGACAGACGATGGCGCCCATCTGCGTCACGGTGGCCATGTTGCGCAGGTGTACCAGGTGCAGCGGCGATTCGCGTGCGAGCAGTACCACGCGACGGCGCTCCTTGAGCATCACATCCGCTGCGCGCGTGAGCAGGTTGTCGGACAAGCCGTGGGCGATGGCTGCGAGCGTGCGCATGGAGCAGGGCGCGACGACCATGCCATGCACCGGAAAAGATCCGCTGGCGATGGATGCGCCCACGTTGTCCGCGTCATGTACGACGTGAGCCAGGGCCTCGACGCGCCCGCGCTCCAGGTCGAGCTCGTGGTGCAAATTGCGCCATCCCGTGGCGGAAACCACGAGATGCGACTCGGTGCCCGGTATTTCGCGCAGTGCCTGCAGCAGGCGTACGCCATACACAGAGCCGCTTGCGCCTGAGATGCCGACGACGATGCGGCGCGGTGGCTCAGGCGTGAGGTTCATCGTGCATGCCAGGGTGCAACAGGGCCTGGTCGATGGCTTCAGGAGGGCGCTGGCGCAAGTCAGCTTCGATGCGGGAAAGCACTTCGGCGGCCTGATCAGGGTCGAAGTCTTCATGCGTGCGTCTTTTTACTCCGTATCTGTGCAGCTCATAGTGCCGTGCGGGATGCAGGCCGTGCCGTGCCAGACTGCTCTTGACGCAAAACAAGGGGCAGCCGTCGAGCGCAATGATGGGGCGGCCCGAGTGTGCGAGCTTCAGCAACTGCGGCACGTCGCCACCTACGCCTGCAATGCATGACATCTCGGCCATGCCATGTCTGTCCAATTGCAGAGCCAGATGGTTGGCGAGTTGGGCGGCGCTCGAGCAACCCGAGCACGAATAAACCAGCGGATGGCTGGGAGCGGAAGGTTTTGTCATCGGCGGTTTTCGGCAGACAAGGGTGGAGATGGCAGCTGCCAAGGCCTGCGCGAGGCCCAGCGCGTGAGTACGGCACAGGGGCTCCAGTAGCGGGGATCAAGGAGCGGGAGCTCCATGGCATCGAGCGCGTTTTTCACCACCAGTCCGAGCTCTGTATCTCCTTCCATCAGGAGGCGACGGTTGAAGAACAGGGTGTCGGGGTCCTGGCGGCGCTGTGCGAGCAGCATGAAATCCTGGAGATGGGCGCTGATGGCGAGGTCTGGGTTGGGTTGGGGAGCAGACGGTGCAAAGCGCCACCCCGTCCAGACGAAGTCGAATGCCAGGCGCGCGTCGCGCACCCGGATGGACAGTCGCCTGTCCTTGAGTAGCACCGCCACGTCGGGCGGCAGATGGGGGGTCAGCGCCAAGTTGATCGCCGTCACCAGCAGCATTGATCCTGGATAAGCCGGCAGCCGGGAAAGAACCGCGCCCAGCGGCCGGGGCAGCGTAAAAGGTGTTTCAGGAGCGGAAGATGACCAAGATGTTCGATGCATGGCAAGTCAGGGTTGAAAGAACGGAAAGAGGCACGACAGCGATCGGCCCGGCGGGGCCGGGTGAGGGGCGCAACTCTGCTTTGTGGCGTACCTTGGCCATGCCGAAGGCGGGCGTTGTCGCAAAGGCATATGCCAGCGTCCATGGTGTGCATGGCCTGCGCCGCTTCGGGTGCGGCTACCGTCCGGCCAGTTCGAGGCCCGGTTGACCGTGCCAGTAGCCATTGCAGGGCGCAGCGGGCATGAGGGCACACATCTGTTCGAGTGCGCCCGGATTGGGCGGGTCTGCGCGGCGCGCAGCGTCGAACGCTGCGACCACCTGATCCATCTGGTGTGCCTGCGGGCTCAGCCGCACCACGTCCACCCCGAGGGCCTGTATCTGGTGCATTTCGTTCACCAGGTTGAAAACCCGTGCCGACTGGGTCTGTATGCCGTTGAGTACCAGAAAGGGCTCACCCTCCCTGGTGGACAGCAGCTGCCCATCAGGATGGTCTATGCAGCTGAAGCCGCAGCTGTCCTTGGGCCGGTTGTAGTGGCGCGCCGTGAAGCAGCGTGCCGAAAAAGCCAGGGGCAGACGTCCATAGGCAAACACCTCGGTCTGCAGCCCCTTGGGCTTGGCAGCGAGCAAGGCGGCCAAGCTCCTATGGTGCATTTCCACCGGCATCACCCAGCGGCTGGCGCCAAGTTGCGCCATCCATGCGAGCGCCTCGGTATTGAAGATGTTAAGTTGGGGGCCAGCGACGAAGGGCTGTTGACCCGCAAGATTGTGCACGGCGCCCATGTCGTTGGCCTCGACGAGAAATTCACCGTTGCGCACGATCTTGTGCATTTGGCCTACATCGGCGGTCGATTCGAGCAATACCTGCGTGGACAGCACGACCTGTTTGCCCGCGTCTTGCAGCATGTGGGCGACCGCCAGCCAATCTGGCAGACGCAGTTCGTGGCGGCGCGAGCACACCGTCTCGCCCAGATAGATCACGTCGAGCGGCGTGCTTGCCATGGCTTCGTAGAAGGCCAGGACAGTGTTGCGGGGCCAGTAATAGAGCAGCGGGCCGAGAGCGAGTTGCATGGGCATTCATTTCCTTGGGGGAGCGGCGCGAGGCAGGTGACGGTCGTCTCATTTCCAGGGGCGGTGATAGGCCCCCAGCGTGTGCTGCTGGCCTTCCGCAAGCTGCTCCAAGGAGGTCATCCACGTCGTCTTTGGGGTGTAGCGGTGCATTTGCGCCATGCAGTGGTCTATGGCCTCGCGCCACACACGCGTGACCTGTGCCACATAGGCTGGGCTGCGCTGGCGCCCCTCGATCTTGATGGCGCGCACGCCCATGTTCACGAGTTGAGGCAGCAATGCCAGCGTGTTCAGGCTGGTGGGCTCCTCCAAGGCGTAGTAGCCGTGCTCCTCACCCACGTCGAAGCGGCCTTTGCACAGCGTGGGATAACCGGCGTTTTCCAGCGGCGCGTAGCAGTCGATGAGCACTCCGTTCAGGCGCGCATCCAGCCCCCGCGGTGTTTCTTGCCAGCGTACGGCTTTAGCGGGCGAGCACACGCCGTGCGTGTTCGGCGATTCGCCCGTGGCGTAGGAGGAGAGCGCGCAGCGGCCTTCGACCATCACGCACAGGCTGCCGAAGCCGAATACCTCGATCTCCACGGGCGTTCGCTCGATGAGCTGGCGCACCTGTTCCAAGGACAGCACGCGCGGCAGAACGGCGCGCCGAATGCCGAACTGTGCGTGGTATAGCGCTATGGCCTCGTGGTTGGTGGCGGAACCCTGCACCGAGAGGTGCAGTCGCAGTTCAGGATGGCGCGCGGCCGCGTAGCGCATCAGACCGGGGTCGGCCAGAATCACCGCATCGACGCCCCAGGCCGCAGCGTGATCGAGTGCCGAGCGCCAAGGAGCATGGTCGTCAGCCAGCGGGTAGGTGTTGAGTGCCAGGAACACCTGGCAGCGCCGTTCATGGGCATAGGCAATGCCGCTGCGGATTGCTGCTTCGTCGAAGTTCAGGCCGGCAAAGTTGCGGGCATTGGTGGCATCGCGCAGACCGAGATAGACGCAATCCGCCCCCTCGTTCACAGCCGCCTTGAGCGCAGGCAGGCTGCCCGCGGGGCATACCAGTTCAGGCCTGAGCGCAGGCGTTGGATGGGCCGCAGCCGGGGCGGCGGCCTGCGGCAGACTGGACGTGGCAATCATGTCGATGTTTTTCCGGCGGGCAGATACAAGCCACGATCACGGCGCGCACGCAAGCGGAAAGAGGCAGGCCACACGCGCCGGGTCGGTGAAAGCTGGACATGCTAAAGATGCCGGAAAAACACCAATCTGATCTTTGTCAATAGAGGTAAAAAATTCCTGAATGAATTTATCGGATTTCGCGGGGTTTTGATGCCATGCAAAATCCGACGGGACGCTATCGCGTGCGGCATGGTTGCATGCAGCGACCGTCCCACAGTCCGCTGGGTTCAGCTGAACCAGTTCTTCAGCCG
>DCVY01000100.1:794-1072 GCA_002327945.1 Acidovorax delafieldii | reverse complement strand
GCGGTGATGAAGCTCACGGGCACCTGGCAGTGCAGGTCGTCGCCGTCGCGCTCGAAGATCTCGTGCTTTTTGACGCGGATTTCGATGTAGAGGTCGCCCGGCGGGCCGCCGTTGACGCCCGGCTCGCCGTTGCCGGTGCTGCGTATGCGCATGCCGTCGTCTATGCCCGCAGGAATTTTCACTTCGAGCGTCTTTTGCTTCTTCACGCGGCCCTGGCCGTGACAATTCGGGCAGGGCTCGGGGATGATCTTGCCCGAGCCGCGGCAGTGCGGGCAGGT
>DCVY01000100.1:0-724 GCA_002327945.1 Acidovorax delafieldii | reverse complement strand
TTGCCGTGGGCGGCTTCTTCGAGCGTGATCTCGAGCGCATAGCTCAGATCGCTGCCGCGATAGACCTGGCGCCCGCCGCCGGGGCGCCGGCTCTGGCCGAAGATGTCGCCGAAGATGTCGCCGAAGGCCTCGGCGAAGCCGCCGAAGCCGTCCCCGCCGCCGGGCCCGCGCATGTTCGGATCGACGCCGGCGTGGCCGTACTGGTCGTAGGCCGCGCGNNGCCTTGCCGGCATCCCCCTGGTTGCGGTCGGGGTGGTGCTTCATCGCCAGCTTGCGATAGGCTTTCTTGATCTCGTCGTCGGAGGCGTTCTTGGGAACGCCCAAGACTTCGTAATAGTCTCTTTTGGACATGTTTCAGGGCCGGGGTGGAACATGGAAACGCCGCGCCAGCCTCTTGCGAGGTCCAGGCGCGGCGGTGGAGCGTCAGTCAAGGCGCGGCGTGCGCTCAGTCTTTCTTGACTTCCTTCACTTCGGCGTCGACCACGTCATCGTCTGCATGGGCAGAAGACGATGCGCCCGCCGTGCCGCCGCCCGCTTGCGCGCCTCCTGCGGCCTGTGCCGCCTGGGCATCGGCGTACATCTTCTCGCCGAGTTTTTGGCTTGCGCTCATCAGGGCTGCCGTCTTGGCCGTGATGGTGTCCTTGTCGTCACCCTTGATGGCGTCTTCGAGCTCCTTGATCGCAGCCGTGATCTTGTCCTTCTCGGCGGCGTCGAGCTTGTCGCC
>DCVY01000244.1:2380-8585 GCA_002327945.1 Acidovorax delafieldii | reverse complement strand
GCCGAGAACCACAAAATTGAGGGCTGCCAGCGCCAGTCCCAGCCTCCAGCCCAGCTCGGCCCGGTACGCCGGTATCGCTGGCTGCATTAACAATTCGTGTGTGGCGCGGCTCTTGACCGCGAGTTCCTCCGTCGCCGTGCCGGATGCCGTCCCGATGCGGGTGCCATATTCTGAAAACTCGCTGATTTTTAGGCCCGGCTGGCCCGTGGTGGATTCCAGGCGCTGCCCTTGGCTGAGCAACGCGAAGCGTTCGCCTGCGCGGATTTCCAGCCGGGCACTGCGGGCTGACGTCACGGATTCCTTGTTGCCGTTGCTGGCCGCAATGAAAATGTTGTTACCCATCTGGGTGTCCGGACTGTCCTTGTCGATAAAAAACACCCGGCTGCCGTTGGCTGACTCCTGAAACTCGCCCGGCGCTATGCGGTCAATGTCACTGCGTTGCTCGTAGCGTGTCTTGAGTTCCTGAATCTGGGCGTTGGCCCAAGGCCACACCCCCAGGGACAGGATGGCAATGACCGCCATCACGGGCCACGCGAAGCGCAGCAAGGGGCGCAGCAGGCTCACGAGTCCCTGACCCCCAGAGAACCAGATCACCATCTCGCTGTCCCGGTACATGCGCGACAGCACGCCCACCACAGCCACGAAAAGACTCAGGCTGAGAATGGTTGACAGCTGTCCCAGCACCGTAAAGCCCATGACCAGCATGACGTCGGAGGGGCTCACGCTGCCGCGCGACGCCTGCCCGAGGGTACGGATCAGCAGTATGGTCATGACCACGGTGATCAGCACCACGAGCGTCGCGCCAAAGCTGCGCGCCAACTCTTTGCGAATGGATGAATCGAATAACATTGGCTCGAAGGAAAACGCTGATTATGAACTTTGATCTGAAGACCCTGGAATTGCCGGCCGCGACGACCGAGAAATGCGACCTTTTGGTCATATTGGTACCCGAAGGCTTCAAGCCGGGGCAGGACGCCTTGTCGGTGCTGGTGGCCCATGCACTCAAATGTGGCGACCTGGAAGCCAAAGCCGGCAAGCACCTTCACCTGTATCAGGCACCTGCTGTCAGTGCGCGCCGTGTGGTCCTTTTGGGCGCAGGCAACGGCTCGGCCCGCGCCGTGCGTCAGGCCCTGCAGGCCATTGCGGCAAGTTTCAAGCTGCCTCAAGTCAAGCGTGCAGTGGTCTGCTTTGCCGGCGAAGCACAGCCCGATAGCGTTTGCGCTGCCGTGCAGGCCGTTGCTGATGCCAGTTATGTGTACACCACCACCAAGCCCAAAGCCGAGGCGCGCACCTTGAACCGGGTGGTGGTCGGAGTTGCACATGCGCAAGCGGTTCGCGAGGCGTTTGCCCAAGGGGTGGGCCTGGTGGAAGGCGTGGAGTTTGCCCGCGAGTGGGGGAATCGCCCGGCCAACCACGCAACGCCGAGTCTTTTGGCAGAAGCCGCCCGGTCACTGGGGAGACAACCGGGCATTCAGTGCAAGGTGCATGGCCCCGCCGAAGTGGCCCGCCTTGGCATGGGCGCATTCATGGCCGTGGCGCAAGGCTCTGAAGAGCCCTTGCGGCTGATTGAACTTCGATACAGCGGTGCGTCCAAGACCGAGGCACCGGTGGTGCTGGTGGGTAAAGGCATCACTTTTGATGCCGGTGGCATTTCCATCAAGCCTGCCGCCGAGATGGACGAAATGAAATTCGACATGTGCGGCGCAGCGAGTGTGCTGGGGGTGTTTCGCGCGCTTGGAGAACTGCAGCCCGCGATCAATGTGGTCGGTCTCATTCCCGCATGCGAGAACATGCCAGACGGTCGGGCCGTGAAGCCCGGTGACGTGGTTACCAGCATGAGCGGTCAGACGATCGAGATATTGAACACTGACGCAGAAGGTCGGCTGGTTCTGTGCGACGTATTGACCTACGCCGCCCGCTTCAAACCCGCTGCGGTGGTGGACATCGCCACCTTGACCGGTGCCTGCGTGATCGCTTTGGGCGCAGTGCGCAGCGGACTTTTTGCGAACAATGATGCGCTGGCCTCTGCCCTGTCTGCGGCAGGGGATGCGGCACAGGATCTTTGCTGGCGCATGCCGCTGGACGAGGACTATGCCGAGGGTCTGAAGAGCAATTTTGCAGACATGGGCAATGTGGCGGGGCGGGCGGGTGGTTCCATCACGGCGGCCAAGTTTCTGCAGCGATTTGTGGGCGAGTTTCCGTGGGCGCATCTCGACATTGCCGGCTCCGCCTGGAAAGGTGGAGCGGCCAAGGGTGCTACTGGCCGACCGGTAGGCTTGCTGGTGCATTACCTGCTGGGCCGTGCTCAGCAGTTGTCGGCAAAGGATGCGGTGAAGAAGCCTGCCCCCTCGGTGCCGACAAGGCGCAACGTTCGCACAAAGCCGACCTGAGAGGCTGAATTCGCCATGACTGAAGTCGCTTTCCACTTCAATGCGCCGGACAAAATGGCCTACGCCTGCCGGTTTGCCCGCAAGGCGCAACGCAGTGGTGTCCGGCTTGTGATCACGGGTTCAGCGCAGACGCTGGCGGAACTGGACGGCATGCTCTGGAACATGATGCCCCAGGATTTCGTCGCCCATTGCGGCAGTGATGCCGGTGAAGAACTCTTGCGCTTCTCGGCTGTAGTGCTCGCATTGGATGTGCGACAAGCGCCACATCAAGAGATGCTGCTGAATCTGGGTGGCGCAGTTCCTGAAGGGTTTGGCAGTTTTGAGCGCTTGGTGGAAGTAGTCAGTGCCACGGATGAGGATGACCGGGGTCAAGCGCGTGCGCGCTGGCGCTACTATGCGTCTCGGGGCTATGCCATCACGCGCCATGATCTGGTCTTGAAAGCCGACTGATGCCTCTTTCTCCCAAAGTGCCCCCTCGATTTGTGCCGACACTCACCGAAGTGGTGCAGGGGCTGGATATGGCCCCTTTTTCAGTGCCCTTGCCGCAACCTGTGCAACCGCCTGTGGTGGCCGCCCCCGCACTGGCGCAAGCTGCGCCATCGTTCGAGGCAAGGGCTGCAGTTGCTGATGTGCCGATGCGATCAATCGACAAGGACGCGGCAGACATTTCTGCCCCGAAGCCTGTCCAGACATCTTCCGGTACGCAACCCCCTGTGCCGCAGGGCATGGAGGAGTACATGGTGCACCGCGTGATGCAGCGCGTGGATGTGGTGCTGGATCACCGTTTGCGCGAGGCGATTGCACTGGTGGTGCAGGAGCAGACCCGATCCGTATTGCCCCGCTTGCGCGAAGAGATTGAATCGGTGGTGCGGCATGCGGTTTACGAGGCCGTGGCTGACGAGTTGGCCGGCGGTAATCCGCTGCAGTCCGGAAGATGACAGGATTTCCCTGCGGTTTCGCTCACATTGACGCGTATTCTTGAACAGGGAAACCCGTCTATCCCTTCTTTTGCACCATCTTGATCACGCTGGAAAAATCCTCCCCCCCATGCCCGGCAAGGCTGTGCGCCGCGTAAATCGCCCGCGCCATGCCACCCAGTGGCGTACTGGCCTTCACTGCAATCGCGTTCTCCTGCGCCAGCCCCAAATCCTTGAGCATCAGGTCCGTGCCAAAACCGCCCGCGTAGCCCTTGCTTGCCGGGGCGGTTTCCATCACGCCTGGGTAGGGGTTGTACTTCTCCAGTGCCCAGTTGCCGCCCGAGCTGCGGCGCATGATTTCCGAGAGGACTTTGGGGTCGAGTCCATTGGCCACACCCAGCGCGATGGCCTCCGAGGTGCCGGCCATCAAAATGCCCAGCAGCATGTTGTTGCAGATCTTGGCGGTCTGGCCTGCACCCACGGCACCGGCGTGGAAGATGTTGGCGCCCATCTTTTCGAGCAGAGGGCGGGCGCGTTCCAGTGCGGCGGCCGTGCCGCCGACCATGAAGGTGAGGGTGCCTGCAATGGCACCGCCGGTGCCGCCGGAGACGGGAGCGTCGATGAAGTCCACACCTTGCGCCTGGGCGGCCTGGGCCACTTTTTGCGATGTGGCGGCGGCGATGGTGGACGAGTCAATCACCAGCGCCCCCTTGGCGATGTGGGCCAGCAGGCCGGGCTGGCCGTTGCTGCCCAAAAACAGCGCTTCCACATGGTGGCTGGCGGGCAGCATGGTGACGATGGCCTCGGCACCCTGCGCGGCGGCGCTGGCGCTGGCAGCAATGCCCACGCCGTCGGCCGCCAGCTTGTCGCAGGCGGGTTTGGACAGGTCGAACGCCTGGACTTCGTGGCCGGCCTTGTGCAGGTTCAGGGCCATGGGGCCGCCCATGTTGCCCAAGCCGATGAATGCGATTTTCATGGTGTGTCTCCTTTGGTGATGTGAGTGGTTGATCGGATTTCGGTATCAGTTTGATAGCTGCTAGTGTAGTGTGGCATTCTGTTTGAAACTTAACCGGCTATGGGCGCGGATGGGCTTTGCAGGATGTCGCGAAAGAAGCGCTCGACCCTGTTCAGCCACGATACCGGGGCAGGCGTGAAGTGCATGTCGGGTCTCGGGTGCTTGGCCAGCCACTCCTGCACGGCCGGATGCTTGTGCGTGGCGTAGTTGTGCAGTGTTTCACGCTATCTGGCATCCATAAAAAGCGTCTTTTCGGTCCTGGCGGTGTTGCAAATCCTCGCGATACCACCCGGTATCGCTGCGGCTTGCGCCTTGCCTGAACCAAAAATCCGTCTTTTTTTGTGGGTGCCAGCAAACGCAAAATACTGATCTCGGCCCATGAATGGCGCAGTGCTTGAGAGACGCCTGCGAGGGCCAGAAAACACCCCAGAACGACCGCCGCGCTATTTCACCAGAGCCAAGATCTCCCTGAACACCGGGGTCTCGCAACTGCGCAGCCATTCGAACGCCACCATCTCGGTGGTCACCAGCTCGGCGCCCGCACCGGCCAGGCGGTCGAAAGCGGCATCGCGATTGCGTTCGGTGCGCGAGCTGCAGGCATCGGTCACCACCCACACCTCAAACTCGTCTTCAATCAGGTCCAGCGCGGTCTGCAGCAGGCACACATGGGCCTCGCAGCCGGCAATCACGATGGTGCCGCGCTCGGGGGGCTGCTGGGCGGGCTTTTGCAAATGCTTGGGCAGGCTGCGGACATTGCCGCCCTGCTGGGGCTTGGCGGGCGGGCGCAGCCATTCGCCCAGGCCCTCTTCAGCGGCGCTGAAATGCATTTTGGCCAGCGTGTTCTGGCACAGGGCGCGCAGCGCGGCATCATTGCCCCCCAGGCGCGAGGGATTTTGCTCGGTGCCCCACACGGGCACTTCCATGAGCTGGGCAATTTTGGCCAGGCGCAGCGCATTGGCCAGCACGGCAGGACCCTCAAAGATGGCGGGCATCAGGCGTTCCTGGTAGTCGACCAGAACGAGTTGGGATTCAGAAGCGTCGAGCAGCATGGTGTCTTTCGAAAGCGGTCAGTAGATCATTGGCACGCAGAGGAACTGATTGTCGCAGCGGCTTGTCCGGCTTCAGAGGCATCGGGCCGGCAACAGCGAACGAAGCGCCCGCGCCAAGGGTTCGGCCATGGGTACGGCATTGCTGGCATGGGGAATGCAATCGGTGCTCCACACCTCGCCCACCCCTGCGTCGTACAGGGTTTGCAAGGCATCGCCGGCAAACAGCGCATGGGTGACGGCCACATCCACCGAGGCAGCCCCCGCCGCCCGCAGCAGCCGTGCCGTCTGGGCCAGTGTGCGACCCGTGCTGGCCACGTCGTCGAGCAACACCACGGCGCGCCCTTGTGCCTGCAGCGGCGGTAGCTCAATGGCCACATCATGGTCGCCATGGCGCACCTTGGTGCCAACAGCGTAGTCAAAGCGGTGGCGGGCAGCCGCCTGGACAATCCACTGGGTCGACTCGCCATCGGGCCCCACCAACAAGGCGCCCGGGCGCCGCAGCGCGATCAGGTCGGCCAGCGGCTCGGCACCGCTGAGCACGATGGCCTGGGGCAAGGCAATCGCCTCCTGCAGCGTCGCCACGCGGTGCAGGTGCGGGTCCACCGTGATGACGGCATCCACCAACCCGGCCAGAAACCCGCCGACCACCTGCTGGCCGACCACCTCGCCCGGCATGAAGGCGATGTCTTGCCGCATATAGGCCATGTAAGGCGCCACCAGCGTGATGTGATCGGTGCCCAGGGTGCGGGCAGCGCGGGCCGCCAGCAGCAACTCGATGAGCTTTTCATTGGGGTCATGCAGGCTGCGCAACAGCACCACATGGGGTGGCAGGCG
>DCVY01000244.1:0-2320 GCA_002327945.1 Acidovorax delafieldii | reverse complement strand
GGCATGGTCAGAACTCCACAAACACCTGGGGCACGGCGTCGGCGGTGCCCAGGCGGTAGCCGATGTCGCGGACGCTGGCCTGACGGGCGAATTCCAGGTCGGCGGGGTAGCCGGCATGCACGCGGTACAGCACATCGCCCTGCGCCACCGTGGCGCCCAGCTTGTGCACCAGGTCCACGCCCGCGCCCTGCACCTTGGGTGCGCCCGCCAGGCGCGCCACCCGGGCGATCTGGAAGTTGTCGATGCCCACCACCGTGCCGCTGGCGGGTGCGCAGACGTCAAAGGTCAGCCGTCCCAGTTGAGGGTGCAGGTAATCGAAGCCCTTGCTGCCTTGCGCGGCGATGATTTCCTCCATGCGCTTGAGTGCGCGGCCGGAATCGAGAATATCGCGCGCAATGGCATAGCCGTCGCCGCCGCGCACATCGGGGTCGCATTCGATCAAGCGGCCCGCCAGTCGCAAGGCCTTCTGGCGCAGATCGTTGGGTGCGTCGGGGTCGTTTTGCAGCACGCGCATCACGTCACGCGCCTCCAGCACTGGGCCGATGCCGTTGCCCACGGGCTGGCGCCCATCGGTGATGACCACGTCCAGCGACAGGCCCATGCGCCGCGCCACATATTCAAACAACCGGCGCAGGCGCTGGGCCTCGGGCATGGAGCGCACCTTGGCCGTCGGGCCGATGGGGATGTCGAGCACCAGATGGGTGGCGCCGGCAGCCACCTTCTTGGACAGGATGGAGGCCACCATCTGTCCGGGCGAGTCGATCGACAGGGGGCGCTCCACCGAAATCAGCACATCGTCGGCAGGCGAGAGATTGGCCGTGCCGCCCCAGGCGAGGCAGCCGCGGTAGTCGCGCACGATGTCGGCCAGCTGCTCAAACGGCAGTTCCACCTTGGTCAGCACCTCCATGGTGTCAGCCGTGCCTGCTGGCGAGGTGATGGCCCGCGATGACGTCTTGGGGCACAACATGCCATGCGCTGCCACGATGGGTACCACCAGCATCGTGGTGCGGTTGCCGGGGATGCCGCCGATGCAGTGTTTATCGACCACCAGTGGCTCGTGCCAGTCGAGCCGCCGGCCGCTGGCCACCATGGCATCGGTCAGGAAGAACACCTCTTCGCGGTCCAGCTCGTCACGGTTGCAGGCAACCACAAAGGCCGTCAGCTCGATCTTGGAATAGTGGTGTCCGGCAATGTCGCGCACGATGGCTGCGTAATCCGCCCGCGTCAGACGCTCGCCGGCAATCTTGCGAAACAGCGCGCCCATGGACTCTGGCGGCTCTGCCTGCGTGACCGATACGGTATGGCCGTTTTCCACATCCAGCTGGGCAAAGGCGTCTTCCGACAACCCCAGTTCGTTGCACCCGACGATGGCGTCATCACCCACCACATTGACCGTGGCCAGGATGTGGCGACCGTTGGCGCGCACCTCGATCTTGGAAAGCGCTTGAAAACCCTCGGCCCGGTACACCGCGCAATCGCGGTGCAGGTAGGCCACGTTTTCGCGCCAGGTGTCGATGGCCACACGGCGCAACGCCAGTTGTGAGGGAGCCTGGGTGGAAACGGGTGCCACAGGCATGTCCCGGGGTTCGCTGGTCTCGATGTGCATGGGCAACAGACTACACCGGAAATGCTGCCGCCGAAAAGGAAAGCGATTCAAGTCTGCGACTTGCGCAGAACCTCGAATTCCAGACCTGTAAGAAAAGCGTGTTAGTCTCGGCACCCATGTCTCGTTGGTTCATTGCTTTACTTCTCACCTGTGCCTGTGCCGCCCAAGCTGCCCCTCCAGCAGCGTCCCCCGAGGACATCGAGCGCTTTCTGGCCGACAAAAGGTTGATTACACAACTCGATGGCGTGCGCCATTCCGTAGCAGACAAAGCCCATGTGGTGGCAGATCGCACTGCAGATCTGATCGGCAATGCCATGGGATTCATTGGAGTGCCCTACCGTCGTGGCGGCACCAGTGCCACCACTGGCTTTGACTGCAGCGGCTTCGTGCTTGCCGTCTACGAAAAAACCGTAGGCATGATCCTGCCCCGCAAGGCCGACCAGCAGGCCGCCAGCACCCAGGTCATTGACAAGAAAGAACTGCAGCCCGGCGATCTGGTGTTTTTCAACACCATGCGCCGCGCCTTCAGCCACGTGGGTATCTATGTGGGCGACGGCAAATTCATCCATTCACCGCGCAAGGGCAGTGAAGTGCGGGTGGAAGACATGCGCCAGTCTTACTGGCAGCGCCGCTTTGACGGCGCCCGCCGGGTGGCGGTGGAAGCCAAGGCCCAGCCCTGAGAGGCTGGACTGAATGCCCGTTTTGTATGGCCCA
>DCVY01000229.1 GCA_002327945.1 Acidovorax delafieldii | reverse complement strand
CGACCTGGGCCTGCTGCCTGCCTGCCCATAGTCTCTTTCATTATCGGGGGTGGTGGAAGCTGCACCATGAACGTTAGGGTGAAACGCTGCACTAGCTGTCGCATCCCGGATGCGCCTGCCACAAACCCGCTATAGGCCCAAACACCCGCGCAACTGCGCCTCCATGGCGGGCAAGCGCTCGCGCAAAGCGGCTTCCCGCACCGTGTCACGCGATCGCAGTGCCGCGGCCCACACCGGTGCCGGAAAGTGGCTGTCCCAGTCAAAGCGCGCAATTACATGCCAGTGCAGGTGCGGCACCATGTTGCCCAGCGTGGCCAGGTTGATTTTGGCGGGCTGCAGGTGCTGGCGCAGCGCCTGCTCTGCCTGCACCACCACATCCATGCAGTGCGCGCGGTCCACTTTATCCAAGTCAGAAAACTCGGCCACATGGGCGTTCCAGACCACGCGGTAAAACGCCGGGAAGCCCGCCTCGTCGGCGCGGATCACGCGCAGTTTCTCGCCGCGCCAGACCAGCTGGCCACCGTCCTGCGCGCACAGCGGGCAGGACGGCACGGCGGGCGTTGATGCCGTCACACCAGCACCCGTTCAATGCCGCCGTTGTTGGCTCGGTGAACGTAGTCTGGCATCCAGTTTTCGCCCAGGATCTCGCGCGCCATTTCGACCACGATGTAGTCGGCTTCGAGCAAACCGTTCTGCAGGTCGCCTTCGTAGCGGTTCAGGCCCTGCAGGCAGCTGGGGCAGCTGGTCAAGATCTTGATGTTGTCCTGCGCGGCCACGGCGCCCGGCCCCGCACCGGTGGCCTTCATGGTTTCACGCAGCTGGGCTTCGCCCTTCCTGATTTCTTCTTCCTTGCGAAAGCGCACCTGGGTCGATACATCGGGGCGGGTTACGCCCAGCGTGCCGGACTCGCCGCAGCAGCGCTCGCTTTTCAGCACCTGCTCGCCCACCAGCGCCTTCACCGTCTTCATCGAGTCCTGCAGCTTCATGGGGTTGTGGCAGGGCTCGTGGTACAGGTACGCACCCTTGCCCTGCAACTGGATGCCCTTTTCGAGCAAGTATTCGTGGATGTCGATGATGCGGCTGCCCGGGAAGATTTTGTCGAACTCGTAGCCTTGCAGCTGGTCGTAGCAGGTGCCGCAGCTCACCACCACGGTCTTGATGTCCAGGTAGTTGAGCGTGTTCGCCACGCGATGAAAGAGCACCCGGTTGTCGGTGATCATCTTCTCGGCCTTGTCGAACTGGCCCGAGCCGCGCTGCGGGTAGCCGCAGCACAGGTAGCCCGGCGGCAGCACGGTCTGAACGCCTGCGTGCCACAGCATGGCCTGCGTGGCCAGGCCCACCTGGCTGAACAGGCGCTCGGAGCCGCAGCCGGGAAAGTAAAACACCGCCTCCGTATCGGCCGTGGTGGCCTGGGGGTTGCGGATGATCGGCACGTAGTCCTTGTCCTCGATGTCCAGCAGCGCGCGCGCCGTGCGCTTGGGCAGGCCGCCGGGCAGCTTCTTGTTGATGAAGTGGATCACCTGCTCCTTGATGGGCGCGGTGCCCACCGTGGCCGGCGGCTTGGCGGTCTGCTTGCGGCCCACCTTGCGCAGCAAGTCCACGGCCATGCGCTGGGCCTTGAAGCCCACACCCACCATGGCCGTGCGCAGCAGTTTGATGGTGTCGGGGTTGGTGGCGTTGAGCATGGTCATGGCCAGGGCGTTGCCTGGGCGGAAGCTCTTCTTGCCCATTTTGCGCAGCAGGTTGCGCATGTTCATGGTGACATCGCCAAAGTCGATCTTCACCGGGCAGGGGCTTTCGCATTTGTGGCACACCGTGCAGTGGTCGGCCACGTCTTCAAACTCTTGCCAGTGCTTGATGCTCACGCCGCGGCGGGTCTGCTCTTCATAGAGGAAAGCCTCGACCAGCAGCGAGGTGGCCAGAATCTTGTTGCGCGGGCTGTAGAGCAAATTGGCACGCGGCACATGCGTGCTGCACACGGGCTTGCACTTGCCGCAGCGCAGGCAGTCCTTGACCGAATCGGCAATGGCGCCGATGTCGCTTTGCTGCATGATCAGCGACTCGTGCCCCATGAGGCCGAAGCTGGGCGTGTAGGCATTGGTCAGGTCGGCATGCAGCACCGGTTTTGAAGCCGATAGAGCCTCTGGCGATTTGCCATCAAGCGTCAAAAGCTCCTGATTTCGGAGCAGCTTGCCTTTGTTGAAGCGGCCTTCTGGATCGATCTTGCGCTTGTAATCCGCAAAGGGCTGCAGTTCCGCGTCGGTCAGAAACTCTAGCTTGGTGATGCCGATGCCGTGCTCGCCCGAGATCACGCCATCGAGGCTGCGCGCCAGCACCATGATGCGTTCGACCGCCTGGTGCGCGGTCTGCAGCATTTCGTAGTCGTCGCTGTTGACCGGCAGGTTGGTGTGCACATTGCCGTCGCCCGCGTGCATGTGCAGCGCCACCCACACGCGGCCCTTGAGCACGCGCTGGTGGATGGCCGTGGCCTCGTCCAGAATGGGCTGGAATGCCGCGCCCGAGAAGATGCCCTGCAGTGGAGCGCGCAGCTGGGTCTTCCAGCTCGCGCGCAGGGTGTGGTCTTGCAGTTGCGGGAACAGCGTGGCCACGTCCTGCAGCCAGCCCGACCACAGCGCACGCACCTCGGCCACCAGCGCAAGGGCCTGGGCCACCCGGTCTTCCAGCAGTTCGGCCGATGGGATTTCGTTGGCATCGTCGTGCTTGCCCAGGGGCAGATTGCCGCGCCCAAAGAAGCCGGTGAGCGCGTCGCACAGCTTGATCTTGTTGCGCAAGCTCAGCTCGATGTTGATGCGCTCGATGCCGTCGGTGTATTCGGCCATGCGCGGCAGCGGGATCACCACGTCTTCGTTGATCTTGAAGGCGTTGGTGTGGCGGCTGATGGCCGCCGTGCGCTTGCGGTCGAGCCAGAATTTCTTGCGCGCCTCGGGGCTGATGGCGATAAATCCTTCGCCCCTGCGCGAGTTGGCAATGCGCACCACTTCGCTGGTCACACGTGCCACGTCGTCGGCGTTGTCGCCCGCAATGTCGCCAAACAGCACCATCTTGGGCAGGCCGCCGCCGTGCTTCTTGCTCTTGGTGGCGTAGCCCACGGCTTTCAGGTAGCGGTCGTCCAGGTGCTCCAGTCCGGCCAGCAAGACGCCACTGCGCTTTTGCTCGGCGAACATGAAGTCCTTGATCTCGACGATGCTGGGCACGGCATCTTTGGCGTTGCCAAAGAACTCCAGGCACACCGTGCGGGTGTGCTCGGGCATGCGGTGCACCACCCAGCGCGCGCTGGTGATGAGGCCGTCGCAGCCCTCCTTCTGGATGCCCGGCAGGCCGCTGAGGAACTTGTCCGTCACGTCCTTGCCCAGGCCTTCCTTGCGGAAGGTCTTGCCGGGGATGTCCAGGCGTTCGGTGCGAATGGGGGTCTTGCCATCGGCCTCGAAATACTGCAGCTCGAAACAGGCCATATCGGCATCATGGATCTTGCCCATGTTGTGGTCCAGGCGCGTGACTTCGAGCCACTGCGCCTGGGGCGTCACCATGCGCCAGCTGGCCAGGTTGTCCAGCGCCGTGCCCCACAGCACGGCCTTTTTGCCGCCCGCGTTCATGGCGATGTTGCCGCCAATGCACGAGGCCTCGGCACTGGTCGGATCCACCGCAAACACAAAGCCCGCACGCTCGGCTGCATCGGCCACGCGCTGGGTAACCACGCCCGCCTCGGTCCACACCGTGCCGACTTCGCGGTCCATGCCCGGCAGGCGGCGCATCTCCACCTCGGTCATGGCTTCGAGCTTTTCGGTGTTGATGACCACGCTCTTCCAGGTGAGCGGAATGGCGCCGCCGGTGTAGCCGGTGCCGCCCCCACGCGGGATGATGGTCAGGCCCAGCTCGATGCAGCCTTTGACCAGGCCGGCCATCTCGGCTTCCGTATCCGGCGTGAGCACCACAAACGGATATTCGACACGCCAGTCGGTGGCATCGGTAACGTGCGAGACGCGCGAGAGGCCGTCAAACTTGATGTTGTCCCTGGCGGTCAGGCGGCCCAGCGTGCGCTGGATCTGGCGGCGCAGCGCGGCGGCCTGCTCAAACGTGGCATCGAACTCAGCCACGGCACGGCGGGCGGCCTGCGCCAGCGCCCCCACCAGGCGATCGCGCTCGGCGTCATCGCCCGGCGTGCGGCGCTTGTCGATCTCGCCCAGGCGGTGCTGCAGGGCATCGACCAGCAGCTTGCGGCGGGCGGGGTTGTCGAGCAGGTCATCCTGCAAGTAGGGGTTGCGCTGCACCACCCAGATATCGCCCAGCACTTCATACAGCATGCGGGCAGAGCGCCCGGTGCGGCGCTCATTGCGCAGTTGGTCGAGCACCTCCCAGGCGGGCGCGCCCAGCAGGCGGATCACGATCTCCCGGTCGGAAAACGAGGTGTAGTTGTAGGGAATTTCGCGCAGACGCACAGGCTCGGCAGCCTGCGTCTGCAAGGCAGCCAACGCAATCGGAACATTCATGGGGGTCAACCTGGGGTGGGCGCCGCGCGCCCATGAGCCTTGGGGGAAAGATTCTATGCCACGGGGCGCGCACGCGCCCTGGGCCACCTAGAACAGCACGCGGCTGCGCAGCGTTCCGGGCACCTGGGCCAGCTTGTCCAGCGCCAAGTCGGACGATGCGGCGTCGATGTCAATCACCACATAACCAATCTTCTCGTTGGTCTGCAGGTACTGGGCAGAGATGTTGATCTGGTTGTCCGAGAAGATGCGGTTGATCTCCGACAGCACGCCCGGCACATTGCGGTGAATGTGCAGCAGGCGGTGCTTGCCGGGGTGGGCGGGCAAGGCCACCTCGGGGAAGTTGACCGACGAGGTGCTGGTGCCGTTGTCGCTGTATTTCACGAGCTTTTCCGCCACTTCCAGGCCGATGTTGGCCTGCGCCTCCATGGTGGAGCCACCGATATGGGGCGTAAGTATCACGTTGTCGAGCCCGCGCAGGGGCGACTGGAACGCATCCTTGTTGGTGCGCGGCTCGACCGGAAACACGTCGATGGCAGCGCCCAGCAGCTTTTTGGCCTTCAGGGCCTCGGCCAGTGGTTCGATCTGCACCACCGTGCCGCGCGCCGCGTTGATGAGGATGCCCCCGGGCTTCATCGCCGCCATCTCGGCCGCGCCGATCATCCATTGGGTGGACGGCAACTCGGGCACATGCAGGCTCACGATGTCGCTCTGGCCCAGCAGATCGTGCAGCTTGTGCACCTGGCGCGCATTGCCCAGCGGCAGCTTGTTGACCACATCAAAGAAAGCCACCTGCATGCCCAACGCCTCGGCCAGCACCGACAGCTGCGTGCCGATGGAGCCGTAGCCCACGATGCCCAGCGTCTTGCCACGGATCTCGTAGGCGTTGTCAGCCGACTTGAGCCATTCGCCGCGGTGCGCAGCCGCATTTTTCTCGGGAATGCCACGCAGCAACAGGATGGCTTCGGCCAACACCAGCTCGGCCACCGAGCGGGTGTTGGAGTACGGCGCATTGAAGACCGCAATGCCACGCTCGCGCGCCGCGTTCAGGTCCACCTGGTTGGTGCCAATGCAAAAGCACCCCACAGCCACAAGCTTGGACGCGTGGGCAAAAACCGCTTCAGTCAGCTGCGTGCGCGAACGGATGCCCACGAAATGGGCGTCCGCGATCTTGCGTTTGAGCTCGTCATCGGGAAGCGCCCCCGCAATGGTCTCTATTTGCGAATAACCGGCTGCGCGGATGACATCCAGTGCACAGGGGTGTATGCCCTCCAGCAACAGGAACTTGATCTTGCTTTTGTCCAGAGATGTGGTGGCCATGGCGGGTGGAAAATTGGAAAAAGACCTGGCTTGCACATGCACAAAGCCGTGTGAACCGTCAAAGCCACAGCATGATGCATTGCACCAAAAATCGCCACATGCTCCGCAATGGCCTTGATGCCGTCCGTGAATTGACGGCAGTTGTTTTATGAACGCCACACTTTCGCAGCGCCCCTGCTTCGCAGGGGGTCTTCCCGGTGGTTGGGGAAAAATGCCTGTGCGACAACGAACACCATGGCCACAAAGGCAATCCTATTGGTACGGCCCGCTGAAGTCTGAACCGTTCACGCCAAGGCACTGATGGCGGGAAAAGCGCACGCGCAGCGAACAAGCAACGGGGTTGAACCCCTTCACCCAAACTTGAAGAGGATGCCGTGCCCGCCCCGCGGATACTCCCAGTTCACGTTGGTGAACTCCGAGCAGATGATCCGGCAGCTGCCGCACTCCAGGCAGCCGTCGGTGATCAGGGTCACGCTACCGTTGCCTTCGGCCTTGTAGCAGGAGGCCGGGCACACGTAGGTGCAGGACTTCTGGGCGCAGTCGTTGGCACAGATCTCGGGGTCTTTGATCTGGATGTGGGGTCGGCCCGCATCCACGCGGTAGCGGTTCTGAAACAGTTTCTCTTCGACATTCACGGTCACGGCAGCGGTGCTCATCGGAAAGCCCTCCAGAGTTTGACGGCGTCGCCCACCAGGCCGGTGAGTGATCGCGAGGTGCGAAAGCTAGAAAGGATTTCGCGTTCCTTGGTCTTCTTGTCCACGCCGTCAATGGTGAACATCTTGTGCGCAGCCTTGGACACCAGCTCGGGGTAAGTGGTGAAGAACTGGTTGTTCTTGTGGAACACCTCGGGCATGTCGCGGTACTTGTGCAGGTCCTTCATCACGAAGCTCTTGTCGAGCTCGGTCTTGTAAGTCTTGAGCACCGCTTCGCTCATGGGCTTGCCGGCGGCTTTGGCGGCGATCACGGTCTCGGCCGCCAGGCGCCCGGTGGTCATGGCCAGGTTGGAGCCTTCGCGGTGCACGGCATTGACGAAGCCGCCCGAGTCGCCCACGATCATCCAGCCGTTGCCATACACCTTGGGGATGGCGTAAAAGCCGCCTTCGGGGATCAGGTGGGCCGCGTATTCCTTCATCTCGCCGCCCTGGATCAGCGGGGCGATCGAGGGGTGCTGCTTGAGTTTTTCCAGCAGGGCGTAGGGGCTGGTCTTGTTCACGCTGCCCTTGAAATCGCCCAGCATGCAACCGATGCCGATGGTGAGCGACTCCTTGTTGGTGTACAGGAAGCCCGTGCCCATCATGCCGTCGGTGATCTTGCCGACCATCTCGATCACCACGCCTTCTTCTTCGCCGATGTTGAAGCGCTGGCGGATCGTGTCTTCGGGCATGAAAAGGATCTCTTTCACCGCGAGCGCGACGTTGCTGTCCTTGATCTCGCCGTGGAAACCGGCTTTGCGCGCCAGCGTGCTGTTCACGCCGTCGGCCAGGATCACCACGTCGGCGTAAACGTCACCGGCCTCGCGGTCGCACTGCACGCCCACCACCTGTTCGCCATCCATGATGAGGTGGTTGACCGTGGTCTCGCAGATCAGCAGTGCGCCGGCTTCGCGCACCTTGGAGCTGAACCATTTGTCGAACTGCGCACGGATGATGGTGTAGCGGTTGTAGGGCGGCTTGTTGTAGTCGTCGCTGCGGTAGTGCGTGCCGACGAAGCTGTTGTCGTCGAGCACCCAGACGCGCTGTTCGATGATGTGGCGCTCCAGCGGTGCGTCGTCGCGGAAGTCGGGAATGATCTTCTCCAGCGCGTCGCTGTAGAGGATGGCACCCTGCACGTTTTTCGAACCCGGGTATTCGCCGCGCTCGATTTGCAGGACCTTGAGGCCGGCCTTGGCCAGGGTGTAGGCGCAGGCGTTGCCCGAAGGCCCCGCGCCCACCACGATGGCGTCGAATTGAGAGGGTTTTTTCATGGCGTTCCCCGCAGGTGGATGGGATCAGGCAACTTGTGCGCTGCGCTTGGACAGGTGTTCGGCGAACGCCTTGGTCAAAGCCGGCAACACCAGCATTGCGTTGCCGACGATGCCGTAGTGCGCGAATTCGAAGATGGGCGCGTTCGGGTCGGTGTTGATGGCGACGATCACGTCCGAGCCCTCCATGCCCACCCGGTGCTGCACCGCGCCCGAGATGCCGGCGGCGATGTAGAGCTTGGGGCGCACGGTCTTGCCGGTCTGGCCCACCTGGCGGTCGGCCTCGACCCAGCCGGCCTGTACGCAGGGGCGGGTGGAACCGACCTCGCCGCCGAGCACGCGGGCCAGCTCGAACACCAGCTTGAAGTTGTCGGGATTCTTCAGACCCTTGCCGCCGCTCACGATCACGTCCGCGTAGGGCAGGTTGATCTTGTTGCTGTGGGCGTCGGCGATGAAGTCGAGCAGCTTGGTGGCGATCTGCGTTTCGGCCATGCCCAGGGTGTCGTGCACCAGGTTGCCGGTGCGGCTGCTGTCGGCCTTGGGCATCAGCATCACGCGCGGGCGCACCGTGGCCATCTGCGGCCGGTAGGCCAGGGTCATGATGGTGCAGTAAAGCGAGCCGCCGAAGGTGGGGCGCGTGGCGGCCAGGGCCTTGGAGACCGGGTCAATGTTGAGCTCGGTGCAGTCGGCGGTCAGGCCGGTGAGCAAGGTGGTGGCCACCGAGCCCGCGAGGTCGCGGCCCTGGGAGGTGGCGCCCAGCAGCAGGATCTCGGGCTTGTATTTGTTGACCAGATCGGTCAGGCCCTTGGTGAAGGGCTCGTTGCGGTAGCCCTTGAGCACAGGGTTGGTGACGATGTACACGGTGTCGGCGCCGAAGCTGATGGCCTCGGCAGCGAACTTCTCCAGGTGCTCGTCGGCGCCGCCCAGCAGCACCGCGCCCACGGGGCTGCCCAGGGTGTCGGCGAGCTTGCGCGCTTCGCCCAGCAACTCCCAGGACACGCTGTGCACATGGCCGCGGTCGTGTTCGACGAACACCCAGACGCCTTTGTAGGCCTTGAGTTCGTCCGACAGTTCGAGGTTGCGGCCGCGGCCGGCAGGGCGCTTGGCGGGAGTGGCAGGTGCGTTCATGACATTTCCTTCATCAGCAGGTCTGCTTCAAGCGTGGGGTGGCGGGTAAACACTTTTTGCAAGAGGTTGAGCGAGATGTCGCGCAGGTTCGAGGTCTCCAGGTCCAGCATCTCCACCTTGTCGGTGCGCGGCGAGGGGCCGAAGACCTTGCTCACCACGGTGGGCGAACCCTTCAGCCCGATCTTGTCCAGGTCTTCGATGGCGGCCTGCTCCTTGCTCCATTTGCGCACCGGGTAGGCGGCGGCGTGGATCATGGCGGGCAGGTTGGCGAAGCGCATCTCGTTGGTGTTCTCCAGCATCGTGATCAGGCAGGGCAGCGCGGTCTTGAGCACCTGCACGCCGCCTTCGGCGCGGCGATCGACCGTGATCGTGCGGCCATCCAGATCGGTCTCGACGATGCGCGACACATAGGTCAGCAACTGCAGGCCCATGCGTTTGGCGATGCCGGGGCCCACCTGAGCGGTGTCGCCATCGATGGTCTGCTTGCCAGTGAAGACGATGTCCACCGCCTGCTCCTTGGCGATCTGGCGGATGCCCGCGGCCAGCGCGTACGAGGTGGCCAGGGTGTCGGCACCGGCGAAGGCGCGGTCGGTCACGAGCACCGCGTCGTCGGCACCGAAGCTGATGCACTTGCGCAGCGCCTCCTCGGCCTGCGGCGGCCCCATGCACAGCACGGTGACCTTGCCACCGAACTTGTCCTTCAGGCGCAGCGCTTCTTCGAGCGAGAACAGGTCGTAGGGATTGATGATGGCCGGAACGCCCTGGCGCATGATGGTGTTGGTGACCGGGTGGACCCGGATCTGTGCCGAGTCCGGCACTTGTTTGATGCAGACAACGATGTGCATGTCAAAACTCCTTCAGGCGACCATGCGGGGCGGGGCCGAGCTCTTCAAGCTGTCCAGCGTGACGTGCTGTTTGCCGCCCACGTCCTGGAACACCTTGAACACCTTTTCCTGCGCTGGCGTGGACTTCACGAAGTCGGCGTAGGCCTTGACCAGCTGCTCGCGGTAGACCGCNNTGGAAGAAGCGCTTGAGGATGTGCAGACGGCTCACGTTGACCACCGACTGCTCGAAGGGCACGCCGAAGTACTGCAGGAAATCCTCGGCCGATGACAGGGCCTTGAGCTGTTGAACGAAGTTTTCCATTGGGCGTTACTCCACGGTCGCGGGTTGAAGATGGGGGTCCGCGCTCGCGAACCCCGGTTCGGCACATTGATCGTCACAAAGGCCACAGGCGTTGTCGGCACTGGCCATGCCCTGGCTGTGGGCCAGGCTGCGTTCCAGTTGGGCCACGCGGTCAAGCAGGCAGGCAATGGCCTTGCCCACGGGGTCGGGAATGAGGTGGTGTTCGAGGTCGAAGCCGTGCGTGGTGCGGCGTGCCGGGGCCACCACCCGGCCCGGAATGCCGACCACCGTGGCGCCGGCCGGAACGGCCTCGATCACCACCGAATTCGCCGCCACGCGGGCACGGTCACCGACGCGGATCGGGCCGAGGATCTTGGCCCCTGCACCCACCACCACATGGTTGCCCAGTGTCGGATGGCGTTTGCCGATGCGCCAGCTCGTGCCGCCCAGCGTGACGCCGTGGTAGAGCGTGACGTCGTCGCCCACCTCAGCCGTCTCGCCGATCACGACACCGGTGCCGTGGTCGATGA
>DCVY01000129.1:1308-4747 GCA_002327945.1 Acidovorax delafieldii | reverse complement strand
CCGGTCTCCAGCAACGCCGAGGGCGCGCGCCTGGCCACCACCAACCCCGCGTGGGCCGCCTTGTCCAGCGAGCGTGCAGCGCAGCAGTTTGGCCTGCACATCGTGGCCCATGCGATCCAGGACGATGCCTACAACCGCACGCGGTTTGCCATCATCTGCCTGCCCCACACGCTGCAGACGCCACCACCTTCAGGTAAAGACTGCACCAGTCTCATCGTGTCCGTCCCCAACCGGCCCGGCGCCGTGCACGACCTGCTGGTTCCGCTCAAGACCCATGGTGTCTCGATGACACGCTTTGAATCGCGCCCTGCCCGTACCGGCCAGTGGGAGTACTACTTCTACATCGACCTGGACGGCCATCCGGCACAGCCCCATGTGGCACGGGCTCTGGAGGAGTTGCGCAGCCTGTGCGCGTTTTACAAGGTTCTGGGAACCTACCCCGTCTCAGCCTGAGGAACCGGCATGTTTGAACAGCTCGGACTGATCGGCTGCGGCCTCATGGGAGGCTCTTTTGCCCTTGCGATGAAAAAGGCCGGCCTCGTCAATCGCGTGGTCGGCTACAGCAAATCCCCCTCCACCACCGACCGCGCCCGCCAGCTGGGCGTGATCGATGTCGAGGCCCCTTCGGCCCTGCTGGCCGCAGCGGGGGCCGACATTGTGCTGCTGGCCGTGCCGGTCGCTGCCACAGAGGCCACGCTCAAGGCCATCAAGCACCTCGTCACCCCGCAGATGCTGATCATGGACGTAGGCTCCACCAAGACCGATGTGGTGCAGGCGGCCCGACGCTCGCTGCGCGACCAGGTGGGCTCGTTCGTACCCGCCCACCCGATCACCGGGCGTGAGGTTTCCGGTGTGGAACACGCCGATGCCGAGCTGTACAGCGGCCGCCAGGTCATCCTCACCCCGATCGAGCGAACCCTCACAGCGCAGCTTCACCAAGCCCAAGAGGTATGGACGGCGCTGGGATGCCGGGTGACCAGCATGTCGCCGGAATCGCACGATGCGGCCTTTGCCGCAGTCAGCCACTTGCCGCACCTGCTGGCATTTGCCCTGATGAACAGCATCACCGGGCAATCGAACGGAGATGATTTCCTGTCGCTGGCGGGCCCGGGCTTTCGCGACTTCACCCGCATCGCTGCGGGCGACCCCAAGATGTGGCGCGACATCCTGCTGTCCAACCGCGAAGAGTTGCTTGCCCAGTCGCGCCTGTTCCAGCAGACCCTGCACACCTTCGAGCAGGCCATGGAAAAAGGCGACGCTCAACGCCTCGAAGACATGCTCACCCTGGCCAGCGAAACCCGTACCCATTGGCGCATGGGTGCAAAGAGAAAATAACCCCTGAGTCACCTGCGGCACCTTCCCCAAAGGGGACATGCCGGTGCACACGCCATTGGCCTAACCGGAAAACCACACCGATGTACAGCACCGCATTCTTAGATCTGCCGCCAATGCAAGCCGCGTCCGGCGCAGTCCACCTGCCCGGCTCCAAGAGCATTTCCAACCGCGTGCTGCTGCTGGCAGCCCTGAGCGCCGGCACCACCACCGTGCACGACCTGCTGGCGTCTGACGACACCCGGGTCATGCTGGACGCCCTGCGCCAGATCGGTTGCACGGTGGATGAAGCGGACAGCACCGTGCGCATCACAGGCCTGGGTGGCCGCGCGCCCCAATCGCCCGCCCGACTCTTCATGGGCAATGCCGGCACGGCCATGCGTCCCCTCACGGCCGCGCTGGCGTTGCTGGGCGGCGAATTCGAGCTGTCTGGCGTGCCGCGCATGCACGAACGCCCGATTGGCGATCTGGTCGATGCGCTGCGCCAATTGGGTTGCCAGATCGACTACCTGGGCAACGACGGCTACCCGCCCTTGCGCATCGCACACTCCCAGGGGGTTCCCGGCCTCGCACTGGCTGCGCCTATCCGGGTGCGTGGCGATGTCTCCAGCCAGTTCCTCACCGCCCTGCTCATGGCACTGCCGCTGGCGGCTGCTACCCAGAGCATCGTGATCGACGTGGTGGGCGAACTGATTTCCAGGCCCTACATCGCCATCACCCTGCAACTGCTGGCGCGCTTTGGCATCGTGGTCGAGCACCAGAACTGGCAGCGTTTCACGATTGCTGCGGGCAGCCGCTACCAGTCGCCCGGCGATATCCATGTGGAGGCAGATGCCTCATCAGCTAGCTACTTCATAGCGCTTGGCGCAATTGCAGCAAACGCCAGCAACCAAAATGGCATCAGGATTCAAGGCGTGGGCCTGGATTCGATCCAGGGCGACATCCGCTTTGTCGAAGCGGCCCGGGCCATGGGCGCCGTGGTCACCGGCGGCCCCAACTGGCTACAGATCGAACGTGGTGCATGGCCCCTCAAGGCCATTGACCTGGACTGCAATCACATCCCGGATGCCGCTATGACACTCGCCGTGATGGCACTGTATGCCGAAGGCGCCACCACGCTGCGCAACATCGCCAGCTGGCGGGTAAAAGAAACCGACCGCATTGCCGCCATGGCGACCGAACTGCGCAAGCTGGGCGCCACGGTCGAGGAAGGCGCCGACTGCATTCGCGTCACCCCCCCCGCACAGACTGCGGACTGGAGAGCCGCCAGCATCCACACCTACGACGACCACCGTGTGGCCATGTGCTTCTCGCTGGCGGCCTTCAACCCGGCGCGCCTGCCCGTGCGTATCGAAGACCCCAAGTGTGTGGCCAAGACCTTTCCCGACTATTTCGAAGCCCTGTTCTCGGTGGCCCAGGTGGAGTCCGCACACATTCCGGTGATCTGCATCGATGGTCCCACCGCCTCGGGCAAGGGCACCGTGGCGGCGGCCGTGGCACAGCGGCTGGGCTACCGGTTTCTGGATTCTGGCGCGATGTACCGCATCACCGCGCTGGCCGCCCTGCGGGCAGGACTGGTCATCGATGCGGACCACGAAGCGCGCATTGCAGCCATGGCCCAGACGCTGCCGGTGCGCTTTGAAGACGGCCGCGTGATGCTCGGCCGCGACGATGTGACCGATGCCATCCGCACCGAAGAAGCGGGCATGAACGCGTCCCTCGTTTCCGCCTTGCCAGCCGTGCGCGCCGCTCTGGTTGACCTGCAACACAGCTTTCGGCACCTGCCAGGGCTGGTAGCCGATGGCCGCGACATGGGCACCGTGATCTTCCCGGACGCCCCTTTGAAGGTGTATCTGACGGCCAGCGCCGCCTACCGCGCCGACCGCCGTTACAAACAATTGATCTCAAAGGGCTTTTCGGCTAGTATTGAAGACCTTCGCGCAGATCTCGAAGCACGCGACGCAAAGGACAGCTCCCGCAGCGTCGCACCCCTCAAGCCCGCGCAAGACGCTCTGGTCCTGGATAACTCCACCTTGACGATTGATGAAACCGTCAACCAGGTGTTGACCTGGTGGCAAGAGCGGCAGCCTTTCGCAGTCACTGCGCA
>DCVY01000129.1:0-1300 GCA_002327945.1 Acidovorax delafieldii | reverse complement strand
AGCGCACAGGTTGTGTGGATCGATAACCTAACCCGCGGTTTTACCGCAAAGAACTACCGCAAGCAGCTATAAAAACGACAGCAACAGTGTTGTCGGAATCCTGCTTGTGGCAAGGAAACACATGTCCGAATCTTTTGCCGCCCTTTTTGAAGAATCCTTGCAGCGCACGGAAATGCGCCCAGGCGAAGTCATCACCGCTGAAGTTGTGCGCGTCGAGCACAACTTCGTGGTTGTGAACGCTGGCCTCAAGTCCGAAGCCTATGTGCCGCTGGAAGAATTCAAGAACGACAAGGGCGAAGTTGAAGTCCAAGTGGGTGACTTCGTTTCGGTGGCCATCGGCTCCATCGAAAACGGCTACGGCGACACCATCCTGTCGCGCGACACCGCCAAGCGTCTGGCTTCGTGGATGAGCCTGGAAAAGGCCCTCGAATCCGGCGAATTCGTCACTGGCACAACCAGCGGCAAGGTCAAGGGCGGTCTGACTGTCCTGGTCAACGGCATCCGCGCCTTCCTGCCCGGTTCGCTGATCGATACGCGTCCGATCAAGGATCTGACGCCGTACGAAAACAAGACCATGGAATTCAAGGTCATCAAGCTCGACCGCAAGCGCAACAACGTGGTGCTGAGCCGCCGCGCCGTGGTCGAAGCCTCCATGGGCGAAGAGCGCGCCAAGCTGATGGAAACCCTGAAGGAAGGCTCCATCGTTCAAGGCGTGGTCAAGAACATCACCGAATACGGTGCGTTCGTGGACCTGGGCGGCATCGACGGCCTGCTGCACATCACCGACATGGCCTGGCGCCGCGTGCGTCACCCATCCGAAGTGGTCACGGCGGGTCAGGAAATCACCGCCAAGATCCTCAAGTTCGACACGGAAAAGAACCGTGTCTCGCTGGGTCTGAAGCAGATGGGCGACGACCCATGGATGGGCGTGAACCGTCGCTACCCCCAGGGCACCCGCCTGTTCGGCAAGATCACGAACATTGCCGACTACGGCGCGTTCGTCGAACTCGAACCCGGCATCGAAGGCCTGGTGCACGTGTCTGAAATGGACTGGACCAACAAGAACATCGCTCCTTCCAAGCTGGTCACGCTGGGTGACGAGGTCGAAGTCATGGTCCTCGAAATCGACGAAGACAAACGCCGCATCAGCCTGGGCATGAAGCAGTGCAAGGCCAACCCATGGCAGGAATTTGCCCAGGACACCAAGCGCGGCGACCGCGTGAAGGGGCCTATCAAGTCGATCACCGACTTCGGCGTGTTCGTAGGCCTGGCTGCCGGCATCGACGGCCTGGTGCACCTG
>DCVY01000052.1:9637-11843 GCA_002327945.1 Acidovorax delafieldii | reverse complement strand
AAGTCGTCGCTGCTGACGACTTCGAGCTGGTGGTCGGTGTGGTAACGGTCTGCCACCTGCTGGGCAAAGGCGGATTCGTTGAAACGCGGGTCGTCAAAGCCGATGGCGCAGGTGTGAACCGGCGTGCCGGACAACCCGGCCATGGTGGCCACCACGGCGCTGGAGTCCACCCCGCCGGAGAGAAAGGCCCCCAGGGGCACGTCGGCGATCATGCGCAGCCGCACCGATTCCTTCACCCGCTCGCGCAGCTCGGCTTGTGCATCGGCCAGACCGATGGGGTTGTCATTGGTGAAATGCACGTCCCAATACGGTACCGGCTGGGGCTGGGGCTGGGGCTGGGGCTGGGGCTGGGCCTGGGCCGCATCGCCCCGGCGCAAGATCAGGCTGTGGGCCGCTGGCAGCTTGTGGGCGTGGCGGTAGATGCAGCGCGGATCGGGAACGTAGCCGAACGCGAAATAGTCTTCCACCGCCAGCGGGTCGATGTCGCGCACAAAGCCGGGGTGGGCGGTGAGCACCTTGAGCTCAGAGCCAAAAATAAAGCTGCCATCGGGCAACCACGCATAGTGCATGGGCTTGACGCCCATGCGGTCGCGCGCAAGAAACAGGGTTTGCTGGTTGCGGTCCCACAGGGCAAAGGCGAACATGCCCCGCAGCCGGTGCAGGCAGGCCTCGCCCCAGGCTTGCCAGGCGTGCACGATGACTTCGGTGTCGCTGCGCGTCCTGAAGGGGTAGCCCAGGGCCTTGAGCTCGGCCATCAGCTCGCGGTAGTTGTAGATCTCGCCATTGAAGACAATGCCCACGGTGCCGTTCTCATTGAACAAGGGCTGCTTGCCGGTGGCCAGGTCGATGACGGACAGGCGCCGGTGGCCCAGGGCCAGGCCGGGCTCCAGGTGCACATCGTCTTCGTCGGGCCCACGGTGGGCCTGGACATTGTTGATGCGTGAAATCAATTCGCGCGAGAAGGCGCGCGCTCCCTGTGTATCAAAAAGGCCGGAGATGCCGCACATTGTCAGTCGCGCCCCCGCGTTTGCAAGAGCGCCGCCGCCAGCACGTTGCCCTGGCTGTCCAGATAGGACTGCAGGCGCGCCGAAGCGTCCACATCGGCCTCCTTGGCGTCCGACAAGGGCGTGTAGATCACGATGTGGGCCCCGTCATCGCCCCAGCCGCTGATGCGCCCCAGTGCACCCTGTATCTTGCCCGCGTAGTCGCTGGCGGTGAAGCTGCCGCGGACCCAGTAAAAGCGCCACGCCAGCAGGCGCTGGCCCGCGTTGCCCATGCCGGGCAGGTGCTGGCGCAGCACGGCGCTGTCCACACGCAGGGGCCGGCCCTGAAGCCGCGCATCGATCGCACCACCAGCCGCCCGCGCCCACATCGGGTCCTGGCTCTTGACCAGCACGTTCTCTGAACTGACCAGCTTGCGCTGGTAGTTTTGCTGGCGGTAATAGCTGACATGCAGCCCCAGCGGCTGGCTCTGACCGTCGATCAGACCGGCGTCCAGTGTGTCCGAGGCACGTTCAAAAGCCGGCCGCCAGGTGCTGGGTGGCTGCGCCGTGGCACGCCAGGGGGCCGCAACCATGGGCTCGACCACCTGCACAGGCCGTGTTTGCGTGCCCAGGTCCATGACCGCCAGCGCGCCATGCGGTGCCAGCACCACGGAAAAGACGAGCGCCAGCGCAAGCCAATGCGTGCGGACCGGGGCGCTTGCAGCAGCCAGGCCACCCGAAGCCACCGCTTTGGGCGGTGGCGGCAGGGGGTCTACCCAGCGCGCACCGATGAGGAACATCACGCCGATGACGAGCCCAAAAAACAACCACCCGTACACGAGGTGATCCACACCCGTGGCGACGGTGTTGCCGGAATAATGCCCCAGCATGACGATCATGTAAGCACGCAACCAGTTGGCCACCAGCGGCACCAGAATGGCCACGCCGATGAACACCAGGCGCTTGCGCATGCTTTGGTAGCTGAGGTACGCGAACAGGCAGCCCACCGTGACGGAAGCAATGAGGTAGCGAATGCCGCTGCATGCCTCCACGACCGACCATGCGCCCGAGGGGATGATGAATTGCAGGCCCTCACGGTACACCGGGATGCCGCTCGCACGCAGCGCCATCACGGTGAAATCGGCCGTCCACTCCATCAGGCGCGGCAATAGAAAGTCGCCGATCGGTACCGCAAAGAACAGAAAGAACAAAGGAAAGGCCAG
>DCVY01000052.1:0-9515 GCA_002327945.1 Acidovorax delafieldii | reverse complement strand
TAGGTGTCGGAGCGCGCCCAGATCATCGCCATGCCCCAGGCCGAATGCCAGTACGCAACCAAAATGACTGCGAGCAGCAACACCAGCACCAGCAGGGGCCGACGCCAATGAACGGGGAGGGACTGGAGGTGGCTTGTCATGGGGGCACTTTCATACACCGGCAGCCTGCGGCTGTTTGGCAGGCGCTCTGCCAAACAGCCCCAGGCAACTGTCGATACCGCTCAGATGTGCCTGCCAGCTGCATTCGTGCTCCACGTAGCGACGGGCCTGCTGGCCCAGTGCGGCGGCGTTGTAGGGAGACTCCAGCAGCGGCTGCAGGGCCTCCACAAATTCCTGTGGCGTGTCGGCACGCAGCAGCCCCTGCCCCGCCGTGGCGCCGATGGCGTCGGCACAGCTGCTGACCGTGACCACGGGCTGCTGCATGGCCATGGCCTCCAGAATCTTGTTTTGAATACCGCGCGCCACGCGCAAGGGCGCCACCACCGCGCTGGCGTATTGCAGATAGGGCCGCACGTCGGGCACGGTGCCAGTGACCACCACCTGCCCACTGGCCAGCGCCTGCACCTGGGGCGAAGGGCTGCGGCCCACGATGTAAAACCGCGCCATGGGCCAGCGGGCGCGCAGCAGCGGCAGCATGTCGGCCACGAACCAGCTTGCGCCGTCGATGTTGGGCCAGTAGTCCATGGCGCCGGTGAACACCACGGCCTGCTCGCCCGCCGCGAAGGGGCTGGGCCGCCGGGGGTCTGGCATGAAAAAGTCGGCATCCACGCCGTTGCCCATGGACTGCACGCGCCCCTCGCATTCCGGCGCCTGCGACAAAAACAAGGCGGTTTCGTTGGGCGTGACGAAGTACGAGCGACGCGCCAGCAAGGCCATTGCGCGCTCATAAGCGAGCAGGCGCCGGCCCTCACGGCGGTACAGCATGGACAGGGGCCAGCGGTGCGCGGGGGCGTACTGGGTCCATTTGGCGGAGTCCACATCAACAAAGTCGACCAGCATGGGCACCTTGGGCAGCAGCGGCTGCGCGTATTGCGCCATGGCCGAGGAAAAAACCACGCAGGCCTGCAGGCTGTGCTCTGCGGTCGTCTGCTCCACCCAGCGGCGCATGCCGGCGTTGCGGTAGTAAGACAGGGTGAGCGCCTCGCCCGCCAGGAGACCGCTGAGGCTCCTGACCTTGGCACTGGGTGCATGGATGCGCTCCACATGCAGGTCGGGACACATGGCCTGAAGTGTGGGCAGGTGTTGCGCATCGTCCGGGTCATCGATGAAGGTGCCCAGAAACACGCGGTGGCGCTGCTGCAAGTGGCGCAGCAGGTGGTACGAACGCACCTTGTCGCCCTTGTTGGGGGGGTACGGCAGTCTGTGCACCAGGTAGAGAATGTTGCCCATGGCGGTCATGCGTTGGTGGCAATCAGCCAAGGTTGCGCACGATTTTGGGGCCGAGCCAATTGGCCAGGCCAATGGGCATGCGCTTCCATGCGGCGATCAGCAGGCGGTACTTGGCATTCGCGGGGTTGTTCTGCGGCACGCTGTCGCTTTTGTACAGCCGGTATTCGTAGTGCAGCGGTGTGGGCTCAAAGCCCCAGTTCTTCTTGAACGCATACGAGCCTGTGTCCTGCTTGCTGCGGCCATAGTCAAACACCTTCAGGCCACGCGCGCAAGCCAGGCGCATCAGCTCCCAGTACTTGAAGTCGTTGGCAGCCAGATCGCGCGCCGCCTCGTCGTCGCCGGCATAGTAGGGCAGCACTTCATCGCGGAAATAGAAACTCAGCACGCTGCTGATGGCGCGCCCATCGGGGGCGCAAACGGTGAGCACTTCGCAGTCCGGCCCGAACACCCGGCACAGGCCTTTGAAATAGGCCTTGGGCAGGGCCGGCGTGCCATGGCGGTGCACGTTGTCGGCGTACAGCGCGAAGAAGCGGTCGACCGTGGTGTCGATATGGGAGGTGAGCCCGTTCTTGATGCCTTTGCGCACCATGGCGCGCTGCTTGCGCGGGATGGCGAGCATGTTGTCCTCTTCTTTCGGCGCAATCGGTTTGCGGAAAGTGACATAGAGGTCTTGCAGCGGCCAGTCGGTGTGGCGGCGCTGCACATTGCGCAATTCCAGATGGTCCACGCCCAGGCGCTGCGCCAGCTGCTCGGCCTCCTGCTCCAGCGCCACGGCAGCTTGCTCGTCCAGCGCAGCAACGCCTCCGTAGACTGAAAAAGGCAGGCTGGTGAGCGCATTGCCGAACAGGCGGCTTTTGACATGCCCGAGCGGCAAGACTCCCCGGATGAATCCACCGGCCTCGGCGTAGAGAAAATAGGTGTCGTGGCGGAACACCTCGCGGATCAGCGCCTGCCAGCCTGCCCGGTGGAAAAACGTGGCTTGCGGACAGGCCAGCACAAAAGCGTCCCAGCGTGCTGCGTCGGCTGCGCTGTGCGCATCCAGCCGGCGAATGGTGAGCGTGGCGGCAACTTCAGACACGGGCCACCTCTTGCGTATGCGGGGGAAGAAAAATATGGTCCATGCGGCCCCAGTGAAAGTCCCGCAGCAGGTGCCCCAGCCGGTGCTCCATGCGGCCGATGTTCACGTAGTGCCTGAAGCGGGTCTTGAAACCGATGCCTTGCACGCGTGGCTGCCCGACATCCATTTCCCAGGGATGAAAGTAAAAAACGGCCGGCGATCCGTCCTGGCGATGGACCTGGCGCAGCATCCAGCGCGACAGCGCGTAGGGGAGAAGGCGAAAGTAACCGCCGCCGCTGGACGGCAAGTTGCGGTGGAACATGCGCAGGGTGGTCGGTGGCACTTCGATCAATCCGTCGCGCACCTGGTGGGCAAACCGTGGCGCTTCGGGCATGCCGTAGTGGTCATGCCGGATGGGGTAAATGCTGGAGCTGTAGCGGTAGCCGGCACGCTGCAGCGTGTCCAGCGCCCACAAATTGCCGGAGCCGATGGAAAAGCTGGGGGCACGGTAGCCCTGCACCCGCACCCCGGCGATGTCTTCCAGCAGGGCCTTGGCGCGGTGGATGTCATCAAAGAACGCCGTCTCCGACAAGTCACTCACCCGCTCATGGCCGTAGCCATGGCTGGCCAGCTCATGGCCACCGTCCACGATGCGGCGCACGAGCGCCGGATACCGCTGGGCAATCCAGCCCAATGTGAAGAAGGTGGCCTGGGTGTTGTTCTCTTGCAGCAAGGCCAGGATGCGCTCGACGTTGCGCTCCACCCGGCATTCGCGCAAGTCCCAATCGCTGCGCTCAATGTAGGGGGCGAAAGCCGATACCTGAAAGTAGTCCTCGACATCGATGGTCAGGGCGTTGGTGATGGAGGGCGTGCTGCGCATGGCGATGGGCTCCCGGTTTTAGCCGGCGGCGCTGTCAGAACGCGGGCGCCGGCTGGCGTCCACCAGCTTTTGCAGGTTCATCAGGATTTCCAGAGTCACGCGCTCCTGGCGCAGGACGCTGCGCTCAATGCGCAGCAAACGTGCACTCAGTTGCTCGGTCGTCACGAGCGCCAGTTGCTGGGACATGCTGTCAGCCAGGGCGCCATCCAGCTCCAGCGCCCCCAATTTCAGGTCGCCATCGCCCAGCGCCTCGGCGTGTGTGCCTCGCGCTGCCGCATGCAGCGGCATCTCCCAGACCGAGGTTGCCTTGGGCGACACATGCATTTCCGATTGAACTTCGTGAATGATCTCGTTGACCAGTTCCAGGTCAATATGTGCCCGGCCCGTCAGAAACCCCTGCAACAAAATACGGTCGAACAGGGTGTTGACGCGCCGGGGAATTCCGTCGGTGTAGCGGTAGATGCAGTCAAATATTTCCGGATCGAAGGTGGGCTTGTCGCTGGCACCAGCGCATTTCAAGCGATGCAGGATGTACTCGCGGGTTTCATCCGCCTCCAGAGGCCCCAGATGGCAGGTGGCAGTGACACGCTGGCGCAGTTGCAACATGCCGGGGCTTTGCAGGACTTCCCGGAACTCGGGCTGACCCACCAGAAAAGTCTGCAGCAGCGCGTGCTGGCCGTTCTGGAAATTGGACAGCATGCGCAGCTCTTCCACCGCCTGTGGCTGAAGGTTCTGCGCTTCATCCACGATCAGCAGGCAACGCTTCCCGTGCAGCGTCTGGGTGACAAAGAAGGCTTCGAGTGCCAGCAACAGATCGCCTTTGGAAACACCATGCACACACACGCCGAAAGCAGCACCCACCAGGCGCAGCGTATCTTCGGCACCCAGCTGGGTGCTCACCAGATGGGCGGCCACCACCGTCTCCGGGTCCAGGCTGTCGATCAGGCCGCGCACAATCGTGGTCTTGCCCGCGCCCACCTCGCCCGTGATCACGATGAAGCCTTCGCAGCACATCACACCGTATTCGAGGTACGCGCGGGCGCGCTGGTGCTGCTTGCTGCTGAAATAGAAGCCAGGATCGGGATTGAGTTGGAAGGGTTTGCTGCTCAACCCATAAAACGCTTCGTACATGGCTCAGAACCTGTGTGTGACGGTCCCGACGATGGCCGATTCGCTGTAGGGACTGGCGGGGCCATCGGACAGCACGCGGCGTATCTGAATGCCTGCGCTGGTACGGCGTGCCAACAGGGTATTCCAGCCCAGCACGAGCGAACGCACGCGGGTTTCCAGCCCCGGCAAAGTGCCCACGCTGCGCTGCTCGCCCCCATTCGCATGGACCGAAGAATTCGGCGTAAGACGATGGGCAAGCCACAGGCTCCACCCACGCTGGCGAATGCGGGAGTTGGTATCAAAATCGTCGCCCAACGGGAGCGCACCGCCGAGTGAGCGGTTGTCAGAACGCGTAACGGTCAGCGTCACGGTACTGCGCTGGCCCAACAGTGCCAGCGACAGTTGCTGCGCCCGCTGCAGGGTGCTTGATGACCGGAGGAAATCCTGAAACACCTGCACATTGGCGGGCAGCCCCAGGCGTTCAATTTCTGCCAGAACGAGCTGTGTGCGGCGGATGGGGTCCGGCTCGATCTGGGTGTAAAAGCCGTCGAACAGATCGAACAGAGAACCCAGCGAAGCCGACTGTGCGCCCAGCCCGTTGGAGATGGCCTTGACATCGGTGTAGCGCCAGACGGTGCGCCCAGTGCGGTGCTCAATGGCTGCATTGTGGGACCCGCCAAAATAACGGTTCTCTCGCTCAAACGACAGCCGGGTGCGCTCCGATGGCTGCCACGTAGCACCCAAACCTGTAATGCTGTGCGATTCGCGTGTCGGCGAAAGCTGGTTGGTGGATTCGGCTCCGCCAATCCCCGTGAGAAGCACTTGCGGCGTCACCGCAAAATTCACCCGGGCACGCAGCGCGGTGGTTTCGATAGTCCGCCCCAGAGAATATTCGGCGACCTGGTCGCTGGCATCCACGGACCAGCCCAAAACCCGCCCGCTGTCTTGGCTGCGCAGGCGCAAGAGCCAGTCTTGCGTGGTGACATCCGAGCGGCTGTCCGTCTTGGTGCGGGTGTCTTGCACGCTGTAGCGCGCCTCGTAGTCTGCCACGCCGCCCATGCGGCCCCGAATATAGGGCGAAAGGCGAAAGCTGGATGTCTGCGAGCTGTTGGCATTGGCGGGAGAGCCATCCACCGGTGCACCAAAAGCGGATATGGGTTGCGACGCAACAACGCCACTGACATCAATAAAAGCCCACTGCGCGATCGCTTCGACGACAGCGCTGGCATTCAGGCTGTGCCGAATCTGATTGAACCTTGACTCCCGCGCGTAATAAGTGTCGCGCAGCGAATAATCGACAAACCCTTTGATCCGGGCCGTATTGCTAATCAGCTGAAACCCTGGACTCACCTCGGTCACCTGGTCGCTGACACTGGCGGCATCGAGCCGTGCATTGCTGGTGATGGTGTGCTGTACCGAAATACGCGGCTCGAATACCAGGCTGGGTTGACGCGATGCTGTCTGCGCATCTTCTGGTTGTGCGGTGGCGGTGCTGGGTACAAGCACTGGTGCGGTTGCCAACGCGAGCGAGGCCCAGCGAACCCAGGGAAGACTTGCGGAGTGACGATACGGTCGGTGCACGCGAACGCTCCTTTTTCGTCACACCGCTGCAGTGGCTCTGCCAGGCTCGCCAACCGACCGCTCGTAGCCATAGCCATAGCCATGGCCATAGCCGTAAGTGCCCAGACCACGGCTGCGCGCCTGGTTGAGCACCATCAGTCGGATGGGGCAAGCTTCGATGGTGGACAGGGCATGCTGGACTTGGGACTGGAGCGTTTTCTCCGCCTGGACCACGACGACAACCTGGCCCATGTGGCTGGCCAATACCCGCGCCTCCGTGGTCAGCAGCAATGGCGGCGAATCAAAAATGAGGATGCGATCGCTGTAGCGCTTGCCCATGTCATTGAGCAGAGCGGCCATGGCATCGCTGGCCAGCAATTCCGTCGCACGCGGGCTCGGCAGGCCTGTTGGCAACAGCGTGAAATTGTCTATATTGGTGCGCAGCAGCACATCGGGCAAGCCGATCTTGTCGTCCAACAGCAAGTCCAGCAAGCCAGGTGCTGGCGGCAGGCCCAGTGTTTTCATGACGGACTGGCGCGTGACATCGGCATCCACCAGCATCACCGTGTGGTTCAGCTCCATGGCCAGACTCATGGCGAGGTTGATGGACGTGAAGGTCTTGCCCTCACCAGGCAACGCGCTGGTGACCATGATGAGATTGCCGTTGGCCACCACCGAGGCGCCTTTGCCCGTTGCATTCTCCAGCAATGGCCGCTTGATGACGCGGAACTGATCCGTCGCGGCGGAGCGCGGCGCATGGGGGGTGACAAAGCCTGCCGCAGCCATTGCCGTCAAATCGATGTGCACGCTTTTGGAGCCCACCGGATGCGTTGGCGCGGCCCGCTGCACCTCAAGGACAGCATCTTCTGCCGGCGCGGCCGTTGGTGCGGGCTGCTGCAGGGGGCCCTGGGCGGTCGTCTCTGCAGGCTGCGCCACGTTGCCAGGCATGGGCGCACCTGCCTTGCGCAGTTGTTCCAGCCGCTGGGCCGCTTTTTCGATGGAACTTGTCATGATTGCATGTCACCCCAGAAGACCGGACCGATAGGACAGCGCCAACATTCCACCCGCATAGAGCAAAAAGAGCGCGAGCAAGGCCGCGATGAAGCGCTTGAAGCTTCTCGACTCACGACGACGGAAAGCGTCACTGGGAATCAGCTCCACCACCCCCAGCAACGGCAGCTGGGTCAACTGGCGCAAGGCGGCACCATCAAAGAACACCGGCCTGATCTGGCTCATGGCAAACGCTATTCCAAGCCCTGCACCCAAGGCCAGCAGCAAGGTGGTTGGCATCAGCAGCACCCGGTTGGGAGCAACCGGCTTGGGCGCCACGCGCGGCGGGTCGATGACTCGGAATTCGGCCACATTGGACGTATCTTCCAGATGCCCCGACATCATGGCCGATTCACGGCGCGACACCAGGTCGGCATAGTTTTTCTGATGGATCGCATAGTCCCGGTTGAGCTGCGCCAACTCCGCCTCCAGCTGCGGGGCCACCTTGAGTTGTTCCTGGACACGGTTGGCACGCGACTCGTATTCGACGACACGCGCGCGCAGTGACGCCACCTGCACTTCGGCGGCAGAATAAGCACGGCTGAGCTCCACCACGGCCGGGTTGGCTTGCACTGCAGGCGAAGCAGGATCGTCCTGGGCTTTGCGCCGCAGTTCCTCTATTTCGCGGCGCTTTTGCGCTTCAAGCTCACCAATCAATTTGCGCGTGTTGACCACATCGGGGTGCTCGTCGGTATAGCGCTGCAGCAGCGTATCCAGATTGCGCTTTTGTTCATAAAGACGCGCATCCAGCTCGGGCGTCTGTATGCCGGATGCAGAACCGATGAGAGACTGACCCGTTTGCGTGCGCAGCATCTCCAGCTGGCGACCCGCCGCCGCCCGCGCACTTTCAGCCTCGCGCAACTCCAGCCTGGCCTGACTGAGAAGGTTGCCGATTTCTGCTGCCCGCCCTGCCGAATCCAGGCCGCTCTGGGATTGCAGTTCGATGTTGCGCAACTTGAATGCCTTGAGGCGGCCTTCGGCCTCTGTCAACTTGGCCTCGTAGGTCTTGATCTGCTCATCCAGGAAGCGGCGCGCACTGTCCGAATCCTGGCGCGTGGCGCCCAGGCTGGACTCGACAAAGATGGTCAGCAACGCCTGCACGACACGCTGCGCCTTGTCGGGGCTCTGGTCGCGATAGGACAATGTATAGAGATTGTCGCGCCCGGTGGTCTGGATGCTGATGGCCTTGGTTACGCCATCGACCACCGCATCTTTTTCGGCCTTGGAATGCGCACCCAGATCCAGATCGACGGTGCGGACCAGACGCTCCACCGTCGGCCGGCTGAGCAGCGTGCGGCTGAGCATGGCCACCTGCTGCTCGATGTTCGGCTGCACGGCAATACCGGTCATGAGGGGCCGCAGGATGGACTGTGTATCCACATATACGCGCGCCGAAGCCTGGTAGTGATCGGGCATCATGAGCACCACACCCACGCCCACGGCAGCAACCAGCCAGGTGATCAGCATGGCCAGACGCCGATAGATCCACATGCCGCGAACGACGGTGGTGATCTGGCTTAGCAACTCATCCATTCATTCCCCCTTTACAAGTCCGCAGGGCGCCTGTCGACCACCCACCCTTGCGCAGGCAAGTCAAAACCACCCTTGGGGGATGATGAGAATATCGCCGGGAAGCACTTCCACATTGGCGTCAATGTCACCGCGCTTGACCAGATCATTCAGGCGCACGGTGTAACGCTTGTTGCCCTCGGCAGTGCGCACGAGCGTCGCGTTGTTGCCATCGGCAAAATCGGTCAAGCCGCCTACGGCAATCATCACATCGAGAACCGTCATTTTTTGCTTGTAAGGCAGGAACTGCGGTTTCGCCGCTTCACCCACCACGCGGATCTGTTCACTGTAGGGGCCGACGAAGCTGGTCACGATCACGGTGACGACCGGGTCGCGCACGTATTTGCCCAGCTCCTTTTCCACGTCCCGAGCGATCTGCACCGAGGTTTTACCTTGCGCCACAAGGCCATCCACCAGTGGCGTGGAGACCTGGCCATCCGGGCGCACCGGCACGACCTGTGACAGCTCTGGGTTGCGCCAGACGATGATGTTGAGCGTATCGCCAGGCCCCACGATGTAGTTGTAATCGGGGGCGGATGCCTGGGCCGGCGCGGCCGGATGCCCCCCTGCGAGACCCGCACAGCCAGCCACGGCTGTTGCCAGCGCAGCCATTGCCACAACCCGGCCCGCTGACCCCAGAAGCCTCGAAACGTATTTCTGCATGGCGCACAACTCCTTACATCGTTTGCACGGCCTTAGCCAATAGGGCCCAGCCTTGCTGCAGCATACCCGGACGAATCTCGCGCGTAAATGCTTTTATGGCCGCGCCAAATCGGCGGGTCGTCGCGGCTCCATGTCCATGCAACCGCTCCATCCAGACACACTCTGCGCACCCACCCTCGTGGACATCTCCTAGTGCAGTGTTGCACGCTCGCTGGCACAAATAAAAAAGAGGGATTT
>DCVY01000196.1 GCA_002327945.1 Acidovorax delafieldii | reverse complement strand
ACGCCCCACTCAGACAATGTGTGGGGCGTTTCTGCTTTGGAAACTTCAAAAACAGGGCAGTGTCACCCCAGAAACGGCAGTTGACCGCTTTCCAATCCGGGGTACGAGTGAATGGCGGCGGGTCGAGTTAGATTTCGCGGTCGCAAGCCATCAAAGATTTTCACGACCTCAGCCTCGGGGTGACTCCACACCTTCACAGTGTCTTTCATGATCGGGGGTGCCGCTCACCCGTATCATGAAAGTTAGGATGACAGCCGCATTGCATTGCCGCTGTCACGCACCAGCGCGCAGCGGGTCTATGCGTGCTACGAATGGATGGATGCGGCCTATTGCAGCACAGTGATCCGGGAGGAGAGTCGGGCGGGTGGGCGTGTACCCCTGATCGAGCACAACCGGCGTGGTGGACAGAAGAAGAAATTTGCCCCGCATGAGGCCCGGCGCTACAAAACCCGTTCAGGAGCCGAGCGCTGCAATGCACGGCTCAAGGACGGGTTTGGCGCACGTCCGGTTGAAATTCTGCACGTTCCTCTTATGTGCCAGATAGCGTGAAACACTGCACTAGTGCCACCGTGGAGCCTGCTCTGCAGGGCCCACTGGCGGCGTCCCATCCGGGGCGTCAATACACCGACGGCGCACCTGCGGGCCGCGTCTTGAACCGCTTGTGCACCCAGTAATACTGCCCGGGCATGGTGTCGATGTAGCTTTGCAGGTGCAGGTTCATCAGCGCGGTGTCGGCCTCGACATCGTCGGACGGATAGCCCGCCCAGGCCGGCGTGATCTCGGCCACATAACCCGTCGGCGTAAGGCGGGTGTGCATGCCGATCACCTTGGCGCGGCCCAATCGCGCAAACCGCGGCAACGAAGGAGTGGTGGCCGTCGGTACGCCATAAAACGGAACGAAGATCGATTCGCTGGGGCCAAAGTCCATGTCGGACAGCAGGTACAGCAGCCCGCCCTTGCGCAGATTGGAAATGATGGGCTTGACGCCAGCGGCCCGGTTGAGCATGCGCACATCGCCAAAGCGCTGGCGCCCCGCCATGAACCAGGCGTCCACGGCCGGATCGGGGTGGGTGGAGAAGATGGACGTGAATGCGCGCGGGGTGTGCAGCGTGAGTGCCGTGCCCCCGGCGTCCATGCCATAAAAATGCGGGGCAAAGATGACGGTGGGGGTGTCGCCCTCCAGTTCGCCCAGCGCCCCCTGCAGCCGCACCCGCTGCTGCACCACCTGCTGCGGCGCAAACCACAGCCAGCTGCGGTCCAGCCAGGCCTGGGAGAACACGACAAAGGTTTCGCGCGCCCACCGGCGCCGCTGCGCGGCCGGCACATCGGGAAAACACATCTCCAGATTGCGCAGTGCCACCTTGCGGCGCGGCACGGCCAGCACATACAACAACTGGCCAAGGCACCAGCCCAGCGCCCGCAGCGTGGGCAAGGGCACATGCGCCAGCACCCGCATGAACCACACCCCCAGGCGCCCAGTCATGCGGCGCCCCTGGTAGCGACTTCAGCGCGCGGCCGCTTGTAGCGGGCATAGCCCCACAGGTATTGTTCGGGGCACTGGCGAATGAGATGTTCCATGGCCTGATTGATTTGCAAAACGGCAGTTTCCAGCCGCTCGTCCAGCGGCGCGGGCAAAGGCTCGAAGTGGGTGACGAAACCACGGCCCCAGGGCAGACGCTCGCAGCGCGCCAGCACCACGGCCGCGCCGGTCTGCTGGGCCAGGCGCACGGCCAGCGTCATGGTATAGGCATCGCGGCCCAAAAAGGGCACCCAGACGCCCTGGCCATCGGGCGGCACCTGGTCGGGCAGCAGCCCCACCGCCTCGCCACGGCGCAGCGCCTTGATCATCTGGCGCACGCCCGACAGCGTGGTGGGCACGGCCAGCATGCCGGGGCGGTTGCGCGCAGTCTCCATCACCCTGGCCAGCCACGGCTGGCGCGCCGGGCGGTAGAGCACCGTGATGGGGCCACGCTCAGCGCTCCAGCGGCGCGCCGCCATCTGCGCGGACAGCTCAAAACAACCCTGGTGGGGCGTGAGAAACACGATGCCGCGCCCGGCGGCGTAGGCCTGCTCCACGCAGGCCTCGCCCAGCATGTTGCAGGGCATGGGCGCACCCAGCCACAGCCGTGGCAACTCGGCCACCATGCGGCCCGCATGGGCCACGGCAGCGCGCACCGCGCCAAATGAATAACCGGCCAGCGCCGAGTTCGCCAGGAAACGGCGCCGGTATGTGTGCGACGCACAAAATGCCACCCAGCCCATGGCCGCACCCATGATCTGCAGCAACCACAGTGGAAATATGGAAAAGACTCGAAAAACGAATGACATTAGAATGACAAGGTCGCTGAGTTAAATGAGCAACTTGCAGGGCGACGTTAAAAAAATCTGCTAAAGCGTTCGCCAAAGCTCCTTCCGGGGTGAGGGCAACGCCCTAAATGCCGGAACACAGGAGTTTATTCAAATGGCGAACGACTTTCTTTTTACCTCGGAATCCGTCTCCGAAGGCCACCCCGACAAAGTGGCCGACCAGGTCTCGGACGCGATTCTCGATGCAATCCTCAAGGTAGACCCGCGAGCACGGGTTGCCGCAGAAACCTTGACCAATACCGGGTTGGTGGTCCTGGCGGGCGAAATCAGCATCCGCTCCGATGCCCAGACGCCCGACTACATTCAAATTGCGCGCGACACCATCAAGCGCATCGGCTACGACAATACCGACTACGGCATTGACTACAAAGGCTGCGCCGTGCTCGTGGCCTACGACAAGCAAAGCAACGACATCGCCCAAGGCGTGGACCATGCGTCAGACGACCACCTGAACACCGGCGCCGGCGACCAGGGCCTGATGTTCGGCTACGCCTGCGACGAAACGCCCGAGCTGATGCCCGCGCCCATCTACTACGCGCACCGCATGGTGGAGCGCCAGGCGCAATTGCGCAAGGACGGCCGCCTGCCCTTCCTGCGCCCCGACGCCAAGTCGCAAGTGACCATGCGCTATGTGGATGGCAAGCCCCACAGCATCGACACCGTGGTGCTCTCCACCCAGCACCACCCCGACCAGAGCGAGACGCAGCACAAGATGAAGGCCAGCTTCGTCGAGGCGATCATCGAAGAAATCATCAAGCCCGTGCTGCCCAAGGAGTGGCTGCAAGACACGAAGTACCTGATCAACCCCACGGGCCGTTTCGTCATTGGCGGCCCGCAGGGCGACTGCGGTCTCACGGGCCGCAAGATCATCGTGGACACCTACGGCGGCGCCTGCCCCCACGGCGGCGGCGCGTTCAGTGGCAAAGACCCCACCAAGGTGGACCGCTCGGCCGCCTACGCTGCGCGCTACGTGGCCAAGAACATCGTGGCCGCCGGCCTGGCCAAGCAGTGCCAGATTCAGGTGGCCTACGCCATCGGCGTGGCCCACCCGATGAACGTGACGGTCTACACCGAAGGCACCGGCGTGATCCCCGACGCAGAAATCGCGAAGCTGATCCAGTTGCCCGAAATCGGAATCGACCTGCGCCCCAAGGGCATCATCCAGATGCTGGACTTGCTGCGCCCCATCTACGAAAAGACCGCCGCNNAGCGTCTTTTGCCTATGCCCGCCGTGCTGCGGCATGGCATCGGTTCGAAGGCAGCCTTCATATCGCGCAAGTGATGTGAAGGTTTGCAAGGCCGGCCCAAACCAGCGCACGCGCACCGCTGCACAATGCGCAGCTACCGGTCTGCAACTGCGCCGAACGCCCCAAAAGGCCGGAGACACATGTACGACACCGCTATCTACATCGGGCGCTTTGAGCCCGTCCACAATGGCCACATGGCGCTGCTGCAGCGCGCGCTCGACAGTGCCCGCAGCGTGATCGTGGTGATGGGTTCGGCCTGGCAGGCACGGTCGCCCAAGAACCCCTTCACCAGCCACGAGCGTGCCGGCATGATGCTGGACGCCCTGACCGAGGCCGACCGGGCCCGCGTACAGGTGCTGCCGATGCGCGACTACTACAACGAGGCCGTGTGGGTGCAGGCAGTGCGCAGGGGCGTGGCCCAGATCGCGCCGGCGGATGCCCGCATGGGTCTGGTGGGCCACTTCAAGGATGCGACCAGCAGCTATCTGAGCGCTTTTCCCGGCTGGAATCTGATCAACGTGGAACGCCAGGGCCGCATCGACGCCACGGCCATCCGCGATGCCTATTTTGGCGCCACCCCCGGCACCGTGCGGGCCGGTCTGGGCGACCTGGCCACCCAGATGCCCGGGAGCACCCTGGGCTTTCTGGAGCGCTTTGCGCAAACTCCCCACTACCCGGCACTGCAGCAAGAGTGGCGCATGCTGCGCGGCTACCGCGAGGCCTGGTCTGCGGCACCCTACCCTCCGGTATTCGTCACGGTAGATGCCGTGTTGTGCTGCCAAAACCATGTGCTGCTGATCCGCCGCGCCCACGCACCGGGCAAGGGCCAGCGAGCGGTGCCCGGGGGTTTTATCGAGCAGCGCGAGACCCTGTGGCAGTCATGCCTGCGCGAGCTGGCCGAAGAAACCCATTGCGAACTGCCCGAAGCCCGCATGCGCGCGGCCCTGCAGTCGGTGGCGGTGTTCGACCACCCGGAGCGCAGTCAGCGCGGGCGCACGATCACGCATGCGCACCACTTCGACCTGGGCAATGTGCCGTTTCCGGCGGTGCGGGCCGATGACGATGCCATGCAGGTGGAGTGGGTTGATGTGGAAAAGCTGGTCACGATGGAGGACGAGTTTTTTGAGGACCACTTTCACATGCTGGACCATTTTCTGGTGCTCACTACTCCACCGTGACCGACTTGGCCAAATTGCGCGGCTTGTCAACATCCGTCCCCCGCGCGCAGGCCGTGTGATACGCCAGCAACTGCAGCGGCACCACATGCAGCAGCGGGCTGAGGTAGCCGTAGTGTTCGGGCATGCGGATGACATGGATGCCTTCGCTGCTTTCGATGTGGGTGTCTGCGTCCGCCAGCACATACAGCACGCCACCGCGCGCGCGCACTTCCTGCATGTTGCTCTTGAGTTTTTCCAGCAGCGCATCATTGGGTGCCACGGTGACCACGGGCATGGCGCTGGTCACCAGGGCCAGAGGGCCGTGCTTGAGCTCGCCCGCCGGGTAGGCCTCGGCATGGATGTAGCTGATTTCCTTGAGCTTGAGGGCGCCTTCGAGCGCGATGGGGTAGTGCAGGCCCCGGCCCAGAAAAAGCGCATTTTCCATGCGCGCAAAGTCTTCGGCCCAGCTGATGATCTGGGGCTCCAGTGCCAGCACGGCCTGCAGGGCCACGGGCAGGTGGCGCATGGCCTTGAGGTGGGCGGCTTCCTGCTCCTCCCCCAAGCGTCCTTTGGACTGTGCCAGCGCCAGCGTCAGTAAAAACAGGCCCGCCAACTGTGTGGTGAAGGCCTTGGTGCTGGCCACGCCAATCTCGACACCCGCACGCGTGATGTAGGCGAGCTTGCATTCGCGCACCATGGCGCTGGTGGCCACGTTGCAGATGGTCAGCGTGTGCTGCATGCCCAGGCTTTGGGCGTGGCGCAGTGCGGCCAGGGTGTCGGCAGTTTCGCCCGACTGACTGATGGTGACCACCAGCGTGCGCGGGTTGGGCACGCTGGTGCGGTAGCGGTATTCGCTGGCCACTTCCACCTGGGTGGGGATGCCCGCGATTTCTTCGAGCCAGTATTTGGCCGCGCAACCACTGTAGTAGCTGGTGCCGCAGGCCAGGATGAGGACGCTGTCGATCTCCTTGAACACGCGCCACGCGGCGGCGCCCGGCTCGCCATGCTGGCCCGCACCGTCAAACAGCTCGGGCACGATGCCCGCGACGCCTTCGAGCGTGTCGGCGATGGCGCGCGGTTGCTCGAAGATCTCTTTTTGCATGTAGTGGCGGTAAGGCCCCAGCTCGGCCGCGCCGCTGTGCGCCTGCACGGTGCGCACCGGGCGTTGCGCGGGCGTCAGCGCCGCGCGGTCCTTGCCAACGATCCAGTAGCGGCCCAGTTGCAGGTCCACCAGGTCGCCCTCTTCCAAGTACACGATCTGATCGGTGACGCCCGCCAGGGCCATGGCGTCGCTGGCCAGAAAGTGCTCGCGGGGCGCCGAAGCCCCTTCGGCAGCATCCTTGCCCACACCCAGAATGAGGGGCGAGCCCGCACGCGCGCCCACCACACGGTGGGGTTCGTCCTTGTGCATCACGGCAATGGCGTAGGCGCCATGCAGTTCGGCGATGGCGGCCCGCACGGCGTCGAACAGGTCGCCGCTGTAGTGGCTGTCCACCAGGTGCGCAATGACTTCGGTGTCGGTCTGGCTCACAAACACATAGCCGCGCGCCTGCAGGGCGGCGCGCAGTTCTTCGTGGTTTTCGATGATGCCGTTGTGCACCAGGGCCACGCGACCCGGGCGGGCCGGGTCGCTTTCGGCTTGCTGACCCGCTGCTGTGGCGTCGCTGCCCGTGCCGTGGCTGAAATGGGGGTGCGCGTTGTGCACGGCGGGCGCACCGTGGGTGGCCCAGCGGGTGTGGGCTATGCCGGTGGCGCCGTCGATATGGTCCTTGGTCACCTGCTCCAGCAGTTCAGCCACACGGGCGGTGCTGCGGGCGCGCTGCAGCCCACCGTCTACCGTGCCATGGCGCGTGGCATCCCGACTGGAGGCGTGCACGGCCACGCCGCACGAGTCATAGCCCCGGTATTCGAGCCGCTGCAGACCCTGCACGAGGATGGGAACGATGTTGCGCGTGGAGACTGCGCCGACGATGCCGCACATGGTGGTTGCCTCAGATAGAAAGCGATGGGGTGATGGTAGGCAGCATGCAGAAAAATATTTGATTGATATTTGTATAAATTTGAACTCAAATTTCACCAGTCAACCTTAATGAAATATAAATTCATTTTTAATGAATCCATGCAACAAATATCACTCGACGCCACAGACCTGCAGTTGCTCAACCTCCTGCAGACCGACGCCGCGCAGAGCAACCAGTCCCTGGCGCAACAGGTGCATGTGTCGCCACCCACCTGCCTGCGGCGGGTCAAGCGCCTGCACGATGCCGGGCTGATCGAGCGCCAGGTCGCCCTGCTGCAACCCGACCGGCTGGCGGCGCTGCAGGGCCACGGGCTGTCAGCCATCGTGGAAGTGGCGCTGGACCGCCAGGGCGCCGAATGGCTGGACGCCTTTGAGGCCCGCGCTGTGGCCGAAGACTGCGTGCAGCAGTGCTGGCGCGTATCGCCGGGGCCGGATTTCATGCTGGTGGTGCACACCCGCGACATGCCGGCTTACCTGGCACTGTCGCAACGCCTGTTCACGGGCGATGCCAATGTGCGCAACGTCAAAGCCTTTTTTGCCACGCGCCGCGCAAAATTCTCAACAAAAATACCGATAGCGCTTGCCTGACAGCGGTTGCTGCTGTCTTTTTTTGAGGCGCCACAAGTGCATGGCTCCTGCGCCAGGCGCCCCGGATTGCCACGGCGGCGGCCTGGGGCATACAGTAACCCCAGCGGCCATCCCGCGCCGCCCCACCGCGAAGGAGATGCCGCATGGAATTCAAGGACTACTACCAGATACTGGGCGTCAGCAAGACCGCCACCGCCGAGGAGATCAAGAAGGCCTACCGCAAGCTGGCGCGCAAATACCACCCCGACGTGAGCAAAGAGGCCGATGCCGTGGCCCGCATGGCCGAGATCAACGAGGCCAACACCGTGCTCTCCGATCCCGAAAAGCGCGAAGCCTACGACGCACTGGGCCGCCAGGCGCCGCACCGCCCGGGCCAGGACTTTCGCCCCCCGCCCAACTGGGACGCGGGCTTCGAGTTCTCCGACGGGGCCGGTGCAGCCGGCGGGTTCGACGGCGAATTCAGTGATTTCTTCGAGCAACTGTTTGGCCGCCACGCGCGCGCGCAGCGTGCCCGGGACCCATCCCGTGAAGCGCCACGGGATGCCCAATGGGGTGGCGCACCGCCGCCATCGCGCGGCAACGACCACCACGCCAAGATCGAGCTTGATCTGCTGGACGCCTACCAGGGCGCCGAGCGCAGCCTCACGCTGCGCGGCGCGCGGCTCGACGACGCGGGCCACATGGTCCACGAACAACGCAGCCTGCAAGTCAAGATACCCAAGGGTGTGCGCGAAGGCCAGCTCATCCGCCTGACGGGCCAGGGCAGTCCCGGCATGGGCGGCGCCCCTGCGGGCGACCTGTTTCTAGAGGTGCGATTCAAACCCGACCCCCGCTGGCGCGCCATTGACCGCGATGTGTACCAGCCCGTGGACGTGGCCCCCTGGGAGGCCGAACTGGGCGCCGTCATCCAAGTGCAGACCCCCGCCGGCGCCCTGGAAGTGACCGTACCCGCGCACTGGAAATCCGCCCGCAAGCTGCGCCTCAAGGGCCGCGGCATCCCGGCCGCCACGCCCGGGGATCTGTATCTGGAACTGAGCGTCGCCCTGCCCCCGGCCCACAGCGATGCCGAACGCGCCGCCTACACCGCGCTGGCAAAGGCCTTTCCCCGCTTCGATCCGCGCACCACCCCGGGAGCCTGACCATGACAACTTCCCGCAACACCCCCACCGTGCAGCCGAGTGAACTGCTGGACGACACCGCCCTGTTTTCCCTGGAGGACCTGGCCCGCATCTGCCATGTGGCGCCGGGCTGGGTCAGCGAACGGCTGCAGGCCGGCCTGCTGCAGGCCGACCTTCTGGGCGGCCACTGGCGCTTTGCCAGCGCCACCGTGGTGCGCGCGCGCCGGTTGGCCCAGCTGGAAACCACCTTTGGCGCCGACCCCCAGCTCGCCGCCCTCACGGCCGACCTGATCGAAGAAGTGGCACAACTGCGCCAGCGCCTGAAGCACCTCGAAGCCGCAACGGGCCATGGCCGGCGGCCGGGATGACATTCGCGGCGCCATTTTTTGCTGGCGCTGACGCAACAATCCCTGTAGGCTTTGGCAGCAAGTCATGCCCTGCCACACCCCCAGCAACCCATGCCCAATCCCCAACGCCAACTCCATCGCCAGGTGTACCCCCTGCGTGTGCTGGGCATGGGATCTGGCGGAATGATGGTGGGCGTGGTGCTGTGGGAACTCCCCACCGGCCTGGCAGCGTGGCCGTGCTTAGGCCTGACCTGTTTCGTCTGGCCGCATGTGGCCTACCAGCTGAGCCGGCGCAGCGCCGACCCCTACCGCACAGAAATTCGCAACCTGCTGGTGGATTCGGCACTGGTGGCGGCCCTGGTTCCGCTGATGCACTTCAATTTGCTGCCCAGCGTACTGATACTCACGCTGACCATGGTGGACAAGATCACCACCGGTATTCGCGGCCTGTGGGCCCGTTCGCTGCCCGGCATGGCGGGCGCCGCTGCGGCCAGTACGGCAATCACCGGTTTTCAGTGGGCGCCAGAGACATCCATGCCGGTCATCCTTGCCTGCCTGCCCGTGATGGTGCTGCACACCCTGTCGGTCAGCGTGGCGAGCTACCGCCTGATCCGCAAGGTGTCGCAACAAAACCAGCTGCTGGACGCGTTGCGGCGCATCGACGCCCTCACCGGTCTGTATGGCCGCGGCCACTGGCAGGAGCAGGCCGAAGCCACGCTGCGCCGCCACCACGCCAGCGACGAACCCGCCTGCCTGGTGATGCTGGACATCGACCATTTCAAGCAGATCAACGACCGGCATGGCCACACCGTGGGCGACGAAGTGCTGCGGGCGCTGGCGCGCATCGTGCTGAGCAACGTGCGCGCCACCGACTGTGCAGGCCGCTATGGCGGCGATGAATTCGCCATCGTGCTGCGCGGCATGCGCCTTGAAGATGCCATGGTGGTGGCCCAGCGCATCCGCGAACAGGTGCAGACCCTGCAGCTGCGCGACCTGCCCACCCTGCGGTTCAGCAGCAGCATGGGCGTGGCAGCGGCCGACCACCGCTACAACACCTTGCGCGCATGGACCAGTGCCGCCGACGCTGCGCTTTACCAGGCCAAGGCAGCGGGGCGCAACCAGGTATCGGCCAGTGTCATGCCGGCACTGGCGCCCGTGGTGTAAAGCCTGGCTTGCGCTGCTTTCCCTCCGGCACCAACCCCGGACGAGGGGAACCAGGTGGGCCAAGTCAGGCCGCAGGCACCTGTGGCCACTCCACCCGCACCGTGCAGCCACCGCCCGGCGCCGCCGTGGCGCTGATCTGCGCACCATGGCGTTGCGCAATGGCACGGCACAGCGCCAGCCCCGTGCCCACGCCGTCAAACTCGGTCTCGCGGTGCAGGCGCTGAAACACGCCAAACAGTGAGCCCGCACGCGCGGGGTCAAACCCCACGCCGTTGTCCTGCACCGTGAAGGCCGCCTGGCCCGCGGGTGCCGCATCGGTCTGCACAGTGATGCAGGGCTGCGCAACAGGGCGCGTGAACTTGAGGGCATTGCCCAGCAGTTGCAGCAGCAGCTCCTGCAGCAGCGCCGGGTCGGCCTGCAGCGTGGGCAGGTCGATGCCCACGCGCCAATCCACAGCGCGGCCAGCCTCGGTCGCGGCCAACGTGGCGCGCGCCTGGGCGATGGCCGTCGCCAGCGGCACAGGTTGCAGGTGCAGCGGCGCACGGCTTGCGCGCACCAGGGCCAGCAGGCCGTCGATCATGAGCCCCATGCGCCGGGCCGACTGGTCCATGGTGGCCAGAAAACCCAGCGCCTCCTGCACCTCGGGGCCCTGCACCACCTCGGGCGGCAGGTCGCCCAGCACTTCACGCACCAGCGTGCCGTACGACGTGACATGCCGCAGCGGGGCGCGCAGGTCGTGCGAGACGGCGCGCAAGAACTCGTCCTGCGCGGCGGCCATGTCGACCACCTGCTGCTGGCTGCGTGCCAGCGCGGCGCGCAGTTGCCCAAGCTCCGCGGAACTGGCGGCCTGCGTCATGCCTGCATCATCCCTTGGGTAACTTGGCGGGGCGCTGCCAGTTTTCTTTGATGATCTGCTTGCCGCGCGCCACGCTCAGCGCCCCGGGCGGCACGCTCTTGGCAATGGTGCTGCCACCGCCCACCGTGCCGCCCGCCCCGATGGTCACAGGCGCCACCAGCACGCAGTTGCTGCCAATGTGCGCGTCGGCCTCGATCACGGTGCGGTGCTTGTTGGCGCCGTCGTAGTTGGCGGTGATGCTGCCCGCGCCATAGTTCACGCGCTCGCCCACGGTGGCGTCGCCCAGATAGGCCAGGTGGTTGGCCTTGGCGCCGTCGGCCAGGGTCGAGTTTTTGACTTCCACAAAGTTGCCGATGTGCACCTCGCGGCCCAGCTGCGCGCCGGGGCGCAGGCGGGCAAAGGGGCCGATGAGTGCACGCTCGCCCACGGTAGCGCCCAGCTTTTCACCGTCGATGTGGGTGAAGGGGTGGATGACGGCGCCCGCTGCGATGCGCGCGTTGGCAATGCAACAGTTCGCGCCGATCTGCACGCCCTCGCCCAGCTCCACGCGGCCGGTGAAGACGCAATTCACGTCGATCTCCACGTCCTGGCCACAGACCAGCTCGCCACGCACGCCGGTGCGTGCGTCGTCGCGCAGATCGAAGCGCGCGGGGTCGGCCAGGCGCACGCCCTGCTCCATCAGCGCGCGGGCCTGCCGCAACTGGTGGGCACGCTCCAGCTCGGCCAGTTGCATGGGGCTGTTCACACCGGCCACCTGCAGCGCATCAGTAATGCGGTGCGCCGACACGGGCACGCCGTCGGCCACGGCCATGGCCACGATGTCGGTGAGGTAGTACTCGCCCTGGGCATTGTGGTTGGTCAGGCGCGCCAGCCAGCCCCGCAGCAGGCGCGCGGGCACGGCCATGATGCCGCTATACACCTCGGTGATGGCGCGCTGGGCTTCGGTGGCGTCTTTGTGTTCGACGATGCCTTGCACCTGATCATGTGTATCCCGCACGATGCGGCCATACCCCGTGGGGTCGGGCAGGGTCACCGTGAGCAGGGCCAGCTGCCCGCCGGCGCTGGCCGCCACCAGGGAACGCAGCGTGTCGGCATGGGTGAGCGGCACATCGCCCGACAGCACGACCACCGTGCCTCCGTCCCGCAGGTGCGGCACGGCCTGCTGCACGGCGTGGCCGGTGCCCAACTGGGGCTCCTGGCGCACAAATTCAAGTTCAAAAGTCCTGCCAGCGCTTGCAGCACCAGCGGTGGCAGCTTCTACTTCTGCAGCGCCATGGCCCGTGATGACGATGGCGCTGCGCGCCTGCAGGTGCGCCGCCTGGTCGAGCACATGGTGCAGCAGCGGGCGCCCGGCCAGGCGTTGCAGGACTTTGGGGATGCGGCTTTTCATGCGCGTGCCCTTGCCGGCCGCCATGATGAGGATGTCGAGTTGCGTCATGAAAAAAAGAGTTTCGGAGCGTCGCGGCAGTGTCCGCGGGGGGCTGGTGACGGATTATCGGCGCTGGCATACCGCAGACCAGATGCTACCCAAAACATAGCAAATGACGCTTATGAAACAAGCACCAACGCGTCATTTCATCATGTTTTCGACAGCAGGCAAAGCCCCTTTTCCTCTGGCTTGGCCGGCCCCGATCCGGCCAGCAGGGTCGAAGAAATTCGAAAAACCCGGCTGGAGTCCGTTGCGCTGCGCGCTCCCCGCGGCCCTCGCAATGGCGCAACCCCCGCCAGTGCACCCGTGCAATTGGTTTTGCCAGGCCACCGGGTGCGTCCCCCTCAGGGGCTGTGCGCCTGCGGCGAAGCCGCTCAGGTGGAGAGCAAGTGCACCCTGGCAAACTTGCGCTTGCCCACCTGCACCACGTAGGCGCCAGCATCGAGCTTGAGACCCTTGTCACTGATCACGCCACCATCCACGCGCACGCCGCCGCCGTCGATCAGGCGATTGGCCTCGCTGGTCGAAGGCGCCAGGTTGGCCTGCTTGAGCAGGGCGCCGATGCCCAGCGGCGCGCCCGCCAGGGCCACCTCGGGAATCTCGTCGGGCACACCGCCCTTGCTGCGGTTGATGAAATCCTGCTCGGCTGCATCGGCCGCCGCCGCGCCGTGAAAGCGCGCGGTGATTTCCTTGGCCAGCGCCACCTTGGCGTCCTTGGGGTTGCGCCCGCCTGCCACCTCGGCCTGGAGGGCCTCGATTTGCGCAAGCGACTGGAACGACAGCAGCAGGTACCAGCGCCACATCAGCGTGTCGGAGATGCTCAGCACCTTGGCGAACATGGTGTTGGCGTCTTCACTGATGCCGATGTAGTTGTTCTTGGACTTGGACATCTTCTCAACGCCGTCCAGGCCTTCGAGCAGCGGCATGGTCAGAATGCACTGCGGCTCCTGGCCATATTCTTGCTGCAGGTGCCGGCCCATGAGCAGGTTGAACTTCTGGTCGGTGCCGCCCAGTTCCAGGTCGCTCTGGAGGGCGACCGAGTCGTAGCCTTGCATCAGCGGATAGAGAAACTCGTGCACCGCAATTGGATTGCCCGCCTTGAAACGGTCATGGAAATCGTTGCGCTCCATCATGCGCGCCACGGTGTACCTGGCCGCAAGCTGGATCATGCCCGTGGCGCCCAGGGGCTCGCACCACTCGCTGTTGTAGCGGATCTCGGTGCGCGCAGGGTCCAGCACCAGGCTGGCCTGGCGGTAGTAAGTCTCGGCGTTCAGCTTGATCTGCTCGGGCGTGAGCGGCGGGCGCGTGCTGTTGCGGCCCGAAGGATCACCGATCAGGCTGGTGAAGTCTCCGATCAGGAAAATCACCTGGTGGCCCAGATCCTGCAATTGCCGCATCTTGTTGAGCACCACCGTGTGGCCGATGTGGATGTCCGGCGCCGTGGGGTCCAGCCCCAGCTTGATGCGCAGGGGCTGGCCCGTGGCTTCGGAGCGCGCCAGCTTCTTGATCCACTCATCCAGCGGCAGCAACTCTTGCACGCCGCGCAAAGAGATTTCGAGGGCCCGCCCTACACCATCGGATACCGGGTTTTTTGTAACAGCAGATTGATTCATAAGGGTTTTCTGGGATGTCCGAACAGCATGCGCCGCTATACTTCAGCCCACATTGCACAAGCGGATTCTAGTAGTCCGCCGTTTCGACATCCTGGCAACCCTGTCGAATGCCTGCAGCCTGACAGCTTGTGCCACCGGTCTCTCCCCGCTTTGCAACGGGAAAAACCGCCGGTTGCACCTTCACCCTTGGGGACAGACCTTTGATCAACGGCTTCACTACCGCCCGCATGGCCTTGCTTGCCCAGCTGACTCACAGTGTCCAAAAATACCCGAAACGCATCACCGCCGCCGTGGCGACCCTGCTGCTGACCGGCGGCGGCGGCGCCTTTGCCGTGGCATCGTTTGCGCCCGACCCATCGGATCTGCCGGTCAGCGAGATCACTTACGCCGTCGAGTCACTCGCGGCAAACACGGCACTGGACGCCCTGGATGCGCCCGGCTTCTCGCTGTACCGCTCCGAGCAGACCCGCAGCAGCGACACGGCCGAATCCTTGTTACAGCGCATGGGCGTGGCCGATCCGGCCGCTGCCGCCTTCCTGCGCAAAGACGCACAGNNCCGGACGACAGCGGTAATTTCAGCCGCCTGGTGGTGGAACGCACGGGCGAGAAGTTCACCTCGCGTATCGAGTCCGCACCCCTCACCACCGGCAGCCGCCTGGCGGGCGGGGTGATCCGCAGTTCGCTGTTTGCCGCCACCGACGCGGCGGACATCCCCGATTCCGTGGCTGTGCAGCTGGCCGAGGTGTTCTCAGGCAACATCGACTTTCACCGTTCCCTGCGCAAGGGCGACCGCTTCTCGGTGGTCTATGAAACCCTGGAAGCCGACGGCGAACCCCTGCGCAGCGGCCGCGTGCTGAGTGCGGAGTTCAACAACAATGGCAAGACCTATCAGGCGATGTGGTTCCAGGACCCCGGCGCCGCCAAGGGCGCCTATTACACCCTCGACGGTGAAAGCCTGCGCCGCGCCTACCTCACCTCGCCAGTGGAGTTCTCGCGCGTGAGCAGCACTTTCAAGATGCGCTTCCACCCCATTCTGCAAAAATGGCGCGCCCATCTGGGCACCGACTTTGCCGCGCCCACGGGCACGGCCGTGCGCACGGTGGGTGACGGCGTGGTCGAGTTCGCGGGTGTGCAAAACGGCTTCGGCAACGTGATCTTCGTGAAGCACCGCAACCAGCACGAAACCGTGTACGCCCACCTGAGCCGCATCGACGTGAAGAAGGGCCAGACCGTCGAACAGGGCCAGACCATCGGCGCCGTGGGTTCTACGGGCTGGGCTACGGGCCCGCACCTGCATTTCGAGTTCCGCGTGAACGGCCAACACCAGGACCCACAGGCCATCGCGCAGCAAAGTGAAGCCGCGGCTCCAGTCTCCAAGGCAGCCCGGCCCGCCTTCGACCGACTGGCTGCCAACATGCGCGTGCAACTGTCGGCTGCCGCGCTGGTGCAGCAGGCCAGCGCCGAATAAGCCGCACCCGGCACACCCCTGTGGTGCAGTTGCTGGCGATGCCCGGCTTGTACATTGGCCTGATGTCGGGCACCTCGCTGGACGGGGTGGATGGCGTCCTGGCCGACTTTTCGCATGAAAGAATGGCCGTCATCGGCCATGCATCAGCACCATTAGCTCCTGATTTAAGAGCGGAACTGCTCGCCCTCAACAGCCCCGGCCCCAACGAACTGCACCGCGCGGCCCTCGCGGGCAATGCGCTGGCACTGGCCTATGCCGGTGTTGTGCACGACCTGCTGGAGCACAGTGCCACCCCCGCCAGCGCCGTGCGGGCCATCGGCGCCCATGGGCAAACCGTGCGCCATCGCCCCCAGGAATTCGATGGCACGGGCTACACCCTGCAACTGAACAACCCTTCCCTGCTGGCCGAGCGCACAGGCATTGCCGTGGTGGCCGACTTTCGCAGCCGGGATGTGGCAGCCGGTGGCCAGGGCGCCCCGCTGGTGCCGGCCTTCCACCAAGGGGTGTTTGGCCGTGCGGATGCAACGGTGTTGGTGCTCAATATCGGTGGCATCTCCAACCTCAGCGTGCTGAGCGCCGATGGCAGCGTAGCGGGCTTTGACTGCGGCCCCGGCAATGCACTCATGGATTACTGGTGCCAGTTGCACACCGGCCAGCCGTTTGACAAAAATGGCGCCTGGGCTGCCCAGGGTGAAGTTCTGCCCGACCTGCTGGCCACACTGCTGCAAGAGCCCTTTTTGCGCCAGCCCCCGCCCAAAAGCACCGGGCGCGACCTGTTCAACCCGGCCTGGCTGGCGGGCCAGCTGGCTGCGCATGCCAGTGCCCGACCTGTTGACGTGCAAGCCACCTTGACAGAGCTGACCGCCAGCGCCGGTGCAACCAGCGCCATCAACTACGGAAACAAGAGTAAAACGCTGGCAGTGTGCGGTGGCGGTGCCTTGAACACCCACCTGATGCAGCGCCTGCAGGCCTTGGCCCCTGGCGCCAACGTGGTACCGACCGATGCCCTGGGCCTGCCCGCGCTGCAAGTGGAGGCCGCCGCCTTTGCCTGGCTGGCTTGCCAGACGATGCTCGGCAAGCCTGGCAGCCTGAAAAGCGTCACGGGCGCCCAAGGCGCCCGTGTTCTGGGGGCCGTTTACCCGGCCTGAAAAAACAGGTACCTTATTGACGATCAGGCCGAAAAGCTGGAACCGCAGCCGCAGGTGCTGGTAGCGTTCGGGTTCTTGATCACGAACTGGGCTCCCTGCAAGTCTTCCTTGTAGTCGATCTCGGCGCCCACCAGATACTGGTAGCTCATGGCATCGATCAGCAGCGAGACACCATTCTTGGTCATGGTGGTGTCGTCTTCGTTGGTGACTTCGTCAAAAGTAAAGCCGTACTGGAAGCCCGAGCATCCGCCACCCTGGACGAAAACGCGCAGCTTCAGGTCGGGATTGCCCTCTTCGGCGATCAGATCCGCCACCTTGGCCGCCGCGCTGTCGGTGAACAGGATGGGGGTGGGCATTTCGGTCTGGATGTTTTCGGCAACTGCACTCATGGAATACTCCAATTCAAGATCTGGCGTGAATGCTACAGCAATCAAGTCGGGAATTCAGGGCTCCGACTTTTGACGCCAATTTCAGTGGGGGCATTGCGCCTGGCAACAAAAAAAACCGCCCGAAGGCGGTTTTTTTGTTGCGGCCCACCACCACAAGGGGGGCAGACAGGGAGCGCCACCAGCGGCGGCCCTCCTGCAGCAGCCAGGCTTAACGCTTGGAGAACTGCTTGGCGCGGCGTGCAGAGTGCAAGCCGACCTTCTTGCGTTCCACTTCGCGGGCGTCACGCGTCACGAAGCCGGCTTGGCTCAGGACGGGCTTGAGCGTGGCGTCGTAGTCGATCAGGGCGCGGGTAATGCCGTGGCGGGCAGCGCCGGCCTGGCCGGATTCACCACCACCGTGCACGTTGATCTGGATGTCGAAGGTTTCGACATGGTTGGTCAGCGCCAGGGGTTGCTTGGCAATCATGATCGAGGTTTCGCGGCCGAAGTAGGACTGGATGTCCTTGCCGTTCACCGTGATCTTGCCGGAGCCTTTTTTCAGAAACACGCGGGCGACGCTGGACTTGCGACGGCCTGTGCCATTGTTCCATTCACCAATCATCTCAAGGCTCCTTAGATTTCCAGCACTTTGGGCTGCTGGGCGGTGTGGGGATGCTCAGCACCGCCGTACACCTTGAGTTTCTTGATCATCGCGTAGCCAAGGGGGCCCTTGGGCAGCATGCCCTTGACGGCCTTTTCCAGCGCGCGGCCGGGGTGCTTGGCTTGCATGTCGCGGAAGTTCGTGGCCGTGATACCGCCGGGATAACCCGAGTGGCGGTAGTACACCTTGTCCAGGGACTTGGTGCCGGTGACCTTGATCTGGGCGGCGTTGATGATGACGATGAAGTCACCGGTGTCGACGTGAGGCGTGTAAATGGCCTTGTGTTTGCCGCGCAAACGGAGAGCAACTTCGCTGGCTACTCGTCCGAGGACCTTGTCGGTCGCGTCAATCACAAACCACTCGTGCACGACCTCAGCGGGCTTTGCGCTGAAAGTAGTAGTCATGAGTTTTCTCTTGGCAAGAGGGTTTGGCGGGTCCTTTTCCACGGTCGGTGCTTCTCTTTCGGAAGCCTCTTAGGTGGCGTTGATTCTTCGCCGCGGGACCACTAAAGCGCTGCGAAGCCTGCCATTATACGAAGCTGCACCCTTTTTAGGCAAGCACACCCCCAAAAACAGGCCGCCGAGTCAGTTTTGCAACTGCCGGCGCTGCTCTTCGGCCTCCTGCCGCCGCCGGACCTCCACGCACACCGGGTGCCCCGTCAGTGCAGGCTTTTTGCATTCATTGAAAATGCACAGGGGGCGGGCCAGAAAACTGGCGTCGGCGCACGCCTCTTGCGGCCCCAGCGTGTGCACCGGCGTGACCTTGGGCCTGGGCGCCAAGGCCGGTTCGCGAGGCGACACAGGCGCATCCTGCGACACCACTGGCGCGACAGCTTTGGGCTCGGGAAGGCTACGGCGCTGCGCGGCAGCGCGCGCGGCAGGGTGCCCAACGGGTACTGGAACAACGGCGGGCGCAGCGCTCAAGCCGTCAGCGCCTGGCGCTGTACTCCTGTCGGCACCATCCGCCACAGCGGCATCATGGGCGGGGTTGGCCGGCACGGCCTGCTCCGAGGCAGTGGGTGTCGCGGCGACGGCGACCGGCACGGCCACCGGATCCTTGAGTTCGGTCAGGATGTCATCCACGGGCCGTGGGCTGGAGCGGCCCTGCGCCCACCACAGCGCCACCGCCGCGATGGCCAGCGCAAGGAAAACACCCGCCAGCCACACCGGCGCCGATTGCGGTCGAGCGCGGTCTCCTGCGGCGTGCTCCGGCACCTGCGCGCCGTTGCCCGGGGCTTGTCGCTTGCGTTTTTGCCCCGGGTGTTCCGCACGCGCCGGCGCCACCACCGGGGCCTTGTCCGCAGCAGGGGAGTCCTCGAACACCGAGTCGCCGACATCGATGAAAACCGTGTCGGCCATGTCTTCCACCACCGTGTCAGGCCCCTCGTCCGCTAGGGTGTCCTGCGCGTCCCGCATGGTCGCGCCGGTCGAAAGCAGGGCCGACCTGGCCGAGCGGTCGGTCAGATCTTCCAGATCGGCCAACTGCCTCGGAGCGGAAGTTACGTCTACCGTGGGGGCGACCACACCAGGGCCCGGATGGCCCGCCGGCCCGATCCAGATGCCACCCAGCTCGGCCCGAAAGTCAAAATGCCCGATCCCCTCGGGCGGCGCGGTCATGCCCATGGTCTGCAGGAAGGCGTCAATGCTCTGCGGACGGTCTTCGGGGCGCAAGGCCAGGGCCTGGGCGATGGCGGCCACGAACGGCGCCGAATATTCGACTCCGAACTGGCGCTGGACGGTCTTGGCCACGCGCGCAAACGACACCATGCGATCCCGGATGGAGCGCAGGGTGGCGGGCAGCGGCATGTCATTGCACAGACAACCATGCACCACCGCGGCCAGCGAATACAGGTCGCTCCAGGGGCCCTGGCGCAACTCATCGTCGCCTTCGGAGTATTGCTCGATGGGTGCGTAGTTCACCTTGAGCACGGCCGTGTGCTTGCGGCCTTGGTCGTTGATGGCATGGCGCGCAGCACCCAGGTCAAGCAGCACGGGTGGCCCGTTGTCCTGCAGGAAGATGTTGTCGGGAGAGATGTCGCGGTGCAGCGTATTGCCATCGTGCAGCACCCGCAGCGCACCCAGCACCGACCACAGCATCTTGCGCAGCCAGGCCTCGGGCGGGGGCGTGTGCATCTGCGCGCGCGCCTGCTTGAAGGTCATACCGGCATAAAGCGGCATGACCATGTAGGCCGTATTGTTGGCCTCCCAGAAACGGAAAACCTTCACCAGGGACGGATGGTCAAACTGCGCCAGCAGGCGCGCCTCGCCCATGAAGGACGCCAGCCCGGCCTGGAACGTTTGCTGATCGGACGATGACCGAACCCACAGCGATTGCCCCTGAGAGCGGCCCGCCAACGCCGACGGCATGTATTCCTTGATGGCCACGGCGCGGTGCAGCGAATGGTCGAACGCCTTGTAGACCATGCCGAACCCCCCCACGCCGAGCAAGCCCAGAATCTCAAACTCGGCCAGGCGGGTACCCGGTGGCAGCGCGTCCACATGGCTCACGCGGCTGGCAGAAGTTTCACTGGGGTTTTCAATCATCATGGGCAGGGGTAATGCAGGCACGCGTCCAGCGCGACAATGAAATGGAGCAGCGGCGCCTCAACCATCAAGGCCGCCATCATGAAGCATGGGCCACCGCTGTCGGAAACAAAAGGCGTCCTGTCAGCCAAAAACATCTCCCAGCGGTATGAACGCCACCGATTGTGCCGTTTTTGGCAGAGCGTCTGCACCGCGTCCGCCCCGTGCGCGCCAGCACCACAGACGCTGTTTCGGGAGCAAAGCAACCTGCAGTCCTTTTGCAATAGACGCAAACAGATCTTATTTTCCTGGTGCCACTGCGCCGCAGCATTGCCTGCACTGCACGCTGGTGTTGCGCGGCGCGGCAGCGCCCCCCCGGCAACCAGGGGCCAAGTCGTTACCATTGCGCCATGTTCAGTTATCGCCACGCCTTTCATGCGGGCAACCACGCCGATGTGCTCAAGCACACCGTCCTGATTGCCACCTTGCAACACCTCACCGAAAAAGACGCAGCCCTCACAGTGCTCGACACCCATGCGGGCGCGGGCCTGTACCGGCTCGATGGCGACTACGCCAGCACCAGCGGCGAGGCGGGGGGCGGCATCTTGCGCCTTACGGCACCCGGCGTTGCCGCCCTGACGCCCGCGCTGCAAGCCTATGTGGACATGGTGAAAGCCTTCAACCAGGGCGCCACCACCAAGGTGTACCCCGGTTCGCCCTTCATCATCCAGCGCCTGCTGCGCGACCACGACAAGCTCAAGCTGTTTGAACTGCACCCGACCGATCTGCGCGCGCTGGCCGGCAACGTGGCGCAGTTGGAGGCCGGCCGGCAAGTGGCCGTGCTGCACGAAGACGGGTTTGAAGGCATCAAGAAATTTTTACCCCCACCGGCCCGCCGCGCTTTGGTGCTGTGCGATCCCAGCTATGAAATGAAAAGCGATTACGCCAAGGTGCTGGACATGGCGGCCGACTCGCTCAAGCGTTTTGCCACCGGCACCTACGCCGTCTGGTACCCCATCATTCCGCGCCCCGAGGCGCACGACCTGCCGCGCCGCCTCAAAACCCTGGCCACCAAGGCGGGCAAAGGCTGGCTGCACGCCACGCTGACCGTGAAGTCCAGCAAGCTCACCGAGAACGCGGAAGGTGAAGTCAAGCGCCCCGGCCTGCCCGCCAGCGGCATGTTCCTGATCAATCCGCCCTTCACCCTGAAGGCCGCCTTGAAAACCGCCCTGCCCCAGATGGTGGAATTGCTGGCGCAAGACAAGCACGCCACCCACACGCTCGAATCGGGTGGCTGAAAGCCGCGAAAGCCACCGCCCGACAGGGCGGTGGACGGGTTTGCTGCGGTTCTTGCACGGCCAAGGCTCCGGCGGAGCTACGGGGCCGACACCGACAGCAACGCGGGACAGTCGCCCTCGCCTTCCTCCAGCAGCCACAGTTCCACGGGCTTGATGCCCAGGCCCTGCATGCCCAGCTCTTGGGCTGCGGCCTGGCTCAAATCAATCACACGTCTCACGGCAAAGGGACCACGGTCGTTGATGCGCACCACCACGGCACGGCCCGTAAGCCGGCTGCGCACGCACACCCGGGTGCCAAAAGGCAGGGTGCGGTGCGCTGCGGTGAAGTCGCGGCGGTTGAAGATCTCGCCACTGGCCGTGCGCCGGCCATGAAAACGCGGGCCGTACCAGGAGGCAAGGCCCTGCTGATCGCTCTCGCGCACGGACTCCACCGGGGACTCGGAAGGCACCGCGCCGGCAGCACCGCGCCTGGCCGCATCGCTGCGCGCCGGCTCGGGCAAAGCGGCCTTGGGCGGCGATTCGCCCGATTCGCCCGGCTTGTCGGCCGAGGGCGCGCAAAACCGCGAGCGCAGCGCGCCACGCTCCTGGGCCAGCTCGCAGGCGCTGCGGGGCTCGGCCGACATCTCAGGGGGCGCCACGGGTGCCTCCTTTTCCGTCACCGGCATCGGTGCACAGGCCACCAGAACGCCTGCAACAACCCCCAGGCCCAGCCAATCGCACCAGCGCCGCATTCGCTCAGACAGCTGCATCCATCACCTCTGATGAAAAAACGAATGGACTCACCGCGAGGTGACGATTCCATCCACCTTCTCCAGCAACAGCGCCCCTCGGGGGGCATACCCAGGCCGTCCGACGCCCCATTACAAACCGAGGCGCCGGCACAACTCCAGCGTTATTGCACTCTGATTCATGGTGTAGAAGTGCAGGCCCGGCACGCCACGCTGGCGCAACTGCTCGCACAGCGAAGTCACCACATCCAGACCAAAATCCCGAATCGATGCAGCATCTTCACCGAAACCCTGCAGGCGCAGCCGGATCCAGCGCGGAATCTCGGCGCCGCAGGCGTCGGAAAACCGCATCAGCTGCGACGAACCCATGATGGGCATGATGCCAGGCACCACGGGCACATCCAGCCCCAGGCGGTGCACATCATCCACAAAGCGCGCGTACGCATCGGCATTGAAGAAATACTGCGTGATGGCCGAATCAGCCCCGGCCCGCACCTTGGCAGCAAAGGCCTGCAGGTCGGCATCCACCGACTTGGCCTGGGGATGCACCTCGGGGTAAGCGGCCACCTCGATATGGAAATCGCGCCCGGTCTCGGCCCGGATGAAAGCCACCAGGTCACTGGCGTAGTGGAACTCGCCCCCGATGCCATAGCCACTGGGCAGATCGCCGCGCAAGGCCACCAGGCGCTTGACGCCCATGGCCTTGAGTGTGGCAAGCTGCTCGCGTACCGACTCGCGCGTGGCACCAACGCACGAGAAGTGCGAGGCCGCGCTCACGCCCTCGGCCAGGATCTCCTGCACGGTGCCGAAGGTGCCCTCTTGCGTGGAGCCGCCCGCGCCGTAGGTGACCGAGCAGAACTCGGGCCGCTGCGTGTAGAGCTGCTGGCGCACGACGCGCAGTTTGTCGGCGCCCTCGGGTGTCTTGGGCGGAAAAAATTCAAAACTCACCGGAAAGCCGGTGGATGGTGCATTGGCAGCGGTCATGTGCCCCTCCTCGCAAAAACAAAAAACTCACGGTTGCCGTCGCCGCCGCTGATGGGGCTGTCCAGCCACGCTTGCACCACCAGGCCGATTTCGGCACAGCATTCGCGGATGCGCTGCTCGACCACCGCGTACAACGACGCATCGCGCACGATGCCGCCCTTTCCCACCAGGCCGGGCTGCAGCTCGAACTGCGGCTTGACCAGCATCAGCAGCTGGCCACCGGGCGCCAGCAATGGCACCAGCGCGGGCAGCACCAGCGTGAGCGAGATGAACGACAGGTCACCCGTCACCACATCAAACACCGGCGTGATGTCGGCACCGGCCCATTCGACGCGGCGGCGGCGCTCCACCGGCAGCGTGCCCTGCTCGCGGGCCTTGGCCCGGGCTGCGCGCTCGGACTTGAAGGTTTCGATGTCCTTGTCCTTGGCGTCATTGCTGTCGTCGTATTCCTCGTCCACCTGTCCGCCATTGCGCATCCAGCTGTAGGGTGCCTCGGGCTGGGTCTCGTTGTCCTCTTCCACCTCGATGACTTCGGACAGGGCCAGTTCACACGCTTGCTGCAAGGCCTGCGCCGTCAGCGACCGCGCATTCACACCCTCGACACAGACCACGCGCGGGTCGCTGCGCAGCCGCTCGTGCAGCTGGCCGTGGCCCACGTCCACACCAATCACCTGCGCCGCGCCGTGCTGCAGCAGGCAATCGGTAAACCCGCCCGTGCCCTGCCCCACATCAAGGCAGCGCAGCCCCGTCACCAACAGGCCGGTGGCCCGCAGCGCGCCTTCGAGCTTGAGTCCACCGCGCGAGATGTATTTGGTCTCGGCATCGTCGAGCAGCCGCACCTCGGCCACGGACGGAATCTCGTCCCCGTTCTTGGCGACCCTCTGCCAGGGCGCCAGCGGCGACAGACGCCACTCCACACCCGCGGCAATCAGCCGCTGCGCCTGCGAGCGCGTGGCCGCATGGCCAAAATCCACCAAAAAAACATCGGCACGCATGCGGCCATCCTTTATGATTCAAATGAGCTGGAAGCGCTCGTATTTAAAGCGCTTATAGCTATCAATCCAAGAGCAGACCAGCGATCACATCACCGCACGTGAAACAGGCATGCCCCAAAAGCCAACGCCACTGCGGAACCGGCTTTGCCGAACCGCTGGTGGCGCCCTCCCCTCCGGGAGAAGGCGCGCAGCGCCACAGGGGAATCAATACCTGTAGGTATCGGGCTTGTAAGGGCCTTGCTTGGGCACGCCGATGTAGGCCGCCTGCTCGTCGCTCAGCTCGGTCAGCATGGCGCCCACCTTCTTGAGGTGCAGGCGCGCCACCTTCTCGTCAAGGTGCTTGGGCAGCACATAGACCTTGCCGTTTTCGTAGAAGTCGCTGTGCGTGAACAGCTCGATCTGGGCGATGGTCTGGTTGGCGAACGACGAACTCATCACGAAGCTCGGGTGACCGGTGCCACAGCCCAGGTTCACCAGGCGGCCCTTGGCCAGCAAAATGATGCGCTTGCCATCGGCAAAAATCACATGGTCCACCTGGGGCTTGATCTCTTCCCACTGGCAGTGCTCTTCGAGCTTGGCCACCTGGATTTCATTGTCGAAGTGACCGATGTTGCAGACGATGGCCTGATCCTTCATGGCCTGCATGTGCTCGAACGTGATCACGTCGCGGTTGCCGGTGGTGGTCACAAAGATGTCAGCCTTGTCAGCGGCGTATTCCATGGTCACGACCTTGTAGCCTTCCATCGCGGCCTGCAGGGCGTTGATCGGGTCGATCTCGGTCACCCACACCTGTGCCGACAGTGCGCGCAGCGCCTGCGCCGAGCCCTTGCCCACATCGCCATAGCCCGCCACCACAGCCACCTTGCCGGCAATCATCACATCGGTGGCGCGCTTGATGCCGTCCACCAGCGATTCGCGGCAACCGTACAGGTTGTCGAACTTGCTCTTGGTGACCGAATCGTTCACGTTGATCGCGCGGAACATCAGGCTGCCCTTGGCCGACATTTCCTTCAATCGGTGCACACCGGTCGTGGTTTCTTCGGTCACGCCGATGATCTGGGCGCTCTTGCGGCTGTACCAGGTCGGGTCTACGGCGAGCTTGGCCTTGATGGAGGCGAACAGGCAGGTTTCTTCTTCGCTGGTGGGGTTGGCGATCAGCGAGGCGTCCTTTTCGGCGCGCTTGCCCAGGTGCATGAGCAACGTGGCGTCACCGCCGTCGTCCAGGATCAGGTTGGGGCCTTCGCCTTCGCTGCCGGCGGGGCCGAAGTCAAAAATGCGGTGGGTGTAGTCCCAGTATTCGGCCAGGGTTTCGCCCTTGATGGCGAACACAGACGTGCCCGCAGCGGCAATGGCGGCTGCGGCATGGTCTTGCGTGGAGAAGATATTGCACGATGCCCAGCGCACTTCGGCACCCAGGGCCTGCAGCGTCTCGATCAGCACGGCCGTCTGGATCGTCATGTGCAGGCTGCCGGTGATGCGGGCGCCCTTGAGCGACTGCTTCGGTGCGAATTCCTCACGGATGGCCATCAGGCCGGGCATTTCGGTTTCGGCGATGCGAATCTCTTTGCGGCCCCATTCGGCCAGGCCGATGTCGGCAATGATGCAGTCGGTATTGACCGGGGCGTTGACGCGTGCGTTCATGGTGTGCTCCAAAGCATGTTTGAAAAACCACTCGTGCGGGGATAAAAGGAAAGCTCACCGCACAAAAAGTGGATGAGCGTCGTTGCTGTGGGAATCCGAGCCTCGCGCCTGGCGGCGCTGCAACGCTCCTCGGAAACCGTGATTTTAACCGATTCGCCACAGACGGCTGGCGGGCCGGGGGGTCACCGAATTGACATGCTCTGGCGGTTCAATCCAGCTATTTCCTGACTCGGCGCCACCACTTACCTACGCGACCACAAGCCCCCACCGCAAACCACCACCCACGCACTCCAGCCGTCCAGCGCAGCGCACCCTGCGGTCGCTGCCCTCTTCATTTCCGGGACTATTGCTTGCGACAGGAACCCACAAGCCGTGAAACCCGCCTCCGCCCACCCCTTCGCCGCCGATCTTGCAGACGTGCGGCCCTATCCCGACGCGCTGGCCGGCAGCGCCGCACCCATGACCCGCCGCATCGACTGGGACTGGCCGCTGCTGCTGGTTCTGGTGAACCTGTACATCGCGCGCATCGTTCTGGTGCCAATCCTGGGCGCGGCCGGCGTCGGCCTGCACGTGGACGAGGCCCAGTACTGGCACTGGTCGCACGAACTCGAATGGGGCTACTACTCCAAGCCACCGGGCATCGCCCTGCTGATCGCGCTGTCCACCGCCGTCCTGGGCGATGGACTGCTGGGCGTGAAGGCGCTGGCCATGGCCTGCTACCCCGCCACGGCGTGGGTGCTCGGCCAACTGGCCCGCGAGATGACCGCGTCGACACAGCCGGAGCCTCATGCCCCCGCCTGCGCGGGCCGGCTGGCCGCTCTGCTGTTCATCACCTCACCCCTGGCCGGGTTGCTGGGCTTGGCGGCCACCACCGATGCGCCGCTGCTGCTGGCCTGGACGCTGGCCATGTGGGCGTTGTGGCGCGCCTTGCAGGCCCCGCCGCAGGCCAGCGCCCTGCGCTCATGGCTGATGTTCGGCCTGGCGCTGGGCGCAGGAGCCCTTTTCAAGTACACCATGGTGGTGCTGGCGGCATCGGTGCCCCTGCTGCTGTGGGTCTGGCGCGACCGGCCCACCGCAGCCCGCAACCTGCGCGGGGCGACCCTGGCCGCAGCCGTTTCGGCGCTGGTCGTCGCACCCAACCTCTGGTGGAATCATGCGCACGGCTGGCCGACGCTGCGCCACACGGCGGATATCACCCTGGGTGCGCGCTCAGCGCCGGCCTGGGCCTCGGTGGCGGAATTCATCGGCGGCCAATGGATGATGCTAGGCCCGCTGCTGGGACTGGTGCTGCTGTGGAGCGCCGCGCGGTGGCTGCGCACCGGCCCCGCCGCGCAGCCACCGCAGCAGGGCGCTGCCTTGCGCTTTGCCCTGTACTGCGCACTCCCCCTGCTGTGCGTTGGCGTCGCGCAGGCCTGGCACGCGCGCGCCCAGATCAACTGGACGGCACCCGCCATCACCGGCCTGGTGCTGTGGCTTGCGCTGTGGCTGACAGCACTGCGCGTCCAGGGCGAGCGCTGGGCGGCCACTGCGGCCTGGGCCTCGGGGCTGACGAGCCTGGCCCTTGCCACCGCGGTGGTTCTGGCGCCGGACATGGCGCGCGGCCTGGGCCATCCGCTGGCGCGCAACGCCGACGTCTGGAGCCGCATGCGGGGATGGGATGCGGCCTTTGAGGTGCTGCGCGCCGAGGCTGTGGCCCGGCCCGGCGCCACGGTCATCGGTGCCGACCGCACCGTCATCGCGCACGGTGCCTATGCCTGGCGCGATCTCGACCTGGCCTGGACCGCGCTGCCCACAACCCGCCCGCCACGCCACCACTACGAGATGACGGCCCATCTGCCCACCCCCGGCAGCGCAGCGCAGCGGCGCGGCGTGCTGCTGCTGGGCCGCGAAGCACCGGCGGCGCAGGTATGCGCCCGATTCACCCGCTGCCAGGAGCTGGCGTCGGCACACATCGACATTGGCCCAGGTCAGACCCGCGAGCTACACCTTTGGGAAGCGACACCATGATGGCGATGCTCCCCAGACTAGGTGCCCGCCGCGCCGAGTGGACTTGCTGGGCCTTGGCCATGCTGGCGGTGGCGTTCACATTCAGCCTCTGGCCCGAGCTGGACCTGGCCATCAGCCAGCAGTTTTACACCCCGGATGCCACCCCTCCTTTCGCAATGCGATCGTGGCTGGGCGTGGATGCCACCTACCAAGCCGTGCCTTGGCTGGGCCGGCTGGCATTCACCACGAGCGCGCTGCTCTTTGTGATCGCTTACTGGCGCCCGCAGTGGCTCGCCCTGCGCTGGCGCCGGCGCAATACCGCAGCGTTGCTGGTCATGCTGCTCGGCGGGGTGTTGCTGGTCAATGTAGTGCTCAAGGAACACTGGGGCCGACCGCGGCCTACCGCAACCACGCACTTCGGGGGCGTCAAGCCCTTTCAGCCCGCACTGCAACCCTCGAACCTGTGCCACCGCAACTGCTCGTTCGTCAGCGGCCACGCTGCCACGGGTTTTTGCCTGCTCGCGCTGGGCCTGACCGGCGCGCCTGCCGCGCGTCGGCGCTGGCTGCTGGCGGGCTGGGTAGCGGGCGGCGTCATCGGTATGGGCCGCATCGTGCAAGGCGGCCACTTCGCCAGTGACGTGCTCTTCTGCGGTCTGTTCATCTGGGCATGCGCCCTGGTGGTGCGCGAAGTCTGGCTGCGGCTGCGCCTGGCGCAGCGCAGCACAACGGGCTGCGTCACGGCACCCGCCACACTGCCACGGCCCGATCCGCGGTGAGCGGCTTGACCTCATGCAGCTGACCGCTTTGCATCCCTTGCCAGGCCGCATGCAATCAAGCGTTGACGGCTTTGATGGGGTTCACCCGATGGGTGAAAGCGCCATGCGCCTGCCAGCACCGCGCTCGGGGCGCCATGCAGCGTTGCGCCTCCTTGCGGGCAGTACTACGGGCAGTACGGGCAGTACGGGCAGTACGGGCAATACGGGCNNAGGCCTGTCGGAGGCAGGTCTTCTTCGCGCTGTCCAGCAGCACGCAGGTGCTGCTGGAGCCGCAGCGCTCAGCCTTGCCTGGCACCCCGATCACGGCACCGGCAGGGGCATCCAACCGTTTCTAGTGCCGTGTTTTGCGCCAGCCAGCGCAAATCAAAAAGAGGGTTTTTGGGTTCTGGCAAGGCGCAAAC
>DCVY01000181.1:1312-5036 GCA_002327945.1 Acidovorax delafieldii | reverse complement strand
TTTAAGTCCGACAGGCTGCTAGGTTTAACTGTTTTCAGGATTATTCCCGCCGACTTGAAAGATTCTTAGAACGTGAGCACGTTCTTAGCGGTTGCGGCTCTTCATGGCCCGCTCGACTTCGCGCTTGCCTTCGCGGTCCTTGATGGTGTCGCGCTTGTCATGCTCGGCCTTGCCCTTGGCCAGTGCAATCTCGCATTTTACAAACCCATTCTTCCAGTGCAGGTTCAGCGGCACCAGGGTGTAGCCTTTTTGCTCGACCTTGACGATCAGGTGCTTGATGTCGTCCTTTTTGAGCAGCAGTTTCTTGGTGCGCGCTGCCTCGGGGCTGACATGGGTGGAGGCTGTTTTGAGGGGGTTGATCAGGCAGCCCAGCAGGTACAGCTCACCGTCACGGATGAGCACATAGCCATCGGTCAGCTGCACCTTGCCCTCGCGCAGCGCTTTGACCTCCCAGCCATACAGCACCATGCCGGCCTCGTGGCGTTCTTCGAAGAAGTAGTTGAAGGCAGCCTTCTTGTTGTCGGCAATGCGGGACGTGGGATCGGGTTTTTTGGCCATGAAAGATTAGATGCGGCGCAAACAGGGAGATAAAAGGCCTCCCTACAATAGTTGGTCTCGCAAGTGCGATTCTAATTTCCTCCGGATGTCCTGGCTGATCCCATTGTCCAGTTGCACCCAAGCCGCGTCTGCATGAAAACCGTCCACAAATCCGTCCTCATCTGGTACAGCCCCGAAGAAATGTTTGCCCTCGTGACGGGGGTGGAGCATTACCCCCAGTTCTTGCCCTGGTGCGACCGCGCAACCGTGCTGGAGCGCGATGATGCAGGCATGACGGCCGAGGTCGGCATCGCGCTGGCGGGCCTGCGGCAGACGTTCGTTACCCGCAACAGCCATGAGGAGGGCCGGCGTGTGCAGATGCGCCTGGTCAAGGGCCCGTTCTCCCGCCTGGAGGGTGATTGGCATTTCCATGCCGTGGCAGATGGCAGCCAGCGCGCGTGCAAGGTAGAGCTGTTGCTGAACTACGGGTTTGAAAGCGCTGCGCTGGCGGCCTTGGTAGGCCCTATTTTTGACCGCATCGCCGCCGGCATGGTGGATGCGTTTGTCCAGCGTGCGGAGCAGGTCTATGGGTGACGATGGGGCAACGCTGCAAATCACGGTGGTTGTTTGTGCTGCGCCGCGCAGCATTGGCGAGTGGGCAATGCAACTTGCTGAAGGCGCCACGGTGGCCGATGCGCTGAAGGCCTGCGCTCAGACGGCGCTGCTGCCGCCAGGGGACACGGCTGCTGCTGTGGGCATATGGGGGCGCCAAGTGGCATGGGATTGCCAACTCGCCCAGGGGGACCGTGTGGAGGTTTATCGCCCCTTGAAGGTGGACCCCAAGGTGGCACGGCGCGAGCGCTTTGCGCGCCAGGGGGCTCGCACCACCGGCCTGTTTGCCCGGCAGCGTCCTGGTGGGAAATCGGGCTATTGATCCGCGTGCAAGCAGGGCCATGGGCGGGCAGACACCCACAAATTACCGTGCGCAATCCGATGCAATGACGCGGTCGATGCGTTTGGATTCTGATGCGCGGGTGGCTTCATCAAGGTAAACCCGTTCGCCCTGGGCATTGGTATGCATCATGGGCCGGCCAGAGTCGAGTGTGGACCTGGCTTGGCGAGCGCGGGTGCAGTTATCTGCTTTGGCTTTGGTAATTTTTTCCTCTTCGGCCTTTTTCTTGGCCGCTTCTGCCGCTTCGGCCTGCGCTTTTCTCTCTTCGAGTTCCTGGTCTTTGCCACCTGCGGCGGCACTGGCCGACAGTTGGGGGGCGGATGCGGCGGCGGCAGACTCCGGTGCACCCGCAGGCGGTGCCGGCCTTTGAGCAGATCGTGCACCCGGGTTGCCGCCCGGCTGTTTCAGGATGCTCTTGTCCGGGATGTCCAGAGGCGGTGCACGGTCGCTGAATACCTTGCGGCCATCCTTGTCAATCCATTGCCACTGGGCCGATGCGCCCAGCGACCAGGTGCAGGCGAAGGCCAGCAGCACAAGCTTATGAATATTCATGGCGGCAAGTTTAGCCGTGGCTATGCGGTGCCGCCAGTACGTTGCTGTGCGCGGCAGCGTTTTTGCCACAGACAGCGCGGGTACAATTTGTCTTTTGGAGCTTTCTCATGCGCCTTCTTGGTAAAGCGCTCACCTTCGACGATGTGTTGCTGGTGCCAGCGTACTCCCAGGTCCTGCCCAAGGACACGTCCCTCGCGACGAAACTCTCCCGCAATATTCAGTTGAACCTGCCGCTGGTGTCCGCCGCCATGGACACCGTGACAGAGGCTCGGCTGGCCATCGCCATCGCCCAGGAGGGCGGCATCGGCATCGTGCACAAGAACCTCACGCCCCAGGAGCAGGCTGCTCATGTGGCCAAGGTCAAGCGGTATGAGTCCGGCGTGGTGCGCGATCCTGTCGTCATCACCCCCGAGCACACCGTGCTCCAGGTGCTGGAGTTGTCGGAGCAACTGGGTATCTCGGGCTTCCCGGTGTGCGATGGTGGCAAGGTGGTGGGCATTGTGACCAGCCGCGATCTGCGCTTTGAAACCCGCTACGACGTCAAGGTGCACCAGATCATGACGCCCCGTGAAAAACTCATCACGGTCAAGGAAGGGGCCACGGCCAGCGAAGCCAAGGCGCTGCTCAACAAATACAAGCTCGAGCGGCTGCTCGTCATCAACGATGACTTTGCGCTCAAGGGCCTGATCACGGTCAAGGACATCACCAAGCAGACCAGCTTTCCTAACGCCGCGCGTGACCCATCGGGCCGCTTGCGCGTGGGGGCGGCGGTGGGTGTGGGCGAGGGCACCGAAGAACGCGTCGAAGCCCTGGTGAAAGCCGGCGTGGACGCCATCGTGGTGGACACGGCGCACGGCCACAGCAAGGGTGTGATCGAGCGCGTGCGCTGGGTCAAGCAAAACTACCCGCAGGTGGATGTGATTGGCGGCAACATTGCCACCGGCGCGGCTGCCCTGGCGCTGGTCGAGGCCGGTGCTGATGCGGTCAAGGTGGGCATTGGCCCTGGCTCCATCTGCACCACGCGCATCGTGGCGGGCGTAGGTGTACCGCAGATCATGGCCATCGACAACGTAGCTACGGCGCTCAAAGGCACGGGCGTGCCGTTGATCGCCGATGGTGGCGTGCGCTTTAGCGGTGACATCGCAAAGGCATTGGCCGCTGGTGCCAGCACCATCATGATGGGCGGGATGTTTGCCGGCACCGAGGAGGCGCCGGGCGAAGTGATTTTGTTCCAGGGGCGCAGCTACAAGAGCTATCGCGGCATGGGCAGCATTGGTGCCATGCAGCAAGGCAGTGCAGACCGCTACTTCCAGGAATCGACCACGGGCAACCCCAATGCCGACAAGCTGGTGCCCGAAGGCATCGAAGGCCGCGTTCCCTACAAGGGTTCGATGGTTTCCATTGTGTTCCAGATGGCGGGCGGCGTGCGTGCTGCCATGGGCTATTGCGGCTGCGCCACGATCGAGGACATGAACACCAAGGCCGAATTCGTCGAGATCACCGCCGCCGGTATCCGCGAAAGCCATGTGCACGACGTGCAGATCACCAAGGAAGCGCCGAACTACCGCGCTGATTGATCCCTCGGCAACCACAGGCCCGAACCCGATTTCCAGATGTTCGGGCCTTTCGGGCCTTTGTCTTTTTCCTGTCGCCCACCATGCAACACCAGAAAATCCTCATCCT
>DCVY01000181.1:782-1195 GCA_002327945.1 Acidovorax delafieldii | reverse complement strand
TTTGCCGCCGTGCGCGCACGCGGCCACACCACACTGCTCAAGGACATCGCCGATTTCACCACCCCTGAAGGCCATGGCATGCTCAACGTATGGATGAGCCACGGCGACAAGGTCACCGAGCTGCCTCCGGGGTTCAAGCTCATGGCCAGCACCGATAGCTGCCCCATCGCAGGCATGGCCGACGAAGACCGCCGCTTCTACGCGGTGCAGTTCCACCCCGAAGTGACGCACACCATGCAGGGCAAGGCGCTGCTCGAACGCTTCGTGCTCGGCATCTGCGGCACCACGCCCGACTGGGTGATGCATGACCACATCGCCGAGGCAGTGGAGCAAATTCGCCAGCAGGTGGGCGATGAAGAGGTGATCCTGGGGCTCTCGGGCGGTGTGGATTCGTCCGTGGCCGCAGCGCTCAT
>DCVY01000181.1:0-753 GCA_002327945.1 Acidovorax delafieldii | reverse complement strand
CTGTTCCTGGGCAAGCTCGCCGGCGTGAGCGATCCCGAGGCCAAGCGCAAGATCATCGGCGGCCTGTTTGTCGACGTGTTCAAGGCCGAGGCCGCCAAGCTCAAGGCTGGCAATGCAGGCCACAAGGGCGCCACCTTCCTGGCCCAGGGCACCATCTACCCCGACGTGATCGAGTCCGGCGGCGCCAAGAGCAAGAAGGCCGTCACCATCAAGAGCCACCACAACGTGGGCGGTCTGCCAGAGCAACTGGGCCTGAAGCTTTTGGAACCCCTGCGCGACCTGTTCAAGGACGAAGTGCGCGAACTCGGCGTGGCCCTGGGCCTGCCGCCCGAAATGGTCTATCGCCACCCTTTCCCCGGTCCCGGCCTGGGCGTGCGCATTTTGGGCGAAGTGAAAAAGGAATACGCCGACTTGCTGCGCCGCGCTGATGCGATCTTCATGGAAGAGCTGCGCAACTTTGTGGACGAAGCCACTGGCAAAACCTGGTACGACCTCACCAGCCAAGCCTTCACCGTGTTTCTGCCGGTCAAGAGCGTGGGCGTGATGGGCGATGGTCGCACCTACGATTACGTGGTGGCGCTGCGCGCCGTGCAGACCAGCGACTTCATGACCGCCGACTGGGCTGAATTGCCCTATGCGTTGCTCAAGAAGGTGTCGGGCCGCATCATCAACGAAGTGCGCGGCATCAACCGCGTGACGTACGACGTGAGCAGCAAGCCGCCAGCGACGATCGAGTGGGAGTGAAATCGGGTC
>DCVY01000242.1:9046-27676 GCA_002327945.1 Acidovorax delafieldii | reverse complement strand
GTTCAACCATGAGACCGGCGAATTCACGTCCGCCCTGGCAGCGCGCGATGCGGACCGCTTCTGGGCGTCCATCCGGCGCTACACGCTCATTCTGGTGGCGGCCGTACCGATCTACGCGCTGTATTACTACGTGCGCGACACGCTGGGCCTGCGCTGGAGGCGCTGGCTCACGCAGCATTTTCTGGCGCGCTATTTCGACCAGCGGGCCTACTACCGGCTAAACGCCATCGTGGGCATCGACAACCCCGACCAGCGCATCGCGGAAGACATCAACGCTTTCACCCAGCAGTCGCTGTATTTTTCGATGATCGCGCTGGGCGCGGTCATCCAGCTGATTGCATTTGCCAGTGTGCTGTGGACCATCTCGCAAGGGCTGGTCTATTTCCTGATCGGCTATGCCATCTTCAGCACCATGTTCACCGCCAAGGTTTTTGGCAAGCGCCTGATCGGGCTGAACTACCGCCAGCTGCAGCGCGAGGCCGATTTCCGCTTCAGCCTGGTGCGGGTGCGCGAGCATGCCGAGCCCATCGCCTTTCACAGCGGCGAGCAGCGCGAAATGTCGGCCCTGCGCCGCATTTTTAATGCGCTTTATGCCAACTACCAGCAGGTGCTGCACTGGCAATTCAGACTCAACCTGTTCCAGTACACGCACAGCTTTTTGACCATCGTGCTGCCCAGCGTGATCATTGCCAACCAGGTGCTTTCGGGCGCGCTGGAGGTGGGCCGGGCCATCCAGGCCGCGGGCGCCTTTGCCGCCATCCTGAGCGCACTGACGGTGATCGTCGAGCATTTCGAAAGCCTGAGCCGGTTCTCGGCGGGCGTGGACCGGCTGCACGCGTTTGCTGCCACGCTGCAAGATCCGGCCCTGGCCCCCATGCGCCCCGAATACGACGGCTTGGGCGAGCCCCGCCTTGAGCCTGCGACACAGATCCATACCGTACCAGGCTTTGAGCTCGGGGTGACGCAACTCACCGTGCTCACGCCCAACCGCGAACACCTGCTGCTACGCGACCTCACGCTCAGCGTGTCGCCGGGCAAAGGGTTGCTGATCGTGGGGCCCAGCGGCGCGGGCAAAAGCTCGCTGCTGCGCGTGGTGGCCGGGCTGTGGACGACAGGGTCTGGCGAGGTGATGCGCCCTGCCGACCCCGACATGCTGTTTCTGCCCCAGAACCCCTACCTGCCCCTGGGCGACCTGCGCTGCCAGCTGCTCTATCCCCAGACGGAACGCGAAATCTCCGACGCAGAACTGCAGCAATGGCTGGAACGGGTGAACCTGCCCACGCTGGCTGAGCGCTTTGGCGGGCTCAGCGCCCACCTCGATTGGGCCAAGGTGCTGTCGGTCGGCGAGCAGCAGCGCCTGGCCTTTGCCCGCGCGCTACTGGCCAAGCCCCGCTATTTGCTGCTGGACGAGGCCACCAGTGCGCTCGATTCCGCCAACGAGGCACTGCTGTATGGGCAGCTTACGGGCCTGTCGATCACGCCGGTCAGCGTGAGCCACCACCAGAGCGTGCTGGAGTACCACCACCAGGTGCTGGAACTTGCGGGCGATGGCCGCTGGGCACTGCATGCTGCGGGCCACTACCGCTGGGCATGAAGACCCGGCGACGCATGCGCTTGCCCGCAACGCAATCACGCCGAACTGTTCGGGCTGCCGGCCTTTGGTTTTCTCGATTTCTTGGGCGCCGTGGCGTGCGGGCTGTGGCTGGTGCGCGCTATCTGGCGCGTCTCGCACCATAGCAACGATGATGAGGGCCCACCGTCCGGAAACCGGCTTGGCCCAAGCCAGTGCCAACATGGAGCCAGCTTCGCCGGGCCACTGGTGGCATCCCCTCAAGGATGGCGCGAAGCGAATCAGGAGGGGTTCACTCTCCTGTGTTTGGGAAGAACAGCTGCTCGCCGCCGATCTTGTAGTGGGCGATCGCCGTCTGGCCCGCGGGCGAAACCACCCAGTCCACAAATTTCTGCGCGTCCTGCACCTTCACATGCGGGTGCTTGGCGGGGTTCACCACCATCACGCCATACTGGTTGAACAGGCGCGTGTCGCCCTCCACCAGCACGGCCAGATCGGCGCGGTTTTTGAAGTTGAGCCAGGTGCCCCGGTCGGCCAGCGCATAGGCGCCACTGGATGCTGCGATGTTGAGCGCCGGGCCCATGCCACAGCCGCATTCCTTGTAGCCGCTGCCCTTGGCGGCGTCGGCACCGGCCAGCTTCCAGTAGCGCAACTCGGCGGCGTGCGTGCCGCTCTTGTCGCCTCGCGAGACAAAATCGCCGTTGCCAGCGGCCAGCTTTTTCAGCGCGCCCACGATATCCTTGCCCTTGACACCGGCGGGATCGCTCCTGGGGCCCACCAGAATGAAGTCGTTGTACATCACGGGGTAGCGCTTCACGCCCCAGCCGTCGGCGACAAACTTTTCTTCGGCCACCTGGTCGTGCACGAACAGCAAATCGGCGTCGCCGCGGCGCGCCGTGTCAAGCGCCTGCCCCGTTCCCAGGGCCACCACCTTCACATCCAGGCCACTGGCCTTCTTGAACTCGGGCAGCAAATACCCGAACAGGCCCGACTGCTCGGTGGACGTGGTGGACGCCATGGTGATGGACTGCGCCCAGGCGGTGCCGGACATTGCCAAGACAACAGCTGCTGCTTTCCCGGCAAGCGCCAGCGCCCCAACAGACTTCCAATTTTTCATGCCGCTTCTCCTTTGACAAACCATCGGGCGGCGTCGGGCAAGGGGCCGTTGAAAAAATCGCGCACCGGCAAATCAGCCAGCACCGAACCGTGTTCGAGATAAATCACCCGGCTGGCCAGCCGCTTGACCTGGCCCAGGTTGTGGCTGGCAAAGACCATGGTTACCGGGTGGGTCGGGCCGGCATGGCCATGGCTGGCCGCCAGGCCGGCCATCAGCAGCTCGACCTCGCGCTTGGCATGGGGGTCGAGGCTGGCCGTGGGCTCGTCAAGCAGCAGCACATCGGGCCGCAGCGCCCAGGCCCGCGCCAGCGCCACCCGTTGCTGCTGCCCCCCCGAGAGCGTGCGCGCATTTTGCGCGGCAATGCCTTCCAGCCCCACGCGCTGCAAGGCCGCCAGTGCAAGGGCCCGCGCCTCGCGCCAGCGCACGCCGTGCAGCCACAGGCCTAGCGCCACGTTGTGCTGGGCGCTGGTGCGCAGCATGTGCGGGCGCTGGAACAGCATGGCCTGGCGGCTGCCATCGTCCCGCATCAACTGGCCACTGCTGGGCTTCGCCAGCCCGTGCAGCACGCGCAGCAGCGTGCTCTTGCCACAGCCATTGGCGCCGATCAGCGCCACACGCTCGCCCGGGGTCACTGTCAGATTCACACCATGGAGCGCCTGCACCAGGCCATAGCGCACACCGACGCCATGGAGGGAAAAAACGGGAAGTTGGTCGGGCGCGGTCACCGATGGCCGGGCCACATTCATTGCGTCAGGCCATGGCGCAGCGCCGTTCACGGGAACTGCGCTCATTGGGAAACCTCCGTTCTGCGCACTGTGATGCGAGCTTGCCTGAAACGGTGTGGCGCTCATGCCAGCACCCCGGACAAGGCGCCCTGCGAGGTGCCATCCACGCCTTCACGCCAGCGCCGCAGCAAGGCAATCAGCACATTCAGCGCCAGCACCACCGCCAGCAGCACCAGGCCCAGGGCCAGGGCCAGCGGCAGATCGCCCTTGCTGGTTTCGAGGGCGATGGCAGTCGTCATCACGCGCGTGAAGCCGTCGATGTTGCCGCCCACGATCATCACGGCGCCCACCTCGGAAATGGCGCGCCCGAACGACGCGATCAGCACCGTCAGCAGGGCATAGCGCTCGTCCCAGGCCAGCAACAGGCTGCGCATCACGGGGCCTGCGCCGAGCGATTGCAACTGCTCGCCATGGCCGCGCTCGGCATCGGCCACCAGCTGGCAGGTCAGGGCCGTGACGACCGGCAGCACCAGCAGGGTCTGTGCGATCACCATCGCCTTGAACGTGAAAAGCCAGCCCAGGGCACCCAAGGGGCCGCTGCGCGACAGCATCAGATAAACAACCAGCCCGACCACCACCGAAGGCACGGCCAGCAGGGTGTTGAGCCAGGCCAGCACGGCGCCCCGACCCGCAAACCGCGCCACGCCCAGCCACGCGCCCAGCACCACGCCGGCACCGCAGGCCAGCAGGCAGGCCGTGCCACTGACAGAAAGAGAGCGGCCCACAATGGCCCACAAGACAGGGTCGCCCGAAACCGTGAGGTGCAGCGCCGTGAGGGCGCTTTCAGAAAAAGTGGACATGGATTGNNATCTCTGCCGCCGCGCGCGCGCTGGGGCTGTCCTATCGCCATGTGTGGGGCGCCCTCAAGCGCTGGGAAGAGCAGCTGGGTGGCGAGCTCGTCACCTGGGGCAAGGGCCAGTCGGCCCAATTGAGCGAGTTCGGCGCCAAGCTGCTATGGGCCGAGCGCCAGGCCCAGGCACGCCTGGCACCGCAGATTGCCGCCCTGCACGCGGATCTGGAGCGCGCTTTTGCCGTGGCGTTTGACGACAGTACCCATGTGCTCACCATGTATGCCAGCCACGACGATGCCCTGGGCGCGCTGCGCGCCCACGCTGCCACGCCCGGTGAAGGCGGCGCGCTGCACCTGGACATCCGCTTCACCGGCAGCGTGGACGCCATCCGTGCGCTGAACGAGGGCCGATGCACGCTGGCAGGCTTTCACACGCTGCAAGACCCCGCCGCCGATTCGCTGGCGGCGCGCACCTACCGCCCGCTGCTGCAACCGGGGTGGCACAAGATCATTGGCTTTGCGCGGCGCACCCAGGGGCTGATCGTTGCGCGCGGCAATCCTTTGCGGCTGCACACACTGGCCGATATAGCGCGCACCGGTGCCCGGTTTGTGAACCGACCGCTGGGCACCGGCACGCGCGTGCTGCTGGGAGACCTGCTGGCAATGGCCGGGCTCACCCCCGAAGACATCACCGGCTATGACCTGAACGAACCATCGCATGGCGCTGTAGCGCAGGCCGTGGCGGCCGGCGCGGCCGACGTGGGCATGGGCATTGCGCTGGCGGCCCATGCCCGGGGGCTGGATTTTGTGCCCCTGGTGCATGAGCGCTACCATCTTGCCTGCCTCAAATCCACGCTGAACCAGCCCGCCACGCGGGCATTGCGCACCCTGCTGCAAACACCCGAATGGCTGGCGCACATGCAGGCTCTGCCGGGCTACACCCCCTTGCACTGCGGCGAAGTGCTGGCCATGAGCACGGTGCTGCCGTGGTGGCGATTCAGCGGTCGCAAGCGGAATGCGGGCACTGGGCAGAAGCCCTGATTGCTATACTTTTAGAAGCCGCAAAACGAACCACCGCAGGGGGATAACACCGTCACGCTGCCGTCAGCCTGCGCCTACAGTGCTCCGTAGAATCACGCGGTTGTCAAAATTTGTCGATTCCGCGCGCTTATCGGTGCCCGGACGGGCATACCGTACGCACAGCTTTCGATAGGAGACGCCCATGCAGGCTTTACTCAAACTCTCACGCGCCATAGACGCACTCAACACCTTCATCGGCAGGTACGTGATATGGCTCATTTTTGCCGCCACCGCCGTCAGCGCCATCAACGCGCTGGTGCGCAAGATTTTCGGGGTCAGCTCCAATGCGTTTCTGGAAGCGCAGTGGTACCTGTTTGCCTGGTCATTTCTGGTGGCCGCCGGGTTCACGCTGCTGCACCGCGAGCATGTGCGCATTGACGTGGTCAACAGCCGGCTACCCAAGCGCGTGCAGGTGTGGATCGACATCGTGGGCTTTGCGCTCTTTCTGACGCCGCTGTGTATCGTGGTGCTTTCTCTGAGCATGCCTCTGGTCGTGCAGATGTACCAGACCGGCGAAATGTCGGGCAACCCCGGTGGTCTGATCCGCTGGCCCGTGTGGGTGGCCCTGCCGGTGGGCTTCACGCTGCTGATGCTGCAAGGCTGGTCCGAGTTGATCAAGCGCATCGCCTTCCTGCGCGGCCAGGGGCCTGACCCCATGGGCCGCCTCGTCGAGAAATCGTCCGAAGAGGAGCTGGTCGAAATTCTGCGCCAGCAACAAGAGGCCGCTGCTGCCGGCACTGCTGTGGACACCTCACCCGCCACGCCCCCCCGCTGAGCCCACGGAGCATCTTCATCATGGAATTTTTCGCGACCAATTTCGCCCCCTTCATGTTTGCGGGGCTGATCATGTTCCTGCTGCTGGGCTTTCCGGTGGCCTTCAGCCTCGGCGCCTGCGGCCTGTTCTTCGGGTTTGTCGGCATCGAGATGGGCATTTTCCCCAGCTCGGTGCTGGCCTGGCTGCCCCAGCGCCTCATTGGCATCATGGCCAACGACACCTTGCTGGCGGTTCCTTTCTTCACGCTCATGGGACTGATACTTGAGCGCAGTGGCATGGCCGAAGACTTGCTCGACACCGTGGGCCAGGTCTTTGGCCCCATGCGCGGTGGCTTGGCACTGGCGGTGATCTTTGTGGGCGCCCTGCTCGCAGCCACCACCGGCGTGGTGGCTGCATCGGTGATCTCCATGGGCCTGATCTCGCTGCCCATCATGCTGCGCTACGGCTATGACCGCCGACTGACCAGCGGCGTGATTGCCGCGTCCGGCACGCTGGCCCAAATCATTCCGCCGTCACTGGTGCTGATCCTGATGGCCGACCAGCTGGGCAAGAGCGTGGGCGACATGTACAAGGGCGCCTTCATCCCGGGCTTCATGCTCATGGGCATGTATGTGCTGTATGTGCTGTTTCTGGCGGTGTTCAAGCCCCACCAGGTGCCCGCCCTGCCAGCGCAAGCCCGCAGCTACCGCGAGCCCAATGGCAGCGGCGGCTACACCTCGCTGACCGTTCTGGCCGCGCTGTCTGCCACCGTGTCGATCTTTCTGGCACGCCACATGGCCGAGGTGCACACCTGGTGGCAGGGTGAGCTGGTCACGTCCGTGCCTACCGATGAAAAGGTGGTTGTGTCCATGTGCGGTGGCACGGCCGTGGCGCTGGTCATTGCGCTGATCAACAAGGGCTTCAAGCTGGGCTTGCTTTCACGCCTGGCCGAACGCGTGACCTTTGTGCTGATTCCCCCCCTGCTGCTGATCTTTCTGGTGCTGGGCACGATCTTTTTGGGCATTGCCACCCCCACCGAAGGCGGCGCCATGGGTGCCATGGGTGCCTTGATCATGGGCTGGAGTCGCAAGCGCCTGGACATGAAACTGCTCAAGCAGGCCCTGGCGTCCACCACCAAGCTGTCGAGCTTCGTGATGTTCATCCTGATTGGCGCCACCACGTTCAGCCTGGTATTCCAGGCCGCTGATGGCCCCATCTGGGTGGAGCACCTGCTCACCACGCTGCCCGGCGGCCAGGTCGGCTTTTTGATCGCGGTGAACGTGATGGTGTTCTTCCTGGCGTTCTTCCTCGACTACTTTGAGCTGTCATTCATCGTGGTGCCCCTGCTCGCGCCCGTGGCCGACAAGCTGGGCATCGACCTGATCTGGTTTGGCGTGCTGCTGGCGGTGAACATGCAGACCTCGTTCATGCACCCGCCGTTCGGTTTTGCACTGTTCTTCCTGCGCTCGGTGGCGCCCGACAAACCCTACATCGATCGCGTCACGCGCAAGACCATGCAGCCCGTCACCACGATGCAGATCTACAAGGGCGCCATTCCCTTCCTGCTGATCCAGCTGACCATGGTGGGCGTGCTGATTGCCTTCCCCGGCATCGTCACGGGAGCGCTGGACGCCAAGGTGGAATACAACATGGAGAGCATTGGCGACCAGATGCGCGACACCCTGGGTGGACCCGCCGACAGCGCACCCTATGGTGAGGAGCCGTCGGGCGACGTCGAGCCAGCGGCTCCAGGCGCCGAGACGCCAGCGCCCGATGCCGCGCCCATGCCGGAACCGGAGGCATCTCCAGCCGACGACCCGCTGAAGGCAATGGAAGACGCGCTGAAGAAACCGGGAAACTGACCGATCGGCGCGCACGCTCCGCCTCGTGCAGTGTTTCACGCTATCTGGCACATAAAAAAGCGTCATATGAAAAGCGAAGCCTCGTAGAGCCATAAGCGGCGTGGGGTGCCGGTGCATCGAACGCCACCTCCTCTACGGAGGTGGACAACACGTTCAGGTGACAGAGCCTTTTTATTTGTGCCAGCAAGCGCAAAACACTGCACTATTGGCCCGCGCCCGCGTCCTTGCATCAGGCCCTGCGGGGCCTTTGTCATTGGTGCGCCGGCGCGTGCGCGGCGCACCAATGACAAAGCCGCGACATGCGCGGCTTGGCAGGTGTGTGGCGGCCCTCCCGGGCCGTCAACAACAACGGGTCTTCAGATCTTGACGCCGTTCATGTACTGGTTGTAGGGGAACTCGGAAAAGCGGTTCCACAAAATCTGGTCGCGCTGGAAGGCGCGCATGTCTTCGTAGATCTTCTTGAACTCAGGCGACTTGGCGCTGTGCTCGGCGTATACCTCCATGCAAGCCTTGAAGCCGGCATCCATGATGGCCTTGGTGAAGGCCTTGAGCTGGGTCTTTTCGGCCACGAGCTTCTTCAGTGCGATGGGGTTGTAGGCGTCGTATTTGGCCGTCATGTCCCGGGCAGACACGGCCATGGCGGCGTTCAGGATGGCCTTGTTCTCTTCCGACAGGGCCGCGAATTTCTTGTTGTTGACAAAGAACTCAAGGTCGGCGCCACCTTCCCACCAGCCGGGATAGTAGTAGTAAGGGGCAACCTTGTTGAAGCCCAGCTTGGAATCGTCGTAGGGGCCGACGAACTCGGTGGCATCCAGGGTGCCTTTTTCAAGCGCTTGGTACACATCACCGGCGGGCATGTTCTGCGACACCACTCCCAGTTTGGCCATGGCCTCACCGAACACGCCGCCACCCATACGCATCTTCAGGCCCTTGAGATCGGCAACGGTCTTGATTTCCTTGCGGTACCAGCCGCCCATCTGCGTTCCGGTATTGCCAGCGCTGGCAGTGCGGAAGTTGTACTTCTCAAAGAAGGCATCGAGCAGCTTGCGACCGTTGCCGTATTCCTTCCAGGACGTGGTCTGGCGCGCGGTCAGGCCGAAAGGCACTGCACAACTGAACGCAAAGACGGGATCCTTGCCGGTGAAGTAGTAGGAGGCCGATTGCGCCATGTCGATGGTGTCCGATTGCAGCGCATCGACCACGCCAAAAGCGGGCATCAGCTCACCGGCTGGGTGCACGGAAATTTCGAACTTGCCGCCCGACATGGCCTTCACGTTCTTGGACAACAGCTCGGCACTGCCGAAAATGGTGTCCAGCGACTTGGGAAAGCTGGAAGCCAGACGCCAGCGCACTGCAGCCTGTGCTTGAACAGCGGGCGCAACGCCAGCAGCCAGCACGCCGGCAATGCCCGTGTGCTTGATAAGAGAGCGACGATCCATGGGGTTATCTCCGAAGTGTTGTTTGCAGAATTCGACCGGAATGTGCGGTGCACCCCAAGTCGAAGGGTGAATTAACCGAGATCCATTGTAAGAAGTGGTCCCCCCCGGTTCTTGCGGGTTTTCCCCCTCAGGGGGCGCAAGCGGCACAAGGCTTCAGGTTTTTGCAAGCATCAGCAATTTAGCCATGCGTTTTCAGCGCGTGTTTACGACCTTGTACGCAGCCTGAACGCTGCGCAAGAGCTTGCCATTCGAATGATCAAGCGTGCTGAACGATCGCGGCAAAACGGATTTCGGCTTTTATGGATGTCGCACGACGATTTCGTTGTGCTCTGAATGCGTGGAATCGACCCTCACCGCAGTCCTTGAATACGCAGATGCATGGACCCGCGCCCCAAAGCAAGCGGCCGATAAAATCAGGTACTTTCATCCTTGAGAGGTTCGCCCGTGTCCGATCGCCTGGCAACTCTGCCGCAGTACCTCTTGCCCAAACGGGCCCTCACCACCCTGGCCGGAAAATTTGCGTCAGCGCAACTGGGTGGTTTGACCACTGCAGTGATCCGCCGCTTTGTGGCCCGCTACAACGTGAACATGGCGGAAGCCGCCAACTCCGACATTGCCAGCTACGCGTCATTCAACGACTTTTTCACGCGCGCGCTCAAGCCTGGTGTGCGCCCGCTGGCATCGGCCGATCTGGTCTGCCCTGTGGACGGCACCATCAGCCAGTTCGGCAGCATGGAGAAAGACCAGATCTTTCAGGCCAAGGGCCACCACTATTGCTCCACCGCGCTGATCGGTGGTGATGCCCAGCTGGCAGCACGCTTTGACCACGGCCATTTCGCCACGTTGTACTTGAGTCCGCGCGATTACCATCGCATCCACATGCCCTGCGCCGGCCAGCTCACGCGCATGGTGCATGTGCCAGGGGACCTGTTTTCCGTGAACCCCACCACGGCGCGTGGTGTGCCAGGCCTGTTTGCACGCAATGAGCGTGTGGTGTGCGTCTTTGAATCAGACCACGGTCCTTTTGCGCTGGTGCTGGTGGGCGCCACCATCGTGGGCAGCATGGCCACCGTCTGGCATGGCCAGGTCAATCCGCCGCGAACGGGCCAGCTGCGGCAGTGGGACTATGCGCCGGGCCAAGTGGTGCTGCAGCAAGGCCAAGAAATGGGACGTTTCATGCTCGGCTCTACCGTGGTGATGCTGTTCCCGCAAGGGCCACTGCAGTTCACCTCCGACTGGGCGGCAGCGCGCCCCATCCAACTGGGCGAAGCCATGGCCCAGCGTGCGAGCCTCTGACGCACGCATTAGGAAAGCAACCCGCGCGAGCCAGGCCAGCACGCTTTCAGAAGTGATCTGGAACGCGCGAGGGAAAATGCGGCAGGCGCCAGAGTCCGCATAGCGGCATGCACAGGAGTTTCATCATCCAACAGATAGTTGGCCCTGCTCGCCCTCGCCCGGCCCTTTGTCCCACAATCCCTTGCTTTTCTGATGCATAGCAACATGCCTCCTCAACTGCCCTGGCTGGAGCCAGAGGACTCTTTGCCTGACCCTTCTACCGCTTGGGGAGCGGGCAGCCCTGCACCCGGCCTGCTGGCTGCGGGCGGAGCCCTTGACGTAGCCCATTTAATCGCAGCCTACGCCCAGGGCACGTTTCCATGGTTCAGCGCCGACCAGCCCATTCTCTGGTGGGCGCCCGATCCTCGCATGGTGCTGAAAGTGGCGGAGTTCCGGCTGCACCGCTCCCTCAGAAAAACGCTGCAGAGGTTCCGCGCCAGCATGGCCTGTGAGATACGCATCGACTCCGCCTTCAGCGAGGTCATCCGGGCATGCTCCAGCACCCCACGGAACGGGCAAAGCGGCACCTGGATCGTCCCGGAAATGGTGCTTGCCTATGAAGCACTGCACGCGCAAGGAACTGCGCACAGCGTCGAAACATGGGTGGATGGGAAGTTGGCAGGTGGACTGTATTGCGTGGCGATCGCCCGCGCCGTATTTGGCGAATCGATGTTTGCCCACGCCACGGATGCCTCCAAGATCGCTCTGGCTGCGCTGGTTTGCATATGCCGCCACAACGGCATTGAATTGATTGACTGCCAGCAAAACACATCGCACCTGGCATCACTCGGCGCACGCGAAATGCCACGCACTGAATTTATGCAACATGTGCAAAGCCAGAGTGCCCGACCGCCCATTCCGTGGGAGTTTGAGCCCGTATACTGGAACGAGCTGTTGAAATCCCCGGCGCCCACGGCATGACGCAACTGAACGACCTTCCGCTGCAAACGCTGCAGTTTTACGCAACCGCTCCGTACCCGTGCAGCTACCTGCCCGACCGGCAGGCGCGCTCGCAGGTCGCCACCCCCAGCCACCTGATTCAAAACGATGTGTATTCGGGCTTGGTGGTACAGGGGTTTCGGCGCAGCGGCATGTTCACTTACCGCCCTTATTGCGACGGTTGCCAGGCTTGCGTGCCCCTGCGCATCAAGGTCAACGATTTCAAGCCCGATCGCAGTCAGCGCCGAGCTTTTGCCCGCCATGGGCACCTGCAAGCCAGGGTACTGAGGTTGTGCTTTGTTCCCGAGCATTACCAGTTGTACCGGCTGTACCAGAATGCCCGCCACTGCGGCGGCGGCATGGACCATGACAGCATCGACCAATACACACAGTTTCTGCTGCAAAGCCGCGTGAACTCCCGTCTCGTCGAATTTCGTGAGCTCGATGCATCTGGCGAAACGGGGACACTCAAGATGGTGTCCATCCTGGACATCCTGGAAGATGGTCTCTCGGCCGTCTATACGTTCTATGCGCCGGACGCACAATGCAGCTACGGCACCTACAACGTGATGTGGCAGATTGACCAGGCCCGGTCCTTGGGCCTGCCCCATGTGTACCTGGGTTACTGGATCCAAAAAAGCGCGAAGATGAGCTACAAAGCCCGGTTCATTCCCCACGAAATTCGAAGGGCCAATACCTGGATCTACCCGCCAGATCAGCATGCGTCCGGGGCTCTGTAACGCCTGTCAAATTTCACAAGATAAAATGCACGGATTCCCGTTTCCTCGCATCCCATGAAGAAAAAAGATCCAGGCGTCCCCGTGAAACCCAGCGTTCAGGTGCTCGAGCGCATGTTCACGCTCATCGATGTCCTGGCATCGCGCGAAGAAGCGATATCACTCAAGGAAATCAGCGAAAAAACCGGTCTGCACCCCTCCACCACCCATCGCATCCTGAACGACCTGACGATTGGCCGGTTCGTTGACCGGCCTGAATCAGGCAGCTACCGGCTGGGCATGAGGCTGCTAGAGCTGGGCAATCTCGTCAAGGCTCGCCTGAGTGTGCGCGATGCGGCGCTTGCGCCCATGCGCAATCTGCACAAGCTAATTCAGCAGCCGGTGAACCTGAGCATGCGCCAGGGTGATGAAATTGTCTATGTCGAGCGCGCCTACAGTGAGCGCTCGGGAATGCAGGTGGTGCGTGCCATCGGGGGGCGGGCGCCACTGCACCTCACATCCACTGGCAAGCTGTTTCTCGCGCTCGATGACCCACAACGTGTGCGCGCCTATGCCACGCGCACCGGGCTGGCAGGGCACACCCGCAACAGCATCACCCAGCTGCCTATCCTCGAACGGGAACTGGCCAAGGCGCGCCAATATGGCATAGCCCGTGACAATGAAGAACTGGAATTAGGCGTGCGCTGCATGGCAGCAGGCGTATTTGACGACCAAGGCAAGCTGGTGGCTGGCTTGTCCATATCGGCCCCGGCCGATCGGCTTGATGAGAGCTGGCTGCCTAAACTGCAAGCCACGGCCCACGAGATTTCGCTGGCGCTGGGCCACCTCTCCACCAGGGACACGACCGGCAACGCTTCCGACCTCTGAAAAATGCCGCAAGGCCCGGGCAATGCCGCGGCGCCGATCAGCCCGCGCGACCCCCCTGCAGTTTGGATCCCAGCGCCGGCAAGGATTCCACCCACTGGCGCACACGCTGCGCGTCCCCCAGACGACTGAACTTACCCGCCGAGTCCAGAAAAACCATGATGAGCTTGCGCCCCGCAATGTGCGTCTGCATCACCAAGCACCGGCCCGCCTCGGAGATATAACCGGTCTTCTGCAGCCCGATATTCCACTCCGGGTTTTTCACCAGTCCGTTGGTATTGTTGTACTGCAAGGTCTTTTGCCCCACCGCGACCTCGTAGCCTGGAGAGGTGGAAAACTCCCGCATCATCGGATCCCCGTGGGCCACATTCACCAGTCGGGCCAGATCACGCGCACTCGATTGGTTACGGCTCGACAACCCCGTGGGTTCNNCGGCCGAGTGCGTGCGCTGCGCGGTTTTCGCTGGACATCAGCGCCAGATGCAGCAATTCGCCGCGGGTCAAAGTGGTGCCTACGCTCAGGCGCGAGCGGCTTCCCTTTTCCGTATCTACATCATCCTGGGTGATGGTCAGGGGCTCATCCATGGGCAGGCGAGCCTGGGTGATGATGAGGCCCGTCATGAGTTTGGTCAGTGATGCAATGGGCAGCACTGCATGGTCGTTCTTGCTGATCAACACTTCGTGCGTGTCTTGATCAATCACGAATGCCACACTGGACTTGAGATCAAGGGGGTCAGTGACTTGATCGAGTCCGGCCATCTGACCAAAGGACAGTCTGGCAGGCTCATAAGCTACCCGCGTGGGTGCTTTTGCGGTTCGCGCCATGGCGCGAACCGCCTTGCCCGCACTTGCAGACTTGCGCGGTACCGCAGAACGCTTGACGCTGACGGACTGGGCTTGCTGCTTTTTGGTGGAGGCTTTCTTGCGTTCAGCCGCTTGTGCAGCTGGGGACAGCAGCGCAACGCTCACCACAAGGAGACCAAAAAACCGGAAAAAACGATTCACTGCTGTGCGGCGACCATGGTGCATCAAAGTGCTCCAAACAGTAATAAGTGGGGGCAGTGTACAGAATTGAAAAAAGTCGCGCAAGATCAATATCTTGCACGACTTTTCAATAAAGTGAGTGAATTATAGATTCACATCTCAACCCTGTGCAGCCACACGGTCGGCTTTACTTTGTAATTTGTTCAGCGCGCTCAGGTAGGCTTTGGCTGAAGCAACAACGATATCCGGGTCAGACCCCACGCCGTTCACCACCCGACCGCTGTTTTGCAAGCGCACCGTGACCTCCCCCTGGCTCTCGGTCGAACCGCTGATGGCGTTCACCGAGTACAAAACCATTTCGGCGCCACTCTGGACGTGCAACTCGATGGCTTTCAGCGATGCATCGACCGGGCCATTGCCGTCGGATTGACTCCGAACTTCCTTGCCGTCCACCGTGAACACAATCGCGGCCTGGGGTCGCTCGCCCGTCTCGCTGTGCTGAGAAAGCGAAACAAACCCAAATTGCTCTTTCTCGCTGGTTACGCTTTCATCGCTCACCAGCGCCAGGATGTCTTCGTCAAAAATTTCGCTCTTGCGGTCGGCCAGTTCTTTGAACTTGGCAAAGGCATTGTTGACGTCCGTTTCGCTTTCCAGCTGCACACCCAACTCCTGCAGACGCTGCTTGAAGGCATTGCGTCCGCTCAGCTTGCCCAGAACGATCTTGTTGGCGCTCCAACCCACGTCTTCGGCGCGCATGATTTCATAGGTGTCGCGCGCCTTCAGCACGCCGTCCTGGTGGATGCCGCTGGCGTGCGCAAATGCATTGGCACCCACCACGGCCTTGTTGGGCTGCACCACAAAGCCCGTGGTCTGGCTCACCATGCGGCTCGCGGCCACGATGTGCTTGGTGTCGATTCCCACGTCCAGTCCATAGTAGTCGCGGCGCGTCTTGACCGCCATGACCACCTCTTCGAGTGAGCAGTTGCCCGCGCGCTCGCCCAGACCATTGATGGTGCACTCCACCTGGCGTGCACCGCCAATTTTCACACCCGCGAGCGAATTGGCCACGGCCATGCCCAGGTCGTTATGGCAGTGCACCGACCAGATAGCCTTGTCACTGTTGGGCACCCGTTCGCGCAGGTTCTTGATGAAATTGCCATACAGCTCGGGAACGGCATAACCCACGGTATCGGGCACATTGATGGTGGTGGCGCCCTCGGCAATCACGGCCTCGATTACACGGCACAGAAAATCCGGGTCACTGCGGTAACCATCTTCCGCGCTGAACTCGATATCGCCCACCAGATTGCGTGCAAAGCGCACTGCCTGAATTGCCTGCTCCAGCACCTGTTCGGGTGTCATGCGCAGCTTCTTTTCCATGTGCAGCGCGGACGTCGCGATAAAGGTGTGGATTCGTGCACTGGCCGCACCTTGAAGTGCTTCGGCGGCGCGTGCAATATCGCGGTCGTTGGCCCGCGACAGCGAGCAGATGGTGGAGTCTTTGATGGCATTGGCGATCGCGTGGACAGCCTCAAAATCCCCGTTGGAACTGGCAGCAAAACCGGCTTCTATCACGTCCACCTTCAAGCGTTCCAGTTGCCGAGCAATGCGCAGCTTTTCGTCCTTGGTCATCGACGCGCCGGGGGACTGCTCGCCATCGCGCAAGGTGGTGTCAAAAATGATGAGTTTGTCGGCCATTTGGTTTCTCCTGATACTGGTGGGTTGTTGCCCGCAACGTCAAAATTCTGGCGCCCAAAACAAAAGNNTGCAAACATATTCATGCGTTCGAATGTAGCACAGTTTTTTGCACCCTGCTGCCGTCACCTGTGCAGTCCCCGTTCGTCGGGCTCATCGGTAGATATGCTGATCACACTGCTGTGCTGCCCCTTGGCCTTGCGCCACGCATACACGGCATAGCCGCTCAGGCCATAAAACACGAAAACGCCAAACAGGACGATGGGCGGGTGGATGTTGATGATGGCAATTCCCAGGGCAATCAGCACGATGACCGCGAAGGGCACGCTTCTTTTCATCTGCACGTCCTTGAAGCTGTAGAACGGCACATTGGTCACCATGGTCAGCCCCGCATACAGCGTGAAGGCAAACATCACCCAGCGCACTTGCGACCAGGTGAGCCACGCGTCTTCGCCCCGATGCACCCCCAGCTCGGTCATCAGCCAGATGAAGCCAGCCACCAGGGCCGCGGCGGCGGGCGACGGCAGCCCCTGGAAATAACGCTTGTCCACCACGCTGGTGTTGACGTTGAATCGCGCCAGACGCAGCGCTGCGCACGCGCAATAGACAAACGCGGCAATCCAGCCCCACCGGCCCAGTCCCCTGAGGGCCCATTCATAGGCTATCAGGGCTGGCGCCGCACCAAACGACACCATGTCGGACAGTGAATCCATCTGTTCGCCAAAAGCGCTCTGGGTATTGGTCATGCGGGCCACCCGGCCATCAAGGCTGTCCAGGACCATGGCGCAAAACACGCCCACGGCAGCCATGTCGAACCGCCCGTTCATGGCCATCACGATGGAGTAGAACCCACCAAACAATGCTGCCAGCGTGAACAAGTTGGGCAGAATGTAGATGCCCTTGCGACGCTTGCGCACCACCACATCCGGGTTGTCGGTGGATTCATTGCCGTCATGCATCAAGTAGACCTCCAGCATTTGCCCATTCAGCGCAAGCAGCTCTCAGATTTATAGTATTTTGATCTCACCCGCAGATCGGGCATACCGCCGCACGTGCACAAGGCGAAGGCAGCAGTGTAGCGCCAGCCAACACCATTGGCCGTCAACAAAAAAGGCCACCGAAGTGGCCTTTTGGTGCTCGTGATGCTTCAGGGACGCCGCATCAGTTGCGGGTCTGGTCGACCAATTTGTTCTTGGCAATCCAGGGCATCATCGCACGCAACTGGCCGCCCACTTTTTCGATGGAGTGGTCGGCCGTGTTGCGACGGCGCGCCGTCATGCTGGGGTAGCCGGTGCGGCCTTCTAGGATGAACATCTTGGCGTATTCACCGTTCTGAATGCGCTTGAGGGCATTGCGCATGGCTTCGCGCGACTGCTCGTTGATCACTTCAGGGCCGGTCACGTACTCGCCGTATTCGGCATTGTTCGAGATCGAGTAGTTCATGTTGGCGATGCCGCCTTCGTAGATCAGGTCCACGATGAGTTTGAGCTCGTGCAAGCACTCGAAGTAGGCCATTTCGGGGGCGTAACCAGCTTCGACCAGGGTTTCGTAACCCATCTTGATCAGCTCGACAGCGCCACCGCACAGCACGGCCTGTTCGCCAAACAGGTCTGTCTCGGTTTCTTCCTTGAAGTTGGTCTCGATGATGCCGGCCTTGCCGCCACCATTGGCCATGGCGTAGCTCAGTGCCAGTTCACGGGCCTTGCCCGTCTTGTCCTGGTGCACCGCCACCAGGTGGGGCACACCGCCGCCCTGGGTATAGGTGTTGCGCACGGTGTGGCCAGGGGCCTTGGGGGCCACCATCCACACGTCCAGATCGGCGCGGGGCACGACCTGGTTGTAGTGCACGTTGAAGCCGTGGGCAAAGGCCAGCGATGCGCCTTGCTTGATGTGGGGCTCGACGTTGTTCTTGTAGACGCCAGCGATGTCTTCATCGGGCAGCAAGATCATGACCACGTCAGCAGCCTTCACGGCGTCATTGACTTCCATCACCGTGAGACCAGCCTTGCCGACCTTGTCCCACGATGCGCCGCCCTTGCGCAGGCCGACCACGACCTTCACGCCGCTGTCGTTCAGGTTTTGTGCATGGGCGTGGCCTTGCGAGCCGTAGCCGATGATGGCCACGGTCTTGCCCTTGATCAGGCTCAGGTCACAGTCTTTGTCGTAGAAAACTTTCATGGGGCGCTCCGGTTGAAATACGTTGTTGGTGAAAGATAAAAACAGAGAATTGTCTTACATAGGACCAGGACTTAGCTAACCAGGGGGAGCCTTCGACAGTGCTATAGCACGGCCAGGCCCCCCAACCGACGCTAGCCGGTGGAAGGCCAATCCGTTACACGCGCAGAATGCGCTCGCCGCGGCCAATGCCGCTGGCACCGGTGCGGACGGTTTCGAGAATCGCTGTGCGGTCGATGGCTTGCAGGAAAGCATCGTTCTTGGACTGATCGCCCGTGAGCTCGATGGTGTAGCTTTTTTCGGTCACGTCGATGATGCGGCCGCGAAAAATGTCAGCCATGCGCTTCATTTCCTCGCGTTCCTTGCCCACCGCGCGCACCTTCACCATCATGAGCTCGCGCTCTGTGTAGGCGCCTTCGGTGAGATCGACCACCTTGACCACCTCGATGAGGCGGTTCAGGTGCTTGGTGATCTGCTCGATCACGTCGTCGGAGCCTGCTGTCTG
>DCVY01000242.1:3752-8992 GCA_002327945.1 Acidovorax delafieldii | reverse complement strand
GCCCTCCCCCGTGCACGGTAATGCACGGGCTTGGCAGGCAATAGATTCGTCAAAAAGTGATTGCTATCCGCTGGATAGCCAGTAGCGCTTGTCAGACAAGCATCGGACACCGATTTTTTAAAGATCTTCCGAACCCAGCAACATTTCGGTGATGCCCTTGCCGGCCTGCACCATCGGGAACACGTTCTCGGTCGGGTCGGTGCGGAAGTCCATGAACACCGTACGGTCCTTGAGCTTGCGGGCTTCGCGCAGCGCAGGTTCCACGTCTTTCGGGTGCTCGATCAGCATGCCCACATGACCGTAGGCCTCGGCCAGCTTCACGAAGTTGGGCAGCGCGTCCATGTAGCTGTGGCTGTAGCGGCCTGAGTATTCGATCTCCTGCCACTGGCGCACCATGCCCAGGTAGCGGTTGTTCAGCGAACAAATCTTGATCGGCGTGTTGTACTGCAGGCAGGTGGAGAGTTCTTGAATGTTCATCTGCACCGAGCCTTCGCCAGTAACGCAGAACACTTCAGATTGCGGTTTGGCCAGCTTGATGCCCATGGCATACGGAATGCCCACGCCCATGGTGCCCAGGCCGCCGGAGTTGATCCAGCGGCGTGGCTCGTCAAAGCGGTAGTACTGCGCGGCCCACATCTGGTGCTGGCCCACGTCGGACGTGATGTAGGTGTCAGCGTCCTTCGTCATGTTCCACAACGTCTCCACCACATACTGCGGTTTGATGACGTCGCCGCTGCCCATGCTGTACTTGAGGCAATCGCGCTTGCGCCAGCCTTCAATAGTGTCCCACCAGGCAGCGAGGGCGCCGGCGTCGGGGCGAGAGCTGGTCTCGCGGATCATCGAAATCAACTCGGTGAGCACATCCTTCACATCGCCCACAATCGGGATGTCGACCTTGACGCGCTTGGAGATGCTCGACGGGTCGATGTCCACATGGATGATCTTGCGTTCATTTTGCGCAAAATGCTTGGGGTTGCCGATCACTCGGTCGTCAAAGCGCGCACCCACTGCCAGCAGCACATCGCAATGTTGCATGGTGTTGTTGGCTTCAAGGGTGCCATGCATGCCCAGCATGCCCAGGAACTTGCGGTCGGACGCAGGATAAGCACCCAGGCCCATCAATGTGTTCGTGACCGGGTAGCCCAACATGTCCACCAGCGTGCGCAGTTCGTTGGTGGCGTTGCCGAGCAGCACGCCGCCGCCGGTGTAGATGTAGGGTCGCTTGGCCGCCAGCAACAATTGCAGCGCCTTGCGGATTTGTCCGCCGTGGCCCTTCCTCACCGGGTTGTACGAGCGCATTTCCAGGCTCTGCGGATGACCGGCGTAGGGCACCTTCTTGAACGACACGTCCTTCGGAATATCGACCACCACGGGACCGGGCCGACCAGTGCGGGCGATGTGGAAGGCCTTTTTCAGCGTCATGGCCAGATCGCGCGGGTCCTTGACGAGGAAGTTGTGCTTCACGATGGGGCGCGTGATGCCCACCGTATCGCATTCCTGGAACGCATCCAGACCGATGGCCGCCGTGGGCACCTGGCCGGAGATGATCACCATGGGAATGCTGTCCATGTAGGCCGTGGCAATGCCCGTGACGGCGTTGGTCAACCCCGGGCCCGATGTGACAAGCGCCACCCCCACCTCGCCGGTAGCACGGGCATAACCATCGGCGGCGTGCACTGCAGCCTGCTCATGGCGCACCAGCACATGCTGAATGGTGTCTTGCTTATAGAGCGCGTCGTAGATGTACAGAACTGCGCCGCCGGGGTAACCCCAGATGTATTGGACGTTTTCAGCCTGCAGCGACTTGACGAGGATTTCAGAACCCATGAGGTCCTGAGAACCGGAAGCGGGGGAGTGGCCGTGGGTGGCAGCGGCTGCCGAAGTGAGTTCTGCCTTGGAGATTTCCATGATCAACCTTTGTGAATTTCTCTGACGAAAAACCTTGGGTGCTCCTTGCATGGACTCTCGTGAAGCCAGCTCGGAACTTGAGGCCAAGGACATGGGCGGGATGATTGCCGCGCCGGACCGTGACCCGTTTGCCTTTTGAATTGCAAGTGAAATTATCGCACTGCAACACGCACAAAACCAGCCATTTCCGGAAAATTCAGCACTCAATGCGATAATCGCCGGATTCTAAGTGCTGCGCCATGCCTTCTCCAATGGCCGCATCGACCCTCCCGGGCTGACTCCTCTTGGCAACCGAACAAGAACTCTCCGAATTCCTCAAAAGTGTAGAAAAGCGCGCTTTCAAGCGTTCGGTCTATCACGTCCGCAATGAGGAAGCGGCCCTGGACATCGTTCAGGACAGCATGCTCAAGCTGGCCGAGCACTACGGAGACAAGCCCCCAAGCGAGCTGCCCATGCTGTTTCAGCGCATCCTGTCGAACTGCACGCTGGACTGGTTTCGCCGCCAAAAGACCCGCAATGCCCTGTTTTCGAGCATGAGTGACTTTGATGGACCGGGCGACGATGGCTCGGAATTTGATTTGCTCGAAGCCTATGCAGGCCCCGACAATGGGGACCGGGCAGAAAGCGCGGAGAATCTGGCCCAGCGTGCGCAGATCTTCAAAGACATCGAAGAAGAAATTGAGGGGTTGCCGGCACGTCAACGGGAAGCGTTTCTCATGCGTTACTGGGAAGAAATGGATGTCGCAGAAACAGCAGCTGCCATGGGTTGTACCGAAGGCAGCGTCAAAACGCACTGTTTTCGTGCAGTACAGACCCTCAGCAAGGCACTGAAGGCAAAAGGAATCGAACCATGAACACCGCAAACCCTCTCCCCTCCGAATTGGCGGCAGACCGTTTCGCCCGCCGCGTTGCTGCGCGGCTGACCAGTGGCACGGACGACCTGCCCTACGATATTTCCGAGCGACTTCGCGCCGCCCGCATGCAGGCATTAGCAAAGCGCAAAGTCATCGTACCGGTGCGTCGCGCTGCGCCCGCAGTCATGCACGCAGGCAACACTGCAGTGCTCGGTGGTGGCAACGAGCGGGGTGGCTGGTGGAGCGCCCTGGTTTCGGCCATTCCCGTGATGGCCCTGCTGGTAGGCTTGGTGGTCATCAACACAGCCCAGGACGAACAAGGCAACAATGAGGTCGCGGAAGTCGACGCAGCCCTGTTGACCGACGAGCTGCCCCCGGCGGCTTACTCCGACCCAGGTTTTGTACAGTTCCTCAAAACCACCTATACCAGCAACTGATTGCCTCCGCTTTTACTGCATGCACACAAGTCCACCCGACGCGCGCCCCGCCATGCCAGCCTTTGTGCTGGCTTTGGTGCTTTTAGGTGCGTTCGCAGCAGGCGGCGTGGCGGTGCTCAACCAGGTACGCATGGCGCCCGGCACCGTGCTTCCAGCCGCCGCGCTGGCCCCCAAGTCCAGCGGCAAAGGGGCATCTGGCAAGACGGCAGCCCCTCCCACGCCGGCCCCTGCTGGCCCGGGCTGGGAAGTCCTGAACACGCCGCAAAAACTGGCGCTTTACCCGCTGGCGGAGCGATGGGCACTGCTGAGCGAGGTGCAAAAAAAACGCTGGCTCGCCCTGGCCCAGACCTTCCCGACACTGCCTAAACAGGAACAGGAAAAACTGCATGACCGCATGACAGAGTGGGCCAGCCTGAGCGCACAACAGCGCAATCAGGCACGGCTCAACTACGCCGATTCCAATCGCCTGGCCCGAGACAACAAGCTCGCCCAATGGCAGGCCTACCAGGCGCTGAGCGATGAAGAAAAGCGCAAGCTGGCGGCGAGCGCGCCCCCCAAACCGCAAGGTGCAGCCACCGCGCTCAAACCAGTGCCCGCCCGCAAGCTCGCACAGATTCCAGCGGCCTCGGAGGTCAACCCCAATCGCCCTAATCAGCCCAAGATTCCACCCATCCAGAATTTGCCCCCGCGCGTTGCAGTGCCAGTGCCGGTCGCTCCTGCGGTGGGTGGGGGCATCCACGGCTCTCCCGCTCCATCTTCTGCTCCCGTGGTGGAGACTTCTCCGGTCACCGTGCCTGTGGCGGTGCCAATGACGCTGCCGCCACTGTCAGCCACGCCAGCAGCGAGCGAACATGCGACCCCTGCGGTGCCCGATGCCCCCCTCCTGACACCCCAGTAACCTGCATGTCCGCCTTGCCCTCGACACAAGCGCTGTCTTGCGCTGACCCTCCCCTGTTGAACTTCCAGGCCCCCGGCCTGGTCCGCCGCATGGCATGCTGGATGTACGAAGGCATCCTGATGTTCGGCGTGGTCTTCATCGCCGGCTACCTGTTTGGAACCCTGAGCCAGACCCGCAATGCCATGGACAACCGCCACGCCCTGCAGGCATTCCTGTTCGTGGTGTTTGGCATCTACTTCACCTGGTTCTGGGCCAAGGGCCAGACCCTGGCCATGAAAACCTGGAACATCCGTGTGGTGGACCGTGCCGGCCGTCCGCTCACCCAGCGTCGCGCACTGCTGCGCTACGCTCTTTCCTGGCTGTGGTTTCTGCCGCCACTGGCCGCCGTGGCACCCTTTTCGCTGCTGGGCGGCGAGTCCACGGTGATTGTGTTGGGATGGGTCGCGGTGTGGGCGCTGCTGAGCCGCTTTCACCCACAGCAACAGTTCTGGCACGATGCGCTTGCGGGTACCCGCCTGGTGCACCATGAACCTGCAAAAAAATAAGCCCTTGCCGGACAGTTCCTTGCCAGACATATCTGCGCCCGACAATTGCCGAATGCAGTCGCTCGACCCATTGCACCTCCCGCCCGCCAACCCGCACAAGGCACGGTCCGGACTGAAACGGATCTGGCATGCCACCGGCTACTCGCTCGCGGGCTTGCGTGCCGGCTGGAACGAGAAGGCATTTCGTCAGGAAGCCATTGCGGCCGTGGTCCTGGTCCCGCTGTCGTTCTGGCTGGGCCAAAGCTGGGTGGAGGTAGCGCTGCTGGCGGGTTCGGTGGTGATCGTGATGATCGTCGAACTGCTCAACACCGGCATCGAAACCGCCATCGACCGCATCGGCCCCGAGTGGCACGACCTTTCCAAACGCGCCAAGGACATGGGCAGCGCGGCAGTGCTGCTGTCGCTGCTGCTGTCCATCGGCATCTGGTCTGCAGCTCTTTTTCAGAGGTTTTTCCATGGCTGAGCCGGTTTTTTCGATCTGTGTGTACTGTGGCTCCCGCACTGGCGAGAGCACTGCGTTTGCCCAGGCGGCTTCTGCCGTGGGCCAGTGGATCGGATCGCATGGCGGGCAACTCGTCTATGGTGGCGGGCGCAGCGG
>DCVY01000242.1:1203-3661 GCA_002327945.1 Acidovorax delafieldii | reverse complement strand
CTGGGCTACCACAACAAGCCGCTGGGCCTGCTCAACGTGGGCGGCTACTACGACGGCTTGCTGGCCTTTTTGCAGACCAGCGTGGCCAGCGGCTTCATGGGCGAGTGGCAAATGGACCTGCTGCACACCGCAACCGACAGCGATGCGCTGCTGCGCGCCTTGGTACAGTCGGCCGGCCTGAGCCAGGAACAAGTGCCGCTGCGCTCCGTCATCTGATGGTTCAGCCGGGCGGATGGATCACCGGCCCGGTCTGCGCCCCTCAAAGGGAGCCCTGAAAACCGTTCAGACCGCAGCGTCGTCCAGCTCGCCCGTGCGAATGCGCACCACGCGCTCCACTTCCGTCACGAAAATCTTGCCGTCACCAATCTTGCCCGTGCGCGCCACGCTGACGATGGCATCCACGCAGCGCTCCAGATCTTCGGTCTTGACCACGACTTCGACCTTTACCTTGGGCAGAAAATCCACCACATACTCCGCCCCCCGGTAAAGCTCGGTATGGCCCTTCTGGCGGCCAAAACCCTTCACTTCGGTCACGGTGAGACCAGTCACACCGCATTCGGCCAAGGTTTCGCGGACTTCTTCGAGCTTGAACGGCTTGATGATGGCGGTGATCATTTTCATGGGGAGGGTTCCTGAAAGATATAAAAAAACGGTGTGCCTGACGGATGCCCGTCAGGCCCTGAATTTGCTGGTGATAGGGTAGCGCCAGTCCTTGCCGAAGCTGCGGCGCGTCACGCGCACGCCCACAGGAGCCTGCCGGCGCTTGTATTCGTTGAGCTTGATCAGCCGGGTGACGCGCTCGACATCAGCGCGTTCGAACCCGGCGGCAATGATGGACTCTATCGGCTCGTCATTCTCCATGTAGCGTGCCACGATTGCATCGAGCACCTCATAGGCCGGCAAACTGTCCTGGTCTTTCTGGTCCGGGCGCAACTCGGCGCTGGGCGGGCGCGTGATGATGCGCTCGGGAATGGGGTTTGCCACCGTGCCATAGGGGTCGTGGTCGTTGCGCCAGCGCGCCAGGGCAAACACCCGGGTCTTGGCCACGTCCTTGATGGGGGCAAAGCCGCCCGCCATGTCGCCATACAGGGTGCAGTAGCCCGTGGCCATCTCGCTCTTGTTGCCGGTGGTCAGCACGATGGAGCCGAACTTGTTCGACAGCGCCATGAGCAGCATGCCGCGGATGCGCGCCTGCAGGTTCTCTTCGGTCGTGTCCTCGGGCAGGCCGGAAAATTGGCCCGCCAGCGCGGCCTTGAAGGACTCGAACTGGGGCGCGATCACGATTTCGTCATGGCGTACGCCCATGCGCTCGGCCATGTCACGCGCGTCAATCCAGCTGATGTCCGCGGTGTAGGGCGAGGGCATCATCACGGTGCGCACCTTGTCAGCGCCAAGGGCATCGACCGCAATGGCCAGCACCAGCGCCGAATCTATGCCGCCCGACAAGCCCAGCAATGCGCCCGGAAAACCATTTTTNNTATTGTGATAGCGTCTTGCGCTTTATTTATCTGCATAAACACCAGTTTTTCCTGAAAACCGGGGGCGCGCCCCGCCACCGCGCCATCGGCATTCAGGGCAAACGAGCGGCCTTCAAAAACCACTTCATCCTGCCCGCCCACCAGGTGGGCATAAACCAGCGGCAGGCCTGTCTCGGCCACCCGCTCGCGCATGGTTTTCTCGCGCTCGGCGCTTTTGCCCAGGTGAAATGGCGATGCATTGATCACCGCCAGCAATTGCGCACCCGCCTCAGCGGCAGCGCGTGCAGGCTCTGGAAACCATGCGTCTTCGCAGATCAGCAGCCCGACCCTCACACCCTCCACCTCGAACACGCAGGGCGACTGGCCCGCAACGAAATAGCGGCGCTCATCAAACACCTGGTAATTGGGCAGCTCGCGCTTGGCATAGGTCTGCTCGATCTGGCCATGGCGCAGCACGCTGGCCGCATTCAGGCAGGGGCTGAACGCCGGGTCACCAGCGGCCAGCTTCTGCGGATGGCCCAGCACGATCACGAGGCCATTCAACCCCGCGGTCTCGCGGGCCACGGCTTTCACGGCATCATCACAGGCTGCAAGAAACGCAGGGCGCAAAAACAGGTCTTCCGCTGCATAGCCACAGATGGCCAGTTCGGGCGTCAGCAACAGGCGCGCGCCCTGCGCATGGGCTTCACGCGCGGCAGCGATGATTTTGTGCGCATTGCCGGGCATATCGCCCACGACAAAATTGAACTGAGCGGTGCAAATGGAGAGCGTCATGACACTGGAATCGGCCCTTGCGGCCAGGTTGAACACCGCCACCCCTCAGTGCCCCGCGCACAGCGGCGGCCGATGGAGGCGGCATGGCTGAAAGCGCCATTATCGCGCGCATACTGGCATCGCCGCTGGAGGTGGACGCCAGCGCCTGGAATGCCCTGCTGGCGCAGCAATCGCACCCCACCCCCTTCATGCGCCATGAATACCTG
>DCVY01000242.1:0-1133 GCA_002327945.1 Acidovorax delafieldii | reverse complement strand
GCGCCCGGCTACTGGCGCGCGACGACACCACGCGCCAGCGGCTGGTGCAAGCGCTGCGCCAGTGGTGCGAAGACGAAGGCCTGTCGTCATTGCATGTGCTGTTCGCCAGCGATGCCGATGTGCTGACCAGTGCCCGGCAAGGACTGATGCTGCGGCATACGGTGCAGTTTCACTGGAAGAATGCGTCTTATCAGGATTTCGACACTTTCCTGGCCGGCCTCACCCAGGAAAAGCGCAAGAAGATACGCCAGGAACGCCGGCGCGTGGCCGAGGCTGGCGTCACGTTCCGCTGGGCGCTGGGAGTCGCCATCACACCAGCCGACTGGGACTTTTTTTACCGCTGCTACGAACGCACCTATCTGGAGCATGGCAACCCGCCTTACCTTACGCGTGCCTTCTTCCGGCAGATGGCCAAGCGCATGCCTGAGCAATGGCTGCTGTTCATCGCCGAGCGCGATGGCCGACCCATTGCCAGCAGTTTGATAGCCATTGACGCTGCGCCATCCAGCGCCAGCAACCCACATCGCTGCGAAAAACCACCCCGCACCGCTTACGGCCGCTACTGGGGCGCGCTGGAACGTGTGGACTGCCTGCATTTCGAAGCCTGCTACTACCGTCCGCTGGACTGGTGCATTGCGCATGGAGTGCAGCGCTTCGAAGGCGGCGCCCAAGGCGAACACAAGATGGCCCGCGCCCTGCTGCCCGTGCAGGCGACCAGCGCGCACTGGCTGGCACACCCGGCGTTCGCCGATGCGGTGGAGCGCTTTCTCGCACGCGAGGGCGCCGGCGTGCAAGAGTATCTGGAGCACCTGCAGGCACGCAGCCCGTTTCGGACGGCTTAGCCTAAAACCGGCAGTTGACCGCTTTGTATCCCTTCGCAAGCCGCATGCAATCTATCGTTGATGGCTTCGATGGCGTTCACCTTTTGGGTGAGAGCGCTATGCACCCGCCAGCACCGCGCTCGGGGCGCCATGCGGCGTTGCTCCTCCTTGCGGGCAGTACGGGCAGTAAGCCCGCAGCGTCCTCGCCCGTGCAGGGTGCAGGCCTGGCGGAGACAGGCCTTCTTCGCGCTGTCCAACAGCACGCAGGTGCTGTTGGAGCCGCAGCGCTCAGTCTTGCCTGGCGCCCCGATC
>DCVY01000259.1:3257-3606 GCA_002327945.1 Acidovorax delafieldii | reverse complement strand
TACTATTAATTCAATAGCTATCAGCGCTTGGCCATCAAGCGCCAGAGGCAATTTTGGCTATGGAAGCCGCCGCCGCAGGCATGCCCTGCACGCGTTCGACCATTTCCTGCGCAAACTCGACAAACGCCTGGCTGCCCTTGGCCGCCGGGTCGAACACCACGCCGGGCAGGCCGTAGCTGGGTGCCTCGGCCAGGCGCACGTTGCGCGGGATCACGCTGTTGAACACCTTGTCGCCAAAGTGGCCCTTGAGCTGGTCGCTCACCTGCTGCTGCAGCGTGATGCGCGGGTCGAACATCACGCGCAGCAGGCCGATGATCTGCAGGTCGGCATTGAGGTTGGCGTGCACCTG
>DCVY01000259.1:2579-3181 GCA_002327945.1 Acidovorax delafieldii | reverse complement strand
TTTTCGCGGTGCTCCAGCGTCACCAGCTCCACCTCGGCGCCGGCCAGTTCACGGTTGGCACCCAGCACCCGGTAGCCGCACTTGTCCGCCAACACGGCCGCCTCTTTCACGGATGCGGATTCGAGCAGCACGTCGTACACCGAAAGCTCCAGCGTGCGCTTGTCCACGCCCGAACCCATGGTGGCATTGCCCTGCGGGTCGAGGTCCACCATCAGCACGCGCTGGCCGATCTTGGCCAGGCCGGCGGCGAGGTTGACGGTGGTGGTGGTCTTGCCAACGCCACCCTTTTGGTTGGCAACGCAAAAAATCTTGGCCATGTGGATGCTGGTGGGTTTATTTGAAAATGGCCCGTTCGAAGCCAAAGCCGGCGCGAAAGACAGTCGCCACATTCCGGCATCAGTGCAATGGCTGCGGCCGTGGCGACCCAGGAGAACGATGCGGCGAGTTTAAGCCACGGGCGCTGTGGCTGGCCGCATCCAAATGATGCAGCGCTCGGCATCCAGCCCCGGCACAGTGAGCTGTTCCACGTGAAACACCTGCACATCGGCGGGCAAGGCGGCAATTTCATCCTCTGGGTGCTTGCCTTTCATGGCCAGCCAGAC
>DCVY01000259.1:1289-2481 GCA_002327945.1 Acidovorax delafieldii | reverse complement strand
GAGCCCACGTCGAGCAAGCGCACAGGCGCACGCGCCCCGCCCTGCTGCAATGCCGCTACCTGGCGGCGCAGCGGCGCCACCGCCGCCAGGCTGTCGAGCAGGTGGTGTGTGAGCATCTCCCGCGGGTCGCGCACGGCCGTGAGGTTGTAGACCTTGTTCCACTTCTGCAGCAGGGCCAGGAAATCCAGCAACTGGGTGATCTGGGCATCGGTCAGCCCCAGAGCCAGCGCCTCGGCGCCGGCCTGCAACTGCGCGCGCAGCGCGTCGTTGGTCACTGCTGTCGTCATGCCGCCAACTCCCCTTCTGCCTTGGCGGGCGAAGTCGGAGCCATCGGGTTCACGGCAAACTCCTTGAAACCGCCCTTCTTCAAATGCACCATCAGCAGCGAAATTGCCGCCGGCGTGATGCCCGTGATGCGCGAGGCATGGCCCAGGGTCTCGGGCCGGTGGCGGCTGAGCACCTGGCGTGCCTCGATGCTCAGGGCTGTCACCTGCATGTAGTCCAGTTCGGCAGGCAGGCGCAGCCTCTCGAAATGCGCAGCCCGCTCCACCTCGCCCTTCTGGCGGTCGATATAGCCCGAATACTTGGCGGCAATCTCCACCTGCTCCACCACCGGCGCACTCAATTCGCCCAGCGTTTCACGTGAAACATCGCTGGATGCGTACTTGCCGCCGTCCAGAGACATCAGGTTGGCATAGTTCACGTCCGGGCGGCGCAGCAGTTCGAACAGGTTGTACTCATGCTCGATGCGCTTGCCCAGCACCCGCTCCGATTCCGCCGCAGCCAGGTTGCGCGGGTTCACCCAGGTGGCTTTCAAACGCTCTGTTTCACGTGAAACCGCGTCGCGCTTGCGGCTGAACGCGTCCCAGCGGGCATCGTCCACCAGGCCCATGCGCCGCCCTGCTTCGGTCAGACGCATGTCGGCGTTGTCTTCGCGCAGTTGCAGACGAAACTCGGCCCGGCTGGTAAACATGCGGTAGGGCTCGGTCACGCCCTTGGTGATGAGGTCGTCCACCAGCACACCCAGGTAGGCCTCGTCGCGGCCAGGCAGCCAGGCAGGCTCGCCCCGGCACTGCAGCGCAGCGTTGATGCCGGCAAACAAGCCCTGCGCCGCCGCCTCTTCGTAGCCCGTGGTGCCATTGATCTGCCCGGCAAAGAACAGCCCCTGGATCTGACGCGTTTCAAAACTGCT
>DCVY01000259.1:0-1215 GCA_002327945.1 Acidovorax delafieldii | reverse complement strand
TCGATCTTGCCGGTGAACATGGGGCTGCGGTCGAAGCCGCTGCGGATGATGTCGTGCGTGCGCTCGTTGGTGTGGGTGATCCAGCAAGGCATCTGGCGCGGGTGCATGGCTGCATTGCCCATGAAGCTGAACACGGGCACGGTGCCTTCGTTCACGCCGCCGGGCATGCCGTCGCCGGGCTGCTCGGCGCATTTGGAGAAGTCGATGCTGCGCCCGTCCAGCCGGGGCGGCGTACCGGTTTTCAGACGACCCTGGGGCAGCTTCAGCTCCTTCAGACGCGCCGACAGCGACACCGCAGGTGGGTCCCCCGCCCGGCCGGCCGCGTAGTTGTTCAGGCCCACATGGATCTTGCCGTCCAGGAAAGTGCCCGCCGTCAGCACCACCGTGCGGCTGCGAAAGCGGATACCCACCTGCGTCACAGCCCCCACCACGCGGTCGCCTTGCACCATCAGGTCGTCCACGGCCTGCTGGAACAGCCACAAATTCGGCTGGTTCTCCAGCATGCGGCGGATGGCGGCCTTGTACAGGATGCGGTCAGCCTGCGCCCGCGTGGCGCGCACGGCGGGGCCCTTGCTGCTGTTGAGAATGCGGAACTGGATGCCGCCCTCGTCCGTGGCCAGCGCCATGGCGCCACCCAGCGCATCCACCTCTTTCACCAGGTGGCCCTTGCCGATGCCGCCAATGCTGGGGTTGCAGCTCATCTGCCCCAGCGTCTCGATGTTGTGCGTGAGCAGCAGCGTTCTTTGCCCCAAGCGCGCGGCAGCCAGCGCGGCCTCGGTGCCCGCATGGCCACCGCCGACAACGATCACATCAAATTCCTGGGGATACAACATGGGACAACTCCAGGGCCCACCGGCCCACATCCAAACACCAGCCACAAACCAAGCACCGGCGCCCTGGTGCCGGCCCAGCGCCGGCCTTGCGGGCCGTGCAGCGGAAAGCCGCCAATTTTCCCACCTTTGGCTGGTGCACGCCCACGGGCGCTGCCCCCGGCCATTGCGTCATCTGTGCGACCCGTGCTCGGCTGGACAGTTTCACGTGAAACATCCGCCTTCGACAGAGCACTGCATTCCCCTGCCCGTGGGCTGCACCCGCAGGAACCCTGCACCGGCCCTGTGCTTCAACCTAAAAACAGCAGTTGACCGCTTTGTATCCCTTGGCAAGCCGCATGAAATCTATCGTGGATGGCTCCGATGGCGTTCACCTTTTGGGTGA